>JBEKNP010000031.1:0-32707 GCA_049522695.1 Bathyarchaeia archaeon | reverse complement strand
ACTAGAACTCTGATTGCTTTGACTCGTCCATAACCAGGGTTTCCTCTTCTTTTAGTCTCAGCTGGAACTATCGCTTTGTTGACGAAAAGCCTGACAACCTCACAGGCTTCCATAATAGAACAGGATCGGGGGCAGCTTAAATTCTGCACACCCCTATATTGTAGATAAAAAACCTCTTGTATCATTGTTTATTGCATATCCAACAGGTGTCTCTAAAATCAAATAGGGCGTTCGAAGAATTTCAGCGTATTGTTTCATTTTGTAGAATACTTCATATGCTTTGTCTACTGGTTTTAAGCCTATTTTGTGAGTTAGGTCTTGGTGGCATCTTAATGAAAAAGTGAACTCTCTCGGGACAATTCTTCTCCAGCTTTCAACTGCTCGAATTGGAGGATATTGATAGAATGTATTGTTAACTTCAACAAAATTGAATATTTCACTGTATGCTTTCAGTGAGGGCTTATTTGGGACATTAAAGTATGCCCATCCACCTGTCCCAACAAGATAATCAGTCAATAATTATCCTCAGTCAAACTTTTTTTAATTACTCTAATTATTTCCTTCAATTCAGCTATAACGCTTTTGCATTTTGATTTTGTACGATTATATGTTATCTCCAATCCAGATTGGCGTACGATTTGCAAACTTTAGGTTACGCTAGTAGATGCAAAACCTTTAAGCTAAAAGTCTTCTGAATAAGGTTATGGCTAAAATTGCACTTGAAGATTTCAAAATGAACTAGGAGGACAAATTGCTAAAATAGAGCAACAGGCCGTTAGATGACGAGGCTGTTTTTTCAATTAGACTACGTTTTAACGAGGACGAGCTGTTAAAAATGGGTTTGGACGAGTCATTATGCATGACGTGAGTTTAGAATTAAATATGTTAGAGCCTAAACTAAGTGTTGCTTTTGGAACTGCAAATTCTTCCATCACTCGCAAACCCCTGTTATAAAAAGCTCCAGCTTAATCAAAGAGAAATAGCGTCAAATAGCAGATCAGAAAGAGGAGTAAGCGCTACATCTCAGTTCTTTTCTCGCTCATTTTTGAAAGCTCCTTAAGACTTTTCTTTTATCCAAATAGCTTATGAGAATCAGTATTATAAATACAAGTAAAATTGCAGTTGCGATAGTTGAGAGAATAGCGAGGAATAAATTGAAAGGCATTTTCAAAAGTATGTACTTGTAAAAATTATCTATTGAATCATAAATAAATGCTGATTCTAAAGCTAAGATTCCTATGACTGTTAAGCGATCTTTGGTTTTTTGTTTTAATGGTTTTATATTTCTTTGCTCCTCGGAGAACTTTGGTTTTTCAGATAACGTGGATATTCTATATCAATTAGAAAGTCGAAAGAAAATAATGTTTTCGGAAAATATCGTGTCGAAAATATGTTTTGAACTCCAGACCAAAATAAATAAAAGTGGTTACTAAAAGCACATAGCATAAAAAGGTTACACATTCAATAGAGTTGTAAGGCGTAATAGTTGGAAAAGCGACGCACAAACCCCGCGTTTCTTTCGAACGATGAGGCAGACAGAGGGAAGCCGTACATTCGGGTAGGTGTAACTAACAGTTTTATTGTCGATTTCTATCCTCAAGATAGAGTGGTTGTGGTCTACGGAAGAGAAATTCCTTTGAGCTGCCCTTTCAAGCTGAGATTCAGTATGAGTGAGACCAAAGCTATTATTCCACTGTTGCAAAAAGCAAAAGCTGCCATGAGAAAGAAAGAGGTTACCCGAATAGGAGAAGGAGACAACATTATTGTTGATTCCGATGGCAACCAAAGACTCGTTATGGTATATGAAAAGACAACTCCGAAAGGTCAGTTTAAGTTGGCATTCAGTGAAATCGAGAGAACCGCTGTAATTAAATTGTTGGTGAAGGCAAGGTCTCTCTTTTAGATTATCATATCATTAATAAAAACCCAAAACCCCAAAACATATATTCTTAATTCATAAAACCCAAATTCAAATGCGGAGCATATTTTGACCTCAGGGAGACAAAGTATCCAATGAAGTCTTCAACTAAAAAAATCTTAGTTATCTGCATTATTGTACTTTTTATAGCGTCAACATTAGCGGGAGCACTCACTGGAATCCTATAATTTCTTGTAATTCTTAGACATTTTCTAAGACTTTTTAATTATTTAAGTCAGCTTTAAATCCAGTATTCCAAAGAATAAGATTATTGCCACCAATGCTTTTTGGGTTCAATGAAGAGAGCCCTGTTATTTTGTGTTAATTCACAAGGCTTATTTAAACCGTGTTTTTCGACTTTCGCTTCATAAAAGCCTTCTGCAAGTTCAGCAGTTACGTTACCATTATTATCGGTATTCATCGAGAGTATCAACTTTGTAAATGGAGTTCCATTTTTGAGGTCTTCAGCCCATTGTTTGAGCGTTATTGGTTCCTTTTCCAATCTGAAAACTTTAACGTTAATATCCTTGATTGGTTCATTTCTTTGAAAATTAACCACACTTACAACAAGCACGTAAGTCTTTTCTAAAGGGACCGCAACTTCTTGTGTGTCCAATGTAAAACCCTGAATAAATTTATTCTGTGACTTGTAGATTTAAGACTTTTGAGCATTGAAAAGTTGCAAAAAAGAGTATTTCTCCTTTTCCCATGCTAACCATTTCTACACTAATGTACTCTGAAAATATAGCCAAGGTTTTAACCCCATGAATGGTCGTAGTAAAAAATTATATTAATAAAGTTCGTATTTACCTTCAAAGAGCCTACCTATTAACTTACTGAGTGCATTCTAAGGCTATGATGTAGGTAGTAACAAGAATTTTATTTAGCGCACTCTATCTGCTGGTACTCCAACTTTTGTACATCGACAGGTATCTGAAACATGGATACTTGTAGGAAATTAAAAAGCCCTAAAGACGGACCAGCTGATCATTCTTTCTCGTCAGCTATCATGACTGAGAACTTTATTTGTTTAACCGGTTTGTTCGCCTTTAACCCATCAATCAAGCTTTTAAGCCGCTCGGATGGTCCTTTTATTGCCATGACCTCAAGACAACTTGTTTCAGTTAGATGCGAGTGTAAGTATGCTGCAATCATGTCTCCGAATTCGTGCTGTATGTGGAACAATTCTTCATTTTGCTCTGTCTTCTCATAAAGAACCGTTATGGTGGCAATCACGTTCCCTTTGATTTTATCTAGCTCGTTGTATTCTGTAATGTAGTTTCTAACAGCTTGTCTAATCACTTCGGATCTTGTCGCAGAGTGTTGTTCACCTAAAACACCATCCAGCTCTTTGAGTAATTCCTCAGGCAGTGAAACGCTAATTATTTCCACGCAATTCGCCTCAACATTCTTACTGTAACAAGATGTTTAACTAATAAATCGTCTGATACCCATTGACTTATTTGACTTCAATGTTTGCTGTTTTCTAAAAGATGTAGTTTTTGATTTTCGCCTGTTTTGTTCCAACCAAGAATTGCATGAAATTTATTATTTATTAAAAACCCTGGTTATTAAAAAATGAGTAAAACTTAATAACTTGGGGTGATTACATGCACATATAGAGGGCTAAAGCTATGCGAAGAACTATTTACCTAATTATTGCAACAGTTTTGGTTGTATTAATTATCGCAGGAGCCTTCACAAGCCTGTATCTCTCAAACCATCCAGCTACCAAGACTGCTACAAGTTCTAGTGAAGTGATACAGGTAGTTGCCGCCGAAAATTTCTGGGGTAGTCTGATAACCCAGCTTGGCGGAACGCATGTCAACGTGATGAGCATAGTTACAGACCCCAATGCTGATCCTCATGAATACGAAAGCAGTAGCGCTGACGCCATAGCAATTGCAAATGCTCGCTTAGTAATCGTTAACGGAGCCGGATATGATACATGGGCTCTCCAACTTATAGCCGCAAGCAATACTCCACATCAAGTAGTCTTAAACGTGCAAGAACTCATCCACCAAACAGTTGGTGCCAATCCTCACTTTTGGTACAGCCCATATTACGTGAATGATACATTAAATGCGATGTACAAAGACCTCGTTTCCATCGATCCGACCAACACTGCATACTATAAACAGCAGTATGCCGTACTGAATGCATCACTAGCGGTATACAACGGGCGCATCGACGAGATAAAACAACAGTTCGGAGGCACAAAAGTAGCATCAACAGAGAGCATCTTCGTGTATCTGGCAAACGCCACAGGTCTAGACCTCGTCTCACCTCCTGCATTTATGCAAGCGGTCTCCGAAGGAAACGACCCTTCGGCACAGAGCATCGTGCAGTTCCAGAACCTCATAACGAATGGAACCGTTACCGTGCTGGTTTACAACTCACAAACCGTGACACCAGAAACTCAAACCATCGAAACCCTAGCTACTCAACATGATATTCCTATCGTTCCGATAACGGAGACGGTTCAGCCGCCGACTGCCATGTTCCAAAACTGGATGAATTCGCAGTTAATCGCTCTTCAGAACGCGCTTAACCAACAAGCACATGGGACATAACTATGGGCGCACAGTACGAGATCATCACTTCCAAGAATCTGGTGGCTGGCTACCCGGATAACATAGTCTGGCGAGACGCCAGTTTCGCCATTAATCGCGGCGAGTTTGTCGCGGTTATCGGCCCTAACGGCGCAGGCAAGACAACTCTGTTTCGTTTGCTCCTTGGCTTGCAACAACCCATCAGCGGCGCCCTCAAGATATTCGACGCAGCGCCTAAGCGTGGTAATCCGCAGATTGGTTACGTGCCTCAACGACACATATTCGACGGTGAAACGAATGTTGAATCTCTTGAACTTGTGCGATTAGGGTTCTCTGGCAAACAGTGGGGTCTAGGCCTGTTCTCCCAAAAAGACCGCCAAGCCGCTCTCGACGCACTGAAAGACGTTGGAGCTACAGATTTGGCCCATCGTTCCCTCGGCGTGTTGTCAGGCGGAGAACTGCAGAGAATATTTCTGGCCGAGGCGCTGGTAAGCAACCCCACCGTCCTGTTGCTTGATGAGCCGTTGTCGAATCTTGACATGAGGCACGAGAGAGAATTGCTACAACTTATACACGGTGTGGTTCAATCGCGCAACGTAACTGCGCTATTGATAGCCCATAACATCAACCCTCTATTGCCGTATCTTGATAAGGTGGTTTACATCGCTAACGGAAAGGTGGCGACTGGGACGCCGCAAGAAGTCCTGACATCGGAGTCTCTCTCGGCTTTGTTCGGAGTTCACGTTGAGGTACTACGAGACTCCAAGGGCAACATTGGAATCGTAGGCATTGAAGATTGCCACGGGTGTCAACCAGAATGACCTTAATGTCAACCTCTACTTCATCACCTACTTCTTTCAGCATTAACCCACTTGTCGACCTGCAACAGATTTTTCAATTCGCATTCATGCAGCATGCTTTCGAGGCAGGAACAATAGTCGCAATCGTCGCGGGCATTGTAGGCTATTTCGTTGTGTTACGCCGTTCCTCATTCGCCGCACACGCACTCTCCCACATCGGTTTCTCGGGAGCAGCGGCAGCAGTACTAATCGGAGTCAGCCCAGTTTACGGTCTTCTCCTGTTCACAAGCGCGGGCGGACTCGGGATAGCCGCACTTGGCCGACGCGCCGCCCAGCGTGACGTCCAAATCGGAACAGTTCTCGCATTCATGCTCGGCTTAGGCGTGTTGTTCATCAGCCTCTACAAGGGCTATGCACAAGAGGCGTACTCCATCCTGTTTGGAGAAATATTGGGCATCAGTTTCAGCGATGTCCTTTTGACCCTCGTCGCCGGCGTGATAATCCTGATTCTCATCTCGGTAGTATATCGACCGCTCCTGTTTGCATCGCTCGACGAGGATGTGGCAGAAGCAAAAGGAATGCCCGTACTTTTTCTCGGCGTAATTTTCATGCTCCTAGTAGCGGTGGCAACATCGTTTGCGGTTCAAGTAGTTGGCGTTCTTCTCATCTTCTCATTAATGGTCACGCCAGCCGCAACTGCTCAGCTATTGGCAAAACGACCACGGCAGGTCATAATTATTTCTGTAGCCATTGCTCTGATAGCAACGTGGCTGGGGCTCTTTATCGCTTTTTATGAGCCCTATCCAGTGAGCTTCTTCATAACAAGCAGCGTGTTCGTCTTTTACCTGTTCGTTAGGTTCATCTATCGAAGAATCAGACCCTAGAAGCTTTCCCGACTGGTTTTTCAGAGAATAAGCGCAATTAAGGCAGACTGCTGACTTTCCGCGATGGTCCCATTTCTGATTAACGTTGCCTAAAAAATAATGTCCTCAAATGAAGCTCCACCCATTCACTTCTTTTTTTCGCGGGCTGTTTGTTTCCCACGTAACCTAACACTTAACCGCATAGCTGAGCGTCGCTTTAAGCTTGGTCAAGCTCTCTCGGCGTGGGACTTTGCGCCCGTGCCCACCGTGTCCCATGTTTGGGTGAACCCGCCATCACAGCAACGCAAGCTTTGTGTTTCTTGCAGCGTCCGTTGGGTCCGTCGGCATGGATTTAGCCAGTGGGGATGAATATTACAGTAAACAAAAACAGTTAAGCATTACTATAAAAAGAAAAAGTTACGACCTGAATTTCTTAACCTAATTTAAATGAGCCCAAAACGTTGGAAGTACATTTCGCGCTTAGATTAGTTGAGGCTCAATCTCTGAGGCAGTTTCAACGCAGCATTCCATTGGGGTTTGTGCACGAGTTAAAACTTTAAACCTGCTTTCAAAAGCCGTAACCAAATCGTCTGCCAGCAGAATTTGAAATTCTTTGGACAGTGGCTGCATCGTTTCACCTAAAAGAGCCAACAGTTTATTTTCAAGTTTTTTTCTACTTTTCGGGTCTAAACATTCTTTCATACAGCTCGCCTAAGAAAACAATACAAACAAATGAATTTAATTAGTTTATTACGGCAAAATATGAATCCGCAATCAGCTTCAAATTTATACTTTAACCAACTTTTTTGGCGAAGATAACGCCTTTCCACAATGTATTATCTAATAATTAAGGAGTCAAGGATATAAAAAATACTTATAAGTCATTTTCTGCTCTTTACTGTTTTTGATTGGCATGGTTGATTTGAAACTGGATTTGAGTTAGACAGCGTTAGTTGTTATAGATGTGCAAAAGGGCATAGTTGCAGTCGACAGAAAACTTGAGCCTAACACTGTAAACCAAGTTGTCGCAAACGTCTCAAAGCTTGTCACGAAGTTTAGGGATGCTGGAATGCCTGTTTTCCTAGTGCATGTGACATCCGTCGATGGAAGAGACATGCTGCATTCCATGACCGATCTGCAGGCTCAGTGGGGTTCAGGCCCGAGACCTGCAAATTGGGCAGAATTTGTCGAAGAAATAAAGCCCACAGGCAAGGACATAGTTATAGCGAAGAGGCAGTGGGGTGCTTTTTACGGAACCGAACTGGATTTGCAGCTAAGACGCAGAAAAATAGAAACCATTGTCCTCTGTGGAGTTTCAACCAACACAGGCGTGGAGACAACCGCCAGAGACGCTTATCAACGCGGATACAACCAAGTCTTCGCTATAGACGCGATGGCTGCAAACAGCAAAAATGAGCATGAAGCAACCCTAAAATACATTTTCCCGAGGATAGGACTGCTTAGAACCACAGACGAGATACTAAAAGCCCCAACAGATAGTAGCCACAAATTCTAGGCAGGTTCACATTTAAAGTTCAGGAATAAAATCTCAAACCACTTTGGGTATTCGAACACGCTCTTTGCGTTCTATAGTTACATCCTTAGTGCTAATTTTTCCAACCAAAAAATGTCTCCACCGTGAGAAATACAAACTTTAAAGCAAACAAATCAAGCCGCTACTGCTCTAAAGAACCTCTGCAAATAATCACTATAATCATTTTCAGCGTTTCACCTATTTTTTAGCGAAGAATACGTTTGATACTGCATGTTAACAATCACAACTCGCTTACCATTCTTTCAAGTTTGCGGTTATGTTTAAAAAAAAATTTGATGTAAGTAGATAAATATAGGTTGCAATATCTTGTGAAGCAAAGAAAACAAGCTTAAGGCTGGAACAATTGTACAAAACGCTACTTTGAAGTTGATTGAATGAAGTATATACTCGTTGTTGGAGACGGAATGGCTGATTACCCTGTTACTGAACTGGGAAACAAGACTCCACTTCAAGCAGCATACAAACCAAACATGGATTCAATAGCAGTCAAAGGACAAAGCGGTCTAATCAAAACAGTTCCAGACGAGTTAAGCCCAGGGTCAGAAACCGCGATATGTTCATTGCTGGGTTATGATCCAAGAAAGTATTGCACGGGTAGAGGCCCGCTTGAAGCGCCTTCCAGAGGCATAAAGTTAGGGGAAAATGATGCAGCGTACAGGTGTAATTTGATAACTGAGAAGGACGGAGTTATCGTTGATTATTCTGCAGGTCACATAACAAATGAAGAATCAAGCAAATTATTAGCATCGATAAATAAAGCGTTTGGAAAATTAGGCAAAATCGAATTCTATTCAGGCCTTGACTACAGGCACTTTCTGATATTGCGAAACATTCCAAAGCCAGAGCTTATCCAATGCACTCCACCGCATGACGCTATCGGAGTAAATGTTTCAGCAGTGTTACCAAAAGCCAAGTCGGCAGAAGCAGAAAAAACAGCACGATTGCTCAGAGAGCTAATTAATCGTTCCGGAGGAATCCTGCGGACTCACCCCGTAAACATTGCCCGTGAAAAAGCGGGCAAGAGACCGGGTAACCTGATTTGGCCGTGGGGAGGCGGCAAAAAACCATCCATGCCGACGTTGAAAGAAAAGTTCGGCTTAAAGGCAGCAGTCATATCTGCGGTTGATTTGGTGAAGGGAATCGGCACTTATGCTGGAATGGAAATCATCAACGTTCCAGGTGCAACGGGTTTGTATAATACTAATTATGAAGGAAAAGCAGATGCTGCGTTGAAAGCTCTTGAGGATAATGATTTTGTTTTTGTTCATGTTGAAGCACCAGACGAAGCGGGACACTGTAAAGACTATGCCCTAAAAGTAAAAACGATTGAGGACTTAGACAAAAGGTTGCTTGGTAGAATTCTCGACGGAATAACGGAACCCTATGCGATTGCAATATCGCCTGATCATCCCACACCAATTAGAATTGGAACACATTCAAGGGAACCTGTGCCTTTCGCCATTAAGTCGCCGTTTTTGAAACCTGACGGTGTCAAAAAGTTTGATGAATTTTCCGCAAGAAATGGAGCGTTCGGTCTAGTGGAACATGACTACCTTATTTCTCTTCTCATTTCTTCATCTGAACAGTAATTTGTAAAAGTGAATCTTGCTAATTGCTATTTTCTAAACAGTCTGTTTCGAGTCAATGGCTTTTATCCGTTTACTGATAACTTTCTGAATGTCAGGGTCATCTTCTCTGCGCTTTGCTTCAACCAAAAGTTTTTTTGCTACGTGAAGGCTTTTCCCGCCAAAAATTTGAGCAAAGTTGCTGGAGCGTTTTTCAAGTAAACGGAGGCATTGAGGCAAAACGCTGACGAAGTGTAACGGGTAACGTTTGCCTTTGTCTAAGTTAACTACGACCAGTTTGATGCAGTTGTCAAGTTTTTGATTCCCTTTTTTGATTGCGTAGAGTTTTAAGTTCAATTACCCAACCAATAACTTGTCAAGTTTATGTTAACTATAGGTTCAACTCTTCGTTGTATCCCCCTTAGACTTCAGGTCACTTTAATCTTGTTGAGAATCAGCATGAACCTTTTTGTTAATTTGCTACAAAGGGCAATATCTTTAAATGAAGAAGCTATAATTTTTTTCCGAGCACCATAGTCCAGCAACGTAGATCCTTAAAGCTAAAACCGGCAAAACCACCACTAAGCCAAACAGTACGGCAGTCAACGCCATCACCTGCAGTGCCCTTGTGATGTGTTCTGGCGAAATGCCGTGGTCATCTCCTAAAACATATTGACCTTGCTTTTCCAGTTGGGTGTCCAATGCACCAGCCATGGCGGAGATTGTCCATCCTGCGTTTATGCTGGCGGTTTTTCTCTTGTCCCTTTGCAGAATGCGCCATGATTCACGCCAGTTTTCCCTTAAAAAGAATGATGCAACAACCATTAGATATGCTGATAATCTGGCTGGAATATAGTTGGCTATGGTATCAAGGTTTGCTGAAAACCAGCCTATGTTCTTGTTTTCAGCGTTCTTGTAGCCAACCATAGAATCCAACGTATTAACCACACGATACGCAAAAGCGCCCGGAACACCAAAGAGGGCAAAAAAGAAGAATGGCGCAGTTATCCCGTCCGTAGTGCTTTCCGCGATGGACTCCACAGCAGCGGAAGTAATCTGTTTCGCATTTAGCGTGTTTGGGTCTCGGCGGACAATGAAGGGCAACCATTTCCGCGCTTCAGCTAAATCATTCTTCTTTAAAGCCTTTGCAATCGGTTTAGTGTATTGCCCCATGCCTTTTACTGCAAAAGTAGCCTTAAACAAAACTGCGCCTACAATAATGTATGGTATTGAACCGAAGGATTGCCTAATCCAAAAAAGCAGCAAAAACACCGGAAGCGAAACAAGTAGCATAACACTTAAGGCTAAGATGACGCCGTTTGCTTTTTCGATTTTGGGGTTTGGGTTTTTCGCTTTTGGTTTGAGGTAAGATATTATTTTGCCTATGCCGATGGTTGGGTGAATCCTGTCAGGGTACTCTCCTAAGATTGCATCAATCAAAAAAGCAAGCAGAAAAATCAGCGCAGAATCGACAAAGAAAGAGAAATCAAATGAAAACATGGTTCATTACTCAAACCTTAGTCTTTTCTAATTTTTCACTGTCCGCTTCAAAGCTTCAATCAACCGCTTATTCTCTGCACGGGTTTTAACGGCTACACGAATATAATATTGGTCAAGTCCTCTAAAAGAGGTGCAGTCCCGAATTAAAATACCTTGGTGCAACAGTTTATTCTTAAGCTCGGTAGCTGTTAAGCCTGATTTGCGGATGTCAATAAAGAAAAAGTTGGCGTCGGGCTGAAAAATCTTGAACAACTTAATTTCCCCTAATTCTGCTAAGAGTCGTGGTTTCTCTTTTTTGATAAGCTCACGCGTCACCCTTAAATGATCCTCGTCTTTCATCGCGGCAACAGCGGCGGCTTGAGCTAAACAGTTGACGTTCCAAGGAATCTTCGCGCACAACAAAACATTAATGATTTCCTCGGAGGCAATTCCATAGCCAACCCGTAAACCGGTTAAACCAAAAATTTTCGTAAAAGACCTTAAAATAAACAAGTTAGGGTAACTCTTTATTTTGTTTATCATTGATAGGGCTTTTTCGTTTTCAACAAACTCCAAAAAATCCTCGTCAAGAAAAACAAGGCTATCATGCTCCAAAGCCCCTGCAATTATTCCAGTTAAAGTTTCGTTTGGAATAAGAATACTAGTTGGATTATTGGGGTTGCATAAGAAAACAATCTTTGCGTCTATCATTTCCTGTTCAAAAACACTCGCTTCAATGTTGAAATCGCTGTCAAGCTTTACGAATTTCGGTGTTTCACCAGTCTTTCTAACTGCACTCTCGTATTCCCCAAATGTCGGCGCAGGAATAATGGCGGTCTCGCCTTTTTTCAGGAAAGCCTCAGCAAACAAGTACATAAGTTCAGTAGAACCATTACCAGCAACGACGTTGCTTTTGCTTAATCCGTTAAAGTGACTGGCAATAGCTTGCCGTAACTCGTTAGAATTTGAATCTGGATAAGCAGGAATTTCTTTAAAACTGTTTTTTGCTGCTTCAAGCGCCCTTTTTGATGGACCTAAAGGATTCACGCTTGAACTGAAATCTAAAATTTCCTCCCGTCTAAAACCACTCTTACCTACAGCATCCAAAACCTCTCCACCATGAACGCAAGGCTTAAGATTCTTTGTGTTATCGCTAACTAGATTTTCAACAGGCTTCATTGAAGTTTCAATCCTTCCAGCTACGGGGGCTGAAATGCGCAGGTTTCTCTTTTGACGTAAATCATATAAATGTTTGGTTGGATATTCCATCCAAAAAACAAGCAGGGTTGATCAACAAAAAGGTTTTGAGAGTGTCTAACACAGAGCTAATTGGCAAGGAAGATGTGTATGAGTGATGAAATCGATAAGAAGCATAAGATTCAAGAATTAAAGGAAATGGTTCAAGAAAGAAAACCTGGGGAGTCAGTAGAGAAAGTTCTTGGAGTATTTTGCCAACGAAATGGACTTTCCATGGACGCGTGCCGTGTTTACTACGACCAACTGGTTAAAAAAGGCGAAATCAAGAAAAAATAACGTTTAAGTTTTAACCCCTCAATTATTAATAAGGGCTCACAATTGAATGAACTTGTCTTCATAGGCTTAGGATTAAACGATGAAAAAGGCATAAGCATCAAAGGTTTAGAAGAAACCAAAACTGCAGATTATGTTTTCATGGAACTCTACACGAGCCTCATGCCCGAATTCAACTTGCAACGTTTCGAGACTTTGTGCGGCAAAAAAGTCCAAGTAGTTTCAAGACGAGAACTTGAAGAAGAAAACGGCACTATCATTCTTGAAGCCGCCCGAAAAGGAAAAGCAGTGTTTCTTGTTCCTGGAGACCCATTTATTGCTACAACACATGTGACATTGCGAATTGATGCGGAAAAGCACGGAATAAAAACACGGATTATCCATGGAGAATCCATAATCTCAGCAATAATAAGTTTATCGGGTTTGCATAATTATAAGTTTGGAAAAACAGTCACCGTTCCCTTCCCAGAAAACTTTTCGGAAACCCCCTACAATGTTATCGTTCAAAACAAAAGGTTTGGTTTGCATACTCTTTGCCTTTTAGATTTGAAAGCAAACGAAAAGCAGTTCTTAAATATCAACCAAGCCATCGCAATGCTGCTTGAGGTTGAACAAAAAAACAAAAAAGGCGCAATCACCCCAGACACGGTCGCAGTCGGCATCGCACGGGCAGGAAGCAACAATCCAACCTTGAAAGCGGAGTTCCTGAAAAATTTAGCTAATTATGATTTCGGTCCGCCGCCTTACAGTTTGATTTTTCCAGGGGACATGCATTTTATGGAAACCGAATCCTTGATTGCGTTTGCTGGTGCACCAGCAGAGTTCAGGAGGCTCGCCAAATGAATCTAGAAGCGCTTACTTCAAAGTATATTTCTTCAGCAGAAAAAGTTCTCAAAGAACTGCAACAAACAAAAGTGCCAATTAACGTTACAGAGGAAGCTGTGGCTAATATTTTGTGTTGGGCTTCTGATTACTTAAAGGACGCAAAGTATTATAAGGCTCAAGGCAAGCTTGAAACAAGCCTAACTTCGGTAGCCTACTGTGAAGGGCTCCTTGACGCTTTAAGACTATTAGGCGCTGTGAAATTCGAATGGCCAACAAAGCAAGAAAGAAAAAGGTCGTGTTAGCATCAGGCATTTTCGACCTGCTTCATTTGGGTCACGTTAAATTTTTGGAGGACGCCAAAAAAGCAGGAGGAGAAAACGCTAAACTAGTAGTTATCGTTGCAAGAGACAAAACGGTAGAGAAAACCAAGGGCAGAAAACCCATAATATCTGAGGAACAACGCCGCACACTGGTTGAATCGTTGAAAGTGGTTGATGAAGCAGTGCTTGGATACGAGAACCTTGACATTGGTGAATTTATCGAGAACATTAAGCCCGATGTGATTGCTTTAGGATACGACCAAGCAGAAATGGAGAGAAGAGTGTCCCAATATGTGAGCGAACACAAATTGGACGTGAAAATTGTTCGGATAGGCAAATTCGACGCAGATGAACTGGACTCTTCCTCGAAAATAAGAGAGAAAGTCGTTGAAAACTGGCGAAGCCGAAGGAGCGATCATGACTACCAGTGAGAAGTATAAACCCACTTACGTTCTAATCGCCATAAACGTCGCTGTCTACATTTATACTTCTATAGTTGGAGGAAATTGGCTGAATACAAACTTTAATGCCATTCCTCCATGGTATCAATACAACTACTCTGTTTTCCATGGTGCGTATTACCAGCTTTTTACGTCCATGTTTGTCCACGCGTCAATAGCGCATATTGGTGGCAACATGCTTTTTCTGCTCATTTTTGGTTTACGCGGAGAAGAAATGTTTTCTCTGCCCGAGTACCTTGGAATCTGCCTTGTTGGAGGCTTTGTAGGCAATGTTGTTTCCTTAGCGTTTGGACCAAACCTATTATCGGTTGGAGCGTCAGGCGCAATTTTTTCATTGTTCGGAGCGATCGTGATTTATAATAGGCGTTCTGTTAGGCAATCTATCCTCGGAGCGTTGGTTTATGCGTTCTTTCTGCTGTTTATCAGTGGATTAGGGGCAGGGGTGAATGATTTGGCTCATATAGGCGGGTTAGGGTTTGGTTTGCTAATCGGTTATTGGTTAGGTACAATGCGTAAACCGCATGAGCAGTATTCAGTTAAGTACAAGCATCCGATTTCGCCATTTTAAGCTATGGCATAATGTAAATTTCCACTTTCACTGTGTTGCCGTCTTTGAGGTTTAACTGTTTTCTGAGGCATACAGGTGCAATTATTTCTAGCACTGAAACATCATAGTGGCTTCGCAACGCCGTGATTAAAGCGCCTTTAACTTTGTTGTCGATGACTGCAGGGTAACATTTCACCAAGCCGAAGGTTCGATCCTCGTTTTTGAAACCTGGAATCTCGATTGCTGGGTACGCTTCTATTTCCATGCGAGTTTTAATGTCATAGTCACTTGATAGTTTAAGGTTAAGTGTACCAGGGTAAGGTTCAAATCCCAGCTTTTCAGCAAACTGTTTCCGATAAGGCTCTTTTGCAATGTAATAAGCGCCTTCACCTAAACCCGTGAAAACTGTTCCTTCCAAAGTTACCGAAGGAGGATACGATTTTTCAACTAAAAATTTTAAGTTAGAATAAAGCTTATGCAGCTCTTTAGTTCCAGCCTCTTCAATTTTAATCAAGCTCCCCTCCGGAGTAATGTTCCTCTGTATCCACCCTTTGCGCTCAAGCTCTATCAAATAGCGCGACGCGGTTTGCTGGGAAATCCCAAGTTTTCGAGCTAAAAACTCGGTTGAAATTTTGGCGATTCGGCGGTAAGCACCCATTTCCGCGAGCTTAAGGAGCATGTAGAGATGCTGCCAATCCTGCTTTTCAGTCAATGCTTGGTACTCCAGTAGATTAGAAAATGGTCTCATGGGTATTTAAGCGGCTCGAAGCGTTTTAAACTAAGCCAAGCACTTAAAGCCCGAACAGCTAAATCTTTGCAAACAATAATGTATAAGGAGGCTGATTTTATAAAAAATCGAGGTGGAAGCTGATAGCTTGAGCGTTTTTGACGAAATGGGTCTTTACTGGGCAGAGATAGCCGACCAAAACCTAACAGAAAAGCAAATTCAATTTATAAAAAATGTCCTATAGGGAAATGGGTTGGTTTTAGACCTTACCTGCGGTACTGGAAGGCATTTAATTCCCTTGAGCAAGGATGGATACAGTATAGTCGGTTTGGAGGTATCGCGAAATCTTCTCAGGATAGCCAAGAACCGATGGAGCTCTATTCAACTGGTTAGGGGTGACATACGGTGTTTACCCTTTAAACCTGAAGCCTTTTCGGTTGTCGTAAGCATGGATAACAGTTTTGGCTATCTGCTCTAAGCAAGAGGACAATCAAAGCCTAAGGGAACTGCAAGAATTACTCGGTCAAGGCGGCGTATCAATCATTGATATTTTCAACCGTGAACGTTCAATGCTAAAATACAACGCAAATCGGGGCACAGAGTTTAAATGGGCCTTTTTACCGATTTTATTGAAGTTTAACAATCGTTTGGCTAGGCGGTGCTTTTTCGGTTTTTTAAGTGGAAGGATATCCGAGCTTTTTTCTGCTTCAAAAACGAATGGTAAACGCAAGTGTCGATAAGCCGTGTGATTTGTGGGTGGTTCGTGATAAGGCGCAGGGGCAAATTAGGGTTTTTAAACATGTTGCCCGTTTGTATGAGTTTAAGCGTTTGCAAATGCTGTTGGATAAAGCTGGATTTATAGTTGAGCGGGTTTATGGTGATTATACTGGGCAAAGTTTTAGCCGTAATTCAAGCAGGCTTATCTTGGTTGCCACTGCAAAATGAGTCCTATTCAAGGATTTCTGCTTTAATTAGCGCATAAAAGTTATAAGCAACCATGGAAAGACAGTGGGTTATTGAAAGTGACCGATGCATGAACGCTTGGAAACTTGGGCTTTCTATGGCTGCAACTTTAGCCATAATCTTTGGTTTAACGACGCTTGTATTTACAGCCGTCTTATTTTACCTTGGATTAGGTCTTTCCATAGTAACCATAGGGATACTTGTAGTAACCATGAACATAGGTCAATGGCTGCTGGCGCCATATCTTATAGGTGCAATATACAAAATCAGAGAACTGAAACAAGCTGAAAACCCAGGATTATACCAGACAGTTGAAAACCTGAGCAGGAAAAGCGAAATATCAACACCAAAACTAATGTTAGCACAAATTCCACTTCCAAACGCGTTCGCTTACGGCTCACCTCTATCAGGTAGCCGCGTTGCCGTAACTTCGGGGCTTTTGCAGTCTCTTGATAGCGGTGAAGTTGAAGCCGTCATTGGACATGAACTTGGCCACATAAAGCACCATGACGTGCAGGCCATGATGATAGTTTCTTTCATACCATCATTATTCCTGTATATTGGTTACTCCTTTATGCTTTCAGGCGCTTTCGGAGGAGGAGCCAAAAAAGGAGGCAACAACGCATTACTAGGCTTAGGCTTTATGGCTTTCTCGTGGGTACTAACCTTGTTCACACTTCAACTAAGCAGACTCCGTGAATACTATGCGGACAGACACAGCGTTTCAATAGTTGAGAACGGCGCAGAAAAACTCTCAACAGGCTTAGTAACAATAGTTGAACAAAGCCGACGCAGCATCAAACAAAACAGGCAACAACAAAAAAATAACACCGCCTTTAAAGCGTTATTTATCGCTGACCCTGACAGAGTAAACGCAGACTCAGCAGAGATCCACGCAAACGGAATAGCAGACAAAAAAGAGCTACTAAACCAAACACTCGCAAAGAAGTCGACACACAAGGATAACTTCGTTGAAATCTTCTCAACACACCCAAACATTATCAAACGCCTGCGCGCACTGCAAGAAATAAGCTAAACCAGCAACCAAAGCTCACTGAAAACTGTCTTTGCTGTTTAAAAATGGATTAACCCTTTTTTCTTCACCCATTACAGATGCGGCTCCATGCCCAGGGTAAATTAAAAAATTATCAGGCAAACACACAAGCTTTTGCAAAGAAAGCCTCATGTCACTGACCGAGCCTTCTGGAAAATCTGTTCTGCCAATCCCTCCAGCAAACAATGTGTCGCCAGTGAAAACAAGCCGCTCTCCTAGAAGACAGATGCTGCCAGGCGTGTGGCCGGGAGTATGGATAACTTTCAGAGATTCATCCCCGAACTCGATTAAACTGCCATTCTCCAAAAGGACATTTGCTGGAAACTTGCCTTTGTTAAACCCTTCAATAGAGGAAGCATCATACTTGTGAATGTAAATAGGAATATTGTACTTTTCTTGGAAAATGGCATCGCCGTTTGTGTGGTCGGAGTGCCCATGAGTGTTCAAGATTAACTTAACTTTTAATTCGCCTTGCGTTATGTAATCGAGAATTTGCTGAGCTTCATAAGAAACGTCCAATCCTGGATCGATAATGATTGCCTCTTTCGTTTGCTGCGAGTTAACGACATAGCAGTTTGTTGATAACATGCCAACCGTGAACGTCTCAGTAATCATACAAATCCAACAATTCAGTAAGCGTTAAAGAGAAAATAAACTATTGCCCAAAACCAAACTTAAGTTTTGGCAAAAATGCTCGCTAGCAAACACTTCATTAAAATTTAAGAAGTGATTGACCGTACTTTTATTTTTTTCTTTATCATCTTTGCTGTTTACGTCTAAGCTTCTATAGCAAAATGAAAATTAGTTAACTTTTTGCCTAACTAAGCGTCAAAGCCCTTGAAAGCCTGTAAGTATTATCGTGCTTCCGCATTTGCCACAAGCGATAACTAATTCAGCAAGTTCTTCGTTGATAACTTTAGTTTCTAAGATTTTGTAGCTTTTCTCTGTCTCGTCCTCGGGTGAAATTGACATTCCGCATTTGGGGCATGGGAAAGAACCGTCGCCGTCAATAGCGACTAAATTTATTCTGTATTCTGAATCGTTTTTCTTTTGCGGTTTTTTCATCATCACTCTCTTCCCACCTTGTTTTTCTTCAGATTTCCAATGACTGCCTTTATTTAATTAACGGTTATGAATCACTATTCAGTAAGTAAGATCCATTTAAAAATTTGACGCAAAGAAAGGGTTTAAATCTTGTCTGCGTTTTCAAGTTTGGGTTACCTCAGTCTGCTTTTTCTTTTTCGAAATTTTCGGGTGAGATGTAGGCACCATATTTTTCTTTAGCTTCAAGCAGGCGTTGACGTTGCAGATACAATACACCGAATAGTTCTAGCGGCGTGTCAGTAACGTTTTCCTGGTAGAAGCGTTGTACCCGTTCAATCTTTGCCAGGTTTTCTGGGACGCGGATTGTGAATTGTTTAATGTAATCGTCTTTAGCATAGTTTTTGCCCAGTACCTGCTTGAATAGCTTGCGTAAATCTTCGTATTTCGGAAGGTACCCTGTTGGGGACTCCGAAGCGTCAACTTCGTTATGTACCCTCAGTTCCATCCATTTTAACCAGACATGCTTATCCTGTGGACTGTTTAGGTACTTGCCGTTGCCAACTTCCTTTAGGAAATAGTTCACTCCGAAGATGACGGGTTGCTTTTTGAGTTTCCGTCCGAAGTTCAGGTTGTTGTGAACGTTTTTGCCGAGTGGAATTGAGATGAAGTCTTGGATGCTCATCATATTAATTTCTGGAACGCCTTCTTCTCCTACAGTAGCGAAGGTGGTTTCAGACTCAAGTGATGCGCCGTAAGCGACGATGCCGTGTTCCCAGTTGAAGCTTTGCTGAACAGGCACGTAAGCTTTAGCATCGCGTCCGCCGTACATTATGCCACCTAATTCAACACCCAAGGGATTGTGAAGTTGAGGGTCACAGTTTTCCAATGTTTTAAGCTCTAGTGTGTAACGAGCGTTCTTGTTGGCAGGCGGAATTTCGTTGCCGTTCTCGTCTTTTTTGCCTTCATACCATGACCCAGTATAGTTTAAGCCTTCTTTGGGAAGCTCTTGTCCCATGCCAAGCCAATATGGTTTGCCGTCCTTAACCAGCACGTTAGAGAAGATGATTTCGCCTGGGCTGGTTAGAAGCTTGTAAATTAATGCATCGTCCTTGGCGTTAACGTCTTGTATTATGCCAAAGATGCCTGATTCAACGTTAACTGCACAGGCAGCCGAGTTCACTTCGCGAATGTAAGCTATGTCATCGCCAAGAATTGTTTCTCCTGGAAGCATAGCTGTCGAGGTTTTCCCGCAAGCGCTTGGGAAAGCTCCAGCAAAATAGGTTTTACGTCCACCAGGACCAAACACGCCCATGAGAAGCATGTGTTCCGCTAGCCACCCTTCGCTGCTTGCTTTACGGATAGCCAAGCGGAAAGCGAGTTTTTTGAAGCCGACAGAGTTTCCAGCATATTGTGTATTAACGCTGTAAATGGTATTATCCATGTTGTCAATGTAGACGCGCTTTTTATCCTGTCCTATGCTGACCATGTCCTCATTTAGCTTTCCAGCTGAGTGCACAACACGTAGAAAGTCACTTTTTGGTCCTGCTTTTTTGAATTGCTCATATCCAGAGCGGTAAAGTAGGTCTTCAGAGTGCGCAACGTACCATGAGTCTGTGCATTGCAACCCTATAATAGTAAAGATTGAATCTTGTGGACCCAGCGAGATGAATCGGACAATCATTGTTTTTCCTTGCATGGAATCCCGAAGTAAACCTCTAACCTCAGCTAACCCTTCTTGACGGTCCATTTGGTTGAGGGCTTTGCTTAGGAAAATGCCTTTGGGTACAAGGTACTTGGTAGCTTGACGATCTCGTCCTTGATCATATTCGCCGTCAAAATGGACAGTGTGTCCTGGTAAACTTAAGATTGCTTGTTCTTCACCTGAAGCGATTGCCTGTTTCCGAACAAGTGCGATATCTTCCGCGGAGTCGCTGCAGATGAATATTTCTTTAGGTTGGCAGAGGTCGCTTTCTTTCGCTATAAACTCATGAACGATAGGGTTATCTATAGCGCTTAGTTTCTTGAAATTAGACGCGCTAAGTTTCGGCTGTAGAGCCTCAAGGTATGGATTCATTGTAGCCATTTCTTTTCACTTCAATATTTTTAGGAGATTTAATCGCGTTCCTGTCAGTGAGTTGAATAAGTAAATTAAAAACGTTTTGCAATAAAAAGAAAAGTTGAGGATTGTATCGATTGCCGACGCGTTTCTTTACACTGTCTTAGAGTTCATTTACAGTTCCAGGTACTCTTGGAAACGGTTGACATTCACCAATATGCTTGACGCCTGCAATCCAGCCTACTAAGCGTTCCATGCCTATGCCTCCGCCAGCAGTGGGTTTCAGTCGCCCTTCTTTAGCCATTGTTAATATCAGCGCATAGTTTTCTTTTTTGACTTGGTCGCGCTCAATTTTCTTCGAGATTTTTGAGTATTCCCATTCACGTTTGGCACCTGACAGCACTTCGCCGAACTGCGGCAGGAACAAGTCATAGTTGTCCCATTTGCCTGTTTTGAAGTCTTCGTAATCGTAGAATTCTCTGGGGATGTTTGTTACCCAAACAGGTTCTGTTATGTCTTTGGATATGCCTGCTTCCCAACCGCCTACGCCGTATTTAGCTTCGAGTTCAACGCGGTCGTAGACTTTGAATGGGATCTTTAGGGTTTTAAGAGTGTCACAGCGGCAAAGTGTAGTTAATTCGCTTTTCATTTCACGCTTCAAATCTTTAACTAGCGTGCAAACGGCATCTTCAACTAAGGACATTATGTCTTTTGAAGTAGTGTCTCTGGCTTCAAAGTCAAGTTGTGTGAACTCATAGGTGTGCTTGCCTGTTTTAGCCCGTTCTGCTTTCTCGATGCGTATGTTGGGTGAAAGTATGAACAGTTTCGGGTATGCGGTTGATGAAGCAACGAGTTTATGGATGATCATGCTGGCTGTTGTGCGTACGGGTTTGCCGTAGATGTCTACTTCTATCCTTTTTTCAATGGATGCGCCCGGGTCTGGCCAGAGTGGGTCAGTGCATTGGCTTAGGGCTACTGGAAGTAGCCACTGGAAGCCTTGGTCTACGAATGTGGACGTAAGGCTTTTTAGCGAGTAAGTCATTATTTTGCCTATACAGGTTTTTCTTTCTAATTCGCTTGGTGAAAGTTGGTCCAATGGTTTTGGAATCGCCATTTGAATAGTTTCTTGTTTGTTTTTCAAATTAGCCACTTCAGTTAGTTAGCTCATTGGAAACTACACTGTACAAAGCAGATAATAAATTTTTTATAATAAAACATAGATAAATTACAAAAAACACAAGCTTTTATACCTATAACATGTAATAATTACATATGAGCATAAAACTCGACGAAAAAGACTTAGCTATCTTAGTTTTAATCCAAGAGAACAGTAAACTCACAGCCAAGCAGATTGCGAAAAAAATCAATTCGCCAATAACTACTGTTTTCGCAAAAACAAAACGCTTAGAAGAACTAGGCATAATAAAACAGTACAGGGCAATTCTGTCTCCTGAAAAGCTGAATTTAGGCACAACCGCCTTCATTTTAGCCTCCGTCTCATACAGAGCAAAAACCAATGATGCCCCAGTTTCTCAGAGAAAGGTTGCTGAAGAAATAGCACGGTTTCCCGAAGTGCAGGAAGTCCATATTATAACTGGCGATTGGGATTTACTTGTGAAACTGCGCGCTGAAAACGTGGATGCAATCGGAAAATTTGTAGTTGACAAGCTGCGATTGATTAAGGGTTTAGAGAAAACGCTGACGTGCATGGTTTTTGAAACTGTAAAAGAAACAACAAGCCTGCCCCAACCATTCAAGCGAAATGAAAAGAAACCCGTTAAGCCTTAACTTCCGATGAGCTTGAATAGTACAGAAGTGGCAATGCAAGCAGTACAGTGTTTTTTCCCTTAGCCGTTAGAGAATACTCCACTCGCAGTGGCGGTCCAGCAGTAACATTCCTTGTTATATAACCATGCTTCTGCAGCATCTTCAGCTTATCGGATAGCGTACGGGAATTGACGGTTAAGATTTTTTTTATTCCGCCAAAACCGATGGCGTTTTTGAGCAGTAGTGTGTAGAGTATTTCAAGGCTCCATTTCTGGAATAAGAGGTTGAAGCTTTCTTGCAGACTATCAAGTTCATCCTTGAGTTCGGTGGGCGTTATCTTCTGGGTCTCTATTATTTGGTTGAACGTTTCCTCTATGCCCTTTAAGACTTGGTTCATGCGGGCTTCTACGATTTTTCGGAATTCAGCGCTTAAAGTTAATGGAGCACTCATCGCCTTTACACTTGGTGTAGTTTGGCTCACTTCATAATTTATAAGGGTTTACTAATACAACAAGGTATACAAATTACATCAGGTTATGGAGGAGAGAACTCTTGGAAAAATATGACGCGGTAGTTGTTGGTGCAGGAACAGCAGGCTGCTTAGCCGCAAAAACCATGGTTGAATCTGGCTTAAAAGTTTGCATAATTGAAAAGAAAAATCGCGACCAAATTGGAGAAAAAATCTGCGGCGACGCTCTAGGCGAGCACCACCTAAAGTTTCTGGGGTTGGAGAAGCCAACTGGCGGCGAATTAGAGACGCGAATTGACGGTATCAAAATTTATTCCCCTGACGAGAACACGGTTTTCACTATAGCGGATAAGGACTTTGTAGGATATTTGCTTAACAGGCGATTGTTTGGGCAATGGCTACTGAAAAAAGCAACTGACATTGGGACTGTTCTTGAGGATAACATGAATTTCCGTTCACCCATAATTGAGCAGGGCACAGTAGTTGGCATAGCAGCTAAAAACATGAAAAATGGTCAAACTGTGCAGTTGAGAAGCAAAGTTGTTGTTGACGCCAGCGGCTTCTTTGGTGTCGTTAGACATCAACTTCCACAGGAAATGGGCATAGACAAAGAAATAGAAAATGAAGATGTTGAAGCTTGTTACCGTGAAATCCGTCAGCTAAAACAAGAAACCGAGAACACCAGGTTTTGCGAAATTTACCTCAATCAGAAAGTTGCTCCGGGCGGTTACGTGTGGATTTTTCCCAAAGGAGGAGCCAGAGTTAACGTTGGTTTAGGCATATGCATGCGGGGCAAATATCCTAGTCCCAAAAAGCAGCTATACGATAACACATTCGCAAAACCAGCGTTTGAAGGATCGTTTGTTTTGAATGCCGGTGCGTGGTTTGATCCGACAAGAAGACCGCTGGATAACATGGTTGCCAACGGCGTCATGCTGGCGGGAGATGCTGCTTCGCTGGTTAATCCGATTCACGGCGGCGGCATTGGACCCTCAATGCTCAGCGGGTACTTTGCTGGACAAACAATCGTTGAAGCATTAGCAAAGGGCGAACCTACTAAAGAAGCATTATGGAGTTATAACAAGAAGTACATTGAAACTTACGGCAAAAAACAAGCAAGCCTAGACGTGTTTCGCATGTTCCTCTTATCCTGCAGCGACGAAGACCTAAACTACGGCATGAACGAGAAACTCATGACCGAAGATGACGTGCTTAAAGCAGGTATGGGCGATGACTTCCACCTAAACATTACTGAAACTGCCAAACGGGTTTTCAGAGGTATTCGACGCGTCGGATTTCTCAAAAAGTTGCGTTTGACGGTTACGATGATGAGGCAGGTTGGCGTACACTACAACACGTATCCCGTAACGCCACAGAACTTTGAGCCATGGCGATTACAGACGATAAAACTTATTGAAGAAGCAAAACAAAAACTCCATTAAAGCCCTTCTTTTCCTAACTTTTTCGTATACTTTTTTATCAATTGCTCCTCTGTCTCTGATATTGCTCTTTATCATTTGGTTAGAATAACTTCAGTTGTGTTGCCATTTTTGTTCAGGCTGGTTTGGGTTGCTTTTTTGATTTTGGCCCTGAATTGGTTGCAGGTTGCGTACGAAAAAGTACTAAAAGGGACCAAAAGGGACTAAAAGGTACGAAAAAGTCCAAAAAGTCCCAAAAAGGTGAGATTTAAGTTGCTGTTAACTTGAAAATTACTATAAGTGGGCGTTCAAGATAGGGGCAACGTTTCACAAGCTGAATTGGTGGAGAGTTCATAATCAAGTGGTTCATAATCCTAACTTATTATTAAAAAAATATTCAGAGACAGAGCATCTAATTTCGTAAATCATTAAAACCTTAAATTATCAATTCAACATGGATATTTATGGTGAATGAGTTTGGTTAACTGTTCTAACTGTGGCGAAAAAATAGCTGATGACGCTAATTTTTGTCCAAAATGCGGCATTAAGACCGCGAAAGGTAGAGTTGCAAACGCTGTTTATCCTTCCGACGAGTTGCGAGATGCTTTTTACAGTGTGGGAATAGAGCTTGAGAAAGCATTCAACATTGCCGCTCGAGAAACGCACTCGGCTATCCAGAAAGCAAAAGAGAATTGGCAGCAAAAACCTAGACAAGTAGAAACTGTTGCTTGTACGAAGTGCAGCACAAAGAATCCTTCTGGCTCAGTTTTCTGCAATAGCTGTGGAGCTAGAATTGCGCCGATTGAAGAGTCACATGGCAGTGGTTAAAAAATGGATGGAAACAAGACTCTTATAGCGTATCAAACTAAGGGCGGAGCTACTGAAGAGGCAGCGAGAAAAATTGCCGGCGTCTTGCGTTCTAAGCATCAATTGGAAGTTGACTTGG
The DNA here is from genome assembly GCA_049522695.1 of Bathyarchaeia archaeon. Classification (GTDB taxonomy): domain Archaea; phylum Thermoproteota; class Bathyarchaeia; order Bathyarchaeales; family Bathycorpusculaceae; genus Bathycorpusculum. The sequence continues at coordinate 7,848 of JBEKNP010000031.1, read as the reverse complement.
TTGACCTTAAAGAGCAAAAGGTCCCCGACCTATCACAGTACAAAAATGTGGTTATCGGCGGAGGCGTTAGGGGTGGCAGAGTTTACGGTAAAGCGTTAAAGTTTCTTAAAAATGACTTCAGCGGCAAGCGAGTGGCTTTTTTCGTTTCCTCTTCTTGGGCAGGTACGCCGGGAAGCTATGAAAACGCGAAAGCCAGATTCGTTGAAAATACTCTCGCTAAATATCCAAACCTTAATCCTGTATCTACAGAAGCCTTTGGTGGACGAATAAGAATGTTAAGAAAAACCATGGTAGACAATACAGACATGGCTAAGGTCGAGGCTTGGGCAGAAGAACTTGGAAAAAAATTCACCCAATAAACCCCGAAGCATTAAGGCAAATGCTTTACTTTGCCCGACATGTTGTGTTGAATACGTCGAAGTCGAGTTTGACTTTGCAGTCGACGGGTTCATATTACATAATGTGAAAGCACTGAAATGCCCAAAATGTGAAGAAGAGGTGTTCACGCCCGAACAGTATGAAGCTATTAGAAAACGAATAATAACTTAAGTTTGTTTTTCTTTAAGTCTACCATCTTTAAATGTAGAATTAACGCATTACTTTTTTTGTAGGTCGACAGGTTTTTATCTTCCCGGGATGAGAGAAAACTCCCGCAAAAATTCCTCTTTTTCTTATACTTTAATTTTCCATAAAGCTTTGCTGAAGACAGGAGTATAGTTGAACCCTCAACTATGCGGAGATATCAAACGAAAAGCACTTTCTTCAGTTTTTTTCCAACCATGCATCCTTGCGGTTTGATCGATTTTGCTTTTACCTCAAATCTTAATTCACACTTCTCTATTACTCAATTCTGAGTAATTTTGGGGGGATCCCCTTTTTTGAAAAAGACTTAGTTTTGGTCGTTTTTAGTCAGCGACCGTTTTTCACGGCTTATTTGGTTTGCAGGTCTGGGGTTTTGCAGGTTTTTTGCTCAATGAATTAGGTTTGATTTGAAGCTAATTCTTCAAAAAACTCTAAATTGCGAGTAAAAAGAGGCTTAAACAGCGGTTAGAAACGCTTAAGCACGATGAAACATGGTTAGAGTTCTATGAAATTGTGAAGGAATTAAACGTGAAATATACGCTTACTTACGCTAATTATACGTGAATTTACTTAGATTTGACGTTCGGCATGCCACTAGCAACAGCATTAGCCGCGGCAGCAGCATTCGCACTTCTATCCAGAATACTGTTAATAATTGAAGACCTCATCTGTGCAGCACAAAAAGCGAAATCGACCTCAATTATAGTCTTCCGAAAAAACCCCAACCCCAACCAACCGCTCAAACAACAAAAGCCGCTAACTAATGCTTTCCAAATCTTAACAACAGCGAAATCACTATTAACCTCTCTCGAATATCGTCTTCCTTCAAGGGGACCATTTCATTCACACTTTAACTTTTAATGGTCGTAGCCACCTGTGGAGCATCAGGCAAAGGCATGGCTACCTTCTTAGGAGGTTTAAAACAGACTTTCGCTGACCTTTCCGAGATCCTACGTGCGGAATGGATTGACCTCAAAGGCAACATCTTTAGCATAAATCTGAAGAGATTCGAGCTTTAGGTAAGGCTGGCTGGCAAAAGTACGATGAAGCAACGTTTAGCGGTGTCCAGATGCACTTCTACCGAAAACCAAAACGGTTCGGTGGGGTGACAAAAGGCTAGACGATAAAGAAAAAACCGCGTCGATAGGTTTTTATGCTCCGCTTAAATCTCTAAGGAGTCACCAACATATATTAAACGGCAAAACAATGGATTGATGGACCAAAATGGTAAGAAAAGCAAGAATACGCCTCACAAGCACAGATTACGGCAAACTTGAAGAGGTATGCGGAGAGTTGAAAAGTATCGCTCAAAAAACAGGCGTAAAAATCAACGGTCCAGTGCCATTACCCACAAAAAGACTGAAAGTACCAGTTCTAAAAGCGCCGTCAGGCGAAGGAACAGCAACATGGGACAGGTGGGAAATGCGCATTCACAAACGATTAATCGATATTGACTCAGAAGAGCGAGTTATGCGTAGAATCATGCGCATCCGTGTACCAGAAGAAGTCCACGTTACAATCGAACTCATCTAAAAGTAAAGATTTAACCTCTTTTTCCGTTTACAAGTTCTTGAATTTTTAATAAAAACAACTTAATCTTTGCACGCTACACTCTAAGTGCTCATAAATACATTAAGCCGAATGAATCATTTGCTATCAATTGAAGAGCAACTATCAAATATTACTCCTTTCTTTGTCCTGTTAAAGTAGCTGATTAATGCAAACTCAATAATTCCACCATTAACACTAACAGCAATATATGCCCATTCACCTAAAAAATTGAAGAGAAACACATAAAGAACTATGTTTAATAGGAAAACAGTTAAGCCTATAACATTGTATTTTATATAGCGCAATGCCCATTTTTTGAATCGTTCTTTGAGTTTGCTCATTCCGTCTTCTCCTCTCCTATAGCGAATTAAGCGCTAATATTATGATACGGGTTACTCATTGCAAGGTTGCCGTAAATCTCGTCACAACTTAAGGTTTTGACTAATAAATGAGCTTTCAGAAATCAGAATATGGATTGATAATATTATTTTTTTAAAAGATATGAATGACTGTAATTATTGTGAGAATAATGCTGGGAATGAAAACTAAAGCCCAAGCCTTCTTGTTAAAACTGAAAATTTTGTAGCCATCCAAAATTCCGAATGGAATCAGATTGAAGACTGCCATGAAAGCGTTGATATAAGCGGCAAAAAACAGCATACCGACATACGAACTGACAATCGAACTTGAAGGTATAGCAAACGCTAATCCAACAAGTGTACTTGAGAAAATGATGTTAGTGATTGGCCCAGCAAGGGAAATTTTGACTATTTCATCGCCGTTTGGTGTACCAGCAATCATCATTGCGCCTGGTGAAATCATTTTGAAAGGCAAAAACACACAAACAAATGTTAAGACTGCTCCCCAAACTGTTAAGCGGAATTCAGCCCATAACCCATTTTTTTGAGCCATAATTTTATGCGCTATTTCATGCACCAAAAAAGACGCGGTCATGATAACGGCAAAAACAGCCATTGCATCCCAGGTCCATTTGGGTAGGAAGCCTCCAAAATAGTTTCCATATAATCCAATAGAGAAACCAATACTGATAACGAGCACCGCTGCAACGGTTATGTGGTTTAGCTCTTTATGACTAAAGGAAACATGCCTCTCACGCTTAGGTTGCTTACCGAAAGCGTAACTGTACTGATAGGAATTGTACGATTGAGGTGTAATCACTTGTTCTTGCCTTTGTGAACGAGCAAAATCAATTCTTGGGCATGCATGGTTCTCTGGCAAACGGTGAACACTACAAAATTGTCCACCACAGAACGGACAGTGAAACGGAAGAAGAGACTCTTGATTGCATACTTGGCATTTCATCTAATTAAGGCGCCTTTCACATTAACATACACATAGTGGTTTAAATTTTTCCCTTTCAAAAACAAAAAATCAAACAATTTTTCCTATGCAATCTTCATTCGACGATGGAGTTGTATATTGCCAATAGTCTTATATATTTCTTGTAAACATTTTACTTTCGCTGTATACAGGGCGGAAATATGACGACCGAGGTCTTATCTGTAAGGATCAAGAAAAGCTTGAAAGATGAAGCTAAGAAGCTAGGCGTTGATTTAAAAGTGGTAGTAGAGGAGCTTCTTGAGGAACTAGTGGCTGAGAAGAAGGCAAAAGCGCAACAAGTCGCCAAAGAACTTAGCGACCTGATGGACGTTAAGCCTGAGGAGTGGGTAAATGACGTCAAAGCGACAAGGCATAAGATGTAAGTATCTTATAGATACTTCAGCGCTTTATCCGATACTGGTTTCTGGCGTTGCGTTCAACGCCGAGGAATGCGCAGTGAGCTCCCTAACGGAATATGAGATAGGGAACGTCCTCTGTAGGGAGAACCAGCAGAAGAAGCTCAAGGACCCAAAAAGAGTAGCAACTATTTTTTCTGAAGCAATTCGCCCTCTAAGAAAGATGGAGATTGATTCTATAACCAATGTTTTGGCAGTTGCCATAGAAAGACGCCTTACTTTTCACGATGCTTCATACGCCTACTTGGCTGAAAAGGAAAACATGGAATTAGTCACGCAGAACACAGATTTGTTAAAGAAGTGCAAGGTCACAATTTCAATAAAGGAAATGGAGTAGGTCGAGGACTCCTATTTAAGGCGGGAGCTTGAATTGTCAATGTGCAAGAACGCTTAAAATAGGCAAACTACTAATCAAAAGCTAATGGGGAGCACAAAGGGAGTATAGCCACTTGAAGCCTTGCAGCTTCGTTCACGCTTCAGACTTGCATTTAGGCTACGCACAGTACGGACTTGAAGCTAGAAGGCAAGACTTCGATAACGCATTCAAAGAAGTAGTGGATAAAACAATCGAGTTAAAACCTGACTTCATGATTATCGCAGGCGACTTATTCCACCAAGCAAGACCATCAAACGTCACTTTAGAGAATACTATTCGAAGTTTTAAGCGGCTAAAAGACGCCAACATCCCAGTTTTAACCGTTGACGGCTCACACGATTCCGCGCCAAACACCATAACAAGCACAATACTATACCCATTGGACAGCGCAGGATTAATCCACCATCTGCCAAGACACAGCGGCGCATGCTGGCGCAAACCAGACTGCTGCTACGTCTATGGCATACCAAACTTTCACAATAAGCATAAGACTCAAGAGGCACTGCCAAAGTTCATGGAGGAAAACCCTCCAACGCCCGATGACAGGGTTTGCAACATTTTCGTTTTTCACGGAGCCGTAGATTTGCCAAGCGTTAAGCCACCATACATTGAAGCTGAAATTTCGCCCGAGCAACTGCCCAATGGCTTTGACTATTATGCTGCTGGTCACGTGCATGAACAGTACTTGAACAAGTTCAAAACAGGCTTTCTAGCATATAGCGGCTGCACTGAAACAGCAGATTACAGAGAAGCAAAGTACCAAAAAGGATTTTTCCACGTCAATGTAAACGAGAAAGGAGAAGTAAATCCAGAATCTATAGAATTAGCTTCCACTCGTAAATTCGTTATTTTTGAGCAAGATTTCACAGGTATGGCTTCAGGAAAGATCACGGAGTTAGCCACTCAACTTGTAAAAGGCGCTGACTTTGAAGGTGCAGTTATAATTCCTGTTTTGAAGGGCACCTTACCGGCTGAAGCAAGCCGAGGAGAAATCGATATGGGTAAAATTCGAAGAGCTGGCGAGAAAGCGTTACTTGTTCACCCAATCGTTTTGCTAAAAGAAACCGCTGTTTCAGACGAAATCGCGCGCTCCATTTTTGAGAGCGAATTTAAAGATTTGAAAACTAAGGCCTTCGAGTACTTTTTGCAGATTTTCTCCGAACGTTATGGCCGCGAAGAAGCTGACAAAATCGCTTGTTCAGCACTCAGCCTCATTGAGCCCTTAACAAAAAAACAAGACGAAAAAGTCAGGCAAACCATTGAGGAGCTGGCAAAATGAAAATTGAAATAGTTCAACTGGAAAACATTCGCAGCCACTTAAAATCCACCGTGCCGTTCACACGGGGTTTTAACTGTCTTGTCGGTGGCTTAGGCTGCGGAAAATCCAGCGTTTTATACGCGGTTGATTTTGCCTTGTTCGGTGACTCAATAGGCAGAAGTTTTGAGTATTTGCTGCGTGAAGGCGCGGATTCAGGCAGGGTCACTGTACAGTTCACGCAAAACGGAAGCACCTACAAGCTTACACGTGGATTAAAAAGAAAGGGCAAAAGCATTACCCAAAATTTTGAAGAACTCAAACTCTATGAAAATGAGAAGCTTGTTGCCAGCATGAAAACCGATGCCATCGCTGAACAGTTTAAAGCTATCACTGGTTTAGACAAGGACCTTTACCGAGAAATAGTTTGGTTTAGGCAGGAACATCTCAAAGAGCTACTAGATGCTGCGCCGCGTGACAGGCAAAGGCGTTTGGATGAATTGTTCGGTTTGTCCGACTACGAAGTTGCATGGAGCAGTATTGCTCAGTATCAGCGGGATTATGAGACGGAAAAGCGGGTTTACGAGAAGGATCCAGACGTTAATGGGCTTGAAAAGCTAAGTAACGAATACAATAGAGCAAGTGAAGAATACGCGCTTTTAGAAATGGATCTTGAGAACTCAACGCAAAAGTTAACTGTTGCCAAGAAAGTATTAGATGAAGCAGATTCAAAACTGAAAAAGCTAGAAGAGAAAAAGCAAGCTATTGAAGACCTTAAGCGAAAAGAAGCAAGAGTTCACGCTGATATTGTCAACATGGCTAACACTTTGGCTTCTCTGACTCAGCGTTTTGAAGGCAAAAAAACAATCTTGGATAATTTGAATCAGCGCCAAAACTCAATTGATGCTCAAGCTAAACTGTGCTTGAGTAAACTTGAGCAAGCAGGTTTATCAACTAATCAGCCTGTTGAAACACTGCATTCCTCTTTGGCGGAGTTTGATGATAAAATCAGCAGTTTAAAGGCTGATCAAGAAGCGACATCGAGGAACCTGCAAACAGACAAGAAGAGAGTTGTTTCTTTATCCCAAGAAAGTAAATGTCCGCTTTGCGTGCAGCCATTAGAAGGCGATTACAAAATTAATCTTCTATCAAGGATCCAGCAAGAAAATTTTGAACGAGAAAAAACTATTAATCAATTAAAAATTGAAATTGATAACCTGCAGAAAACAAGAACTGTTGCGTCTGAAGCATACTCTGCCCTACAAACTTGTTTGACAAGAGCTGAAGAGCTAAAAAATCGCCTAATTGAAGAAGAAAATAACCTTAATAATCTTTCAAGCGAATTTGAGGCGAAGCAGAAACTTGAAGCTGATTTGCGTTTGCAGCTGGAGCAGGTTCAGTTTGAAATAAGCAGATTTGATTTATCGGGTCTTGATTCGGCAAGAACGCAGCAAAAACAGGCTCTTCAGCAGTTCTACATGTTGGAGTCTGATTTGCGCACTAAAGAAAACCGCAAAAAAGACCTTTTCAAGCGCTTAGATGAAATTAAAGAGCGCATCAATCTTGCGCAGGAAAAGCTTGAGCGCATAGAGAAAATCCGCAGAACCGTCGAAGTTTTAGGCGCCATTCGCGATGCTTACCGGAGTATTCAGCCTAAACTGCGAAGTGAGTTTGTGAAGATTTTGCGCAATTTTGTTCAGCAAGTGCTTGATGGCTTAGTCGGCGGAGAAGGACCGATGCTTAACGTTGTTATTGATGAAACTTACACGCCTTATGTGAAAAGCGAAATGGGCGTTGACCGCGAAGCGTCTAACCTTTCAGGCGGAGAACGTACGCTTTTGGCTTTTGCCTACCGTTTAGGTTTAGGACAACTGATTATGCAGTCACGAACTGGTCACGGCTTAAGCATACTCGTGCTTGATGAACCCACAGAAAACTTAGGAAGCGAAGATGGTAGCATAGAACGATTAGCAGAAGCCATAAGTCGATTTAAAGCAATTGAACAAATCATTGCTGTTACTCATAGTGAAGCATTCGCGGGAAAAGCTGAACACGTGGTTATTTTGGAAAAAGAGGCAGGAGTTAGCAAAATCTCAATCGAACGGTAAAAGACTCTCGTTCGAGAAAAAAATTTTATGAAGGATAAATACTTCTGGAAAGGGTGATTTCGGAATTTTTCTGTCCAAACTTTAGAACACTTGAGCGTTTGTGTCATGTCAACTTTCCAACGTTACACTCGTAGAGGTCTGCTGGGAACGCTTTTACGCCTCTGTGAAAGCGTAAATTGTTAAACCAGTCTCTGTATTCGCCTATTTTGCCTTTGAGCC
>JBEKNP010000030.1:0-42338 GCA_049522695.1 Bathyarchaeia archaeon | reverse complement strand
AGGATTTCCTCTTCTTTTCGGCTCGGCTGGAACTATCGCTTTATTGACGAAAAGCCTGACAACCTCACAGGCTTCCATAAAACAACAATACCAAGAAGCCTTTTAAATTCTGCACACCCCTAATGTATTGTTAAAAATGCGTATAAAATAAACGAGTCTTCTAGAAAAACAGCTTTATTTATTCCACATCAACTTTTATACTTTGAGCTACATACAAGCCAACAGTAGTCCTTCAATGAATCATAAAATGCGCCGTACTGGCTCATCTATGATTCATTTGGGGACAAATTATTAAGGAGAGCATATGAAATGAAACCAAAAAGACTTCTACTTTTAGCAATGACGTCTTTACTCATTCTATCAACAGTTTTCCTGTTGACCTCGCAACCTGTAAAAGCCCAGGGATACAGCTTTACCATCAACAATGATGGCTCAATTACCCCGAACAACGGCCTAATCACGACCACTGACCAAACAACATATACGTTTACCGCAGATATAACAGGCACAATTGAAATTGAGAGAAGCAACATAATACTCAACGGTCGCGGGTACACACTTCAGTCACCTGACCCGGGGTTTGATACTGGCATCGATTTCTATTATGGAACCAGCAACGTGAAAATCGAAAACATGAACATAGCAAACTTTGAAACTGGCATTGATGTGGGTGGCTCCTTCATCCAAGTCATAGGGAACACCTTTACTAACTCCTCGTACATAGCAATAAACGGCAACCTAGACGACCACTGCACCATTTCAAACAACACCATAGCAGAACTAACGCTATACGGAAATAATGGAATATGGCTAGCAAATGCAAACAACACTGTTATCAGCAACAACACTATCACCGGTACATACACCTCTACCACCGGTGGATATGGCACCACTGCCATCGAATTGGATGCTCCTTTTATCAACGATCAGATTAGCGGAAACTTGATGACAAGCGGCGTGAACGGCATCTGGCTGTCGGGAGACAACACTTACCTCGCAGCCTATCAAGACAAAAACAACCAAATCTTCAATAACACCATCACGGACTTCACCGAAGGCCTAACCGTAGTTGGAGTCGACACTGTAAACAATTATTTTTACAACAACCAAGTTGTTAACAGCTTCGAATATGGAATTGAAGTAGGATCTTTCGGCTCGAATGCAGCCTGCAACGACACGTTTTATTCGAACAGCATAACGGGAAGCGGAACATGCAACATCATGGTCGGTGGCCAGGGTTTTAACACTGGGCTGTACAATAACTTTACAAACAACGACGTAACTGGAAGCCCGATCGGGATAGAACTATGGTATGACGCCTGGGGCAACATAATAAACGGAAACTACATCGCGAACAACAACGTTGCTCTGCACCTCGAGTATAACGCCTCAAGCAACATCATAATCGGAAACAAAGTTAGAAGCAACCAAGTCGCCATACAAATCGTGGGGGACGTCTATACCTGCGATAATAACCAAATCTACCACAACGACTTTGTCAGCAACACGCAACAGGTAAGTCAAGACCCTAGTGACGGATCGGTAAACGTGTGGGACCACGGCTATCCTTCGGGCGGCAACTACTGGACTGACTACACAGGGGTTGATCACTTCCATGGAGCAGCACAAAACGTAGCCGGTGCAGATGGCATTGGAGACACACCATACACCACAGGAATGGTGGGAACCAACAAGGATAACTACCCATTCATGACTATCAAGTACAACCAAACAGGCGTGGGCTCAGACTTCACTGGCGCAGTCTTGACCGTTGGCTCTAGCAGTTACACATTTACCCAACTACCAGTTTCCTACATGTGGTCACCAACAGCGTCCCACGCATACGCGTTCCAGTCGCCGCTGACCGTAACACCAAACGTGAAGAGGTACGTCTGGATGAACAACACCGGCTTGTCCACTTCACAAAGCATGAGTTCAATCGTCGTACCCTACCACGGAAACATAACAGGCAACTACATAACGCAATACTACATGACCGTCAACGCAACACCGAATGGCGCTCTTGGAGCAAGCTTCCAAGTCACCTACACACAACTCGGAGTCTTATACACGAATCAGGTAAAAACCGCAACATGGTCAGACTGGATTGATGCGAACACAACCGTAACAGTAACTTCACCCCAACAATACGTTCCAAGCTCGTCGGGCACAAATGGCATACGCTACAGGTTCGACTCCTATAACCAATCCATATCCAGCGTTTACATGGACAACGCAAAACTCATAACTCTTCTATACGTTACCCAATACAATGTCACCTTCATCCAAACAGGAGTCGGCACCGATTTCTCAGGGACAGTAGTCACGATAAACGGAACAACACCCTACGGAGTGGCAGGAGGGCAATTCTGGGCCGACGCCAACTCAATTGAAACTTTCGCGTACTCATCATCGCTGACCTCAATTCCCAACGGGGAACAGTATGTCCTGACGGGCGTTAATGCTTCTTCACCAATAACCATCACGCAAGTCACAACGATACATGGCACATACAAAACACAATACAACCTGATAATAAACTCCCTATACGGCACAGCCAGCGGGTCAGGCTGGTACGACAGCGGCACAACTGCTTACGCCAATCTTACCGCAGGAACAGTTTCTGGCGGCACAGGCGTCCAGTACATTTTCCTAAACTGGAGCGGAGACGCTAGCGGAACGAACTACGCACAAAGCAGCGCCATCAACATGATAGGCCCCAAAAACGTAACTGCCAACTGGAAAACTCAGTACCAAATTTCCTTTGCCGTATCACCGCCAGGCAACGGTACAACAAGCCCAACTGGAACTAACATGTGGTCAGATTCTGGCTCACTATCAATTAGCGCAACACCTACTACTAGCACTCCATTTGCACAGTGGTCAAGCAGTACTGGTTCCATAACCTTTGCGAACCCCAGTTCCAGTTCTACGACGGCAACTGTCAACGGCCCCGGCACGATTACTGCAACTTTCGCGGTTACGTACACTTTGACGGTTACTCAGGGCGCTAATGGTGTTATTGCTCCTGGAACAACAACTGTTGACTCTGGCGACAGCCAGACTTTCACTATAACGCCGAATACTGGTTACTCCATTGCTTCTTTGACGGTTGATGGTTCGTCGGTGACTGTTGCGTCATCGTATACGTTCAGCAACGTCCAAGCTTCCCACACCATAACTGCAACGTTTGCACTAATACCCACTCCTACTCCAGTTCCGACAGCAGCTCCAACCGCAGCTCCAGCAGCAACTCCAACAAAAGCTCCAGCAGCAACTCCAACAAAAGCTCCAACAGCAACTCCAACAGCAGCTCCAACTCCGACAGCTACACCAAAAGTTCCAGAGTTAACGTTCGTCGCCGTTTTTTCAATATTGATAATCTCCAGCGCAGCAGCGCTACTTAAGAAAAAAAATAGCCGATCACCCTAACGGGACCCCCCTTTTTTTGAGGTCAACTTGACACAAAAACCCTATCCCAGCCAACGTTACGCTTTCGTACTTGGTAGCGATTCGTTAGTTTTTAGTTTTTTTATGTTTCACGGACCAAGTCGCAATCCCCTGGCTGACCGCGGTAACGGCGACGGTAGGAGTTGGAAGCTCTCCTCTTGGTGTGGCTGTAATACCCAATGGCGCATATGCATACGTTGCTAATTCTCTCAGCAGCGGTACAGTCTCGGTGTTAGACACCACCACAATCCCAGTGACAACTGCTTCCCCGGTGGCAACAGCTTCCCCATCTCCGACAGTTCCAGCGCGCATAAGTGTTCATTAATCCTTTGTTAGCCGCTTTCAGCAAATAAGTCATATAATTTATCTGAATAAGATTTTAGAGGTGAGAGTGCAAAGGGATAGCTGAATGAAGCATAATCGGAGGTGATAAACCGATTTGGACGGTTATCAACGCCTTCCCCTTGACACTCTCAAACTCCTATTTTCCTCTATCGATATAAGCATAACTGTAAAGCAAGTCGAGGCCAGGTACGCTGATTCTGGAAAAGGCAGACCACATTATCCGGCGCGTTCCATGCTTTTAGCTTTGATGTTCATGCGCTTTGAAGCCATACCATCCGTCAGAAAACTCTGCAGAAAACTCGAGAAGAGACCATACGCTCGCGAAATATGCGAGTTCCAAGGCGACAAAGCCCCAAAACACAACACGTTCAGCCTTTTCATCAGCCGTGCACGCCCAGAAACGATTGAAGGCTTGTTTGTGGAGCTCAGAGATCAAGCCTTCATAATAAACATAGTAGACAAGGAGGCAGCTGTTAAGGTCAGTTTAGACAGCACTTTCATGAAGGCAAACTCGAGGCGTGGCAGGAGGGGCGGCAAGGGTGATAGAGGTGCAAGAGTTGGCAAGACTGACCGCAGAAACTATGATATCGGCTGGAGAGCGCATGCAGCTACATCAATGTCAAGACGTACCAAGGACGTGACAGACACGACGAAAAGAAAAATGTACTCTTACAGAGCGAACATGGAAGACATAGAGACTATGAAACAGCTAGGATACAAAATCGGAGAATTCACAAGAAAAGCGATAAAAGAGAAGTTGGAAAAAGAAAACCAAAAAATTCTTAATGAAAATTTTGAGCATTTGGCTAACGAAGATAAAGCCATTGCCTTGGGGAAGATAATCATCCTTCAAGAACGAGAAATTGAGAAGGCAAGAAATGACCCCGAATACAAGAAGGCACAAGAAACCCTTGACACAATCGAGGAATACACAGCTTATGTAATTAGAGTTTTTAGTACAACTGATTATGATGAAATAAAATCAGAGCTCTCTCAAGGAATTGACTCTAGACCAATACATCTTGGACAAAAATTTAACCCGGTCTGCCAATGCATGGGCGTTTTCGAAATGACAGGGAAGGCTCTTGCTTTTAAGTGGTTTGAGTTGAAAAAGGAAGAACAGTTCGCCAGAGACTTGAAGCGAGCATACGATAACAAATTCGCAAAGATTTCTGACAAGATTGGGGATGAAAAGAAGCAGATTTCAGACTTGGCAAACAACAAAGAGGAGATAGCTAATAATGTTAAGACATGAACGTCTTGACTTTTTCATGAACACATGTCAATACGTCTTAACGGTCAAGATCTCTACTATAATAGAATTGCAGCGATTTCAAAAGTTCGGTCCTGTAAAATTTTTCATTACGTTCAAAGATTTTTGCATTTTGATTGCAAACGTGCTCATTGTGAAAACAAAAATCGAGAGGTACGACTTAAACGAAGATTGAATGAAGGTGAGTAGATTTTGGTTGAAGCTAACGCTTTGAAATGCCCCGAATGCGGGTCAGACAGCCTATTCAGAGACGGGCAGAGATACCTTTCCAACGGCGAATCTGCTCAGCGTTGGCTATGTCGAAAGTGTGGTTATCGTTTCTCGAATAATCCTTATAAGAACGACAGGACAAGCTGTCGTCGCCAATTATGCGTCTTACAAGAGGCGAAAAAATTGGAGCACGCGACAGAAATAAAGACTGTTGCGGGAGATGTCGAAACAACACAGAAAAGCATAGGTCGATTCGTCAAGTTCCTAAGTACATTAGAAAACGATGGTACGAACGAAAAATCAGCTAAGCTTTACGTTGCATATCTAAAAAGAATTGAAAGAAATGGCGGTAACCTGTTAGACTCCGATTCAGTCAAAGCGGCAATAGCGAAGAAAAATTGGAGCACTGCAACCAAAAGCCTTGGCGGTTGCATCTTATAGCAAATACCTGAGCGTGGTTGACGGAACATGGAAGCCCCCAAAATACCAAGTTGAAAGGAAATTACCCTACGTGCCAACGGAAAAAGAGCTCGATTGCCTAATCAACGCGGCTTACACCAAACATTCAACGTACCTTTTGCTCTTGAAGGAAACTGGAATGAGAGCAAGTGAAGCTTGGAATCTAAAATGGCGAGACATAGACTTTGAAAGAAATTCCATAACGCTCAATGAAACACTGACGCACGGCACCCCCAGACTGTTCAAAGTTAGCCCTCGACTGATAGCAGTTCTAAACTCTCTGCCTAAAACATCAAGCACATATATTTTCCAGAACGAGCATCCAACAGCTTTTGGGCTACTTCACTTTTCAAGGTCATTCAGCGAACTACGAAAAAGGACAGCGCAAAAAATGCAGAACCCTAACCTAAATAGAATTACCTTTCACACCTTCCGCCACTGGTACGCAACAATGGAATACCACAAAACAAAATCACTTCTACACGTCCAAAAGAGGCTTGGGCACAAAAGCGTCCTAACCACAACAATCTACACTCACATGATTAACTTTGACGCAGACTCTTACTATTCAGAAACCGCGCAAACGATTGAAGAAGCCAAAAAACTCGTTGAAGCTGGCTTCGAGTACGTATGCGACATAAACGGATTTAACCTATTCAGGAAACCAAAGTGAAGGAGCTAGAAAATGCTTAAAACATCATGGAAAAGGTTTATTTCATTGCATGGTACTATGATGTGAAATTGCAGGCGGATAATCATTGTCCGTTGGGATGTGGCCGAAAGGCTGAACCGTAAGCAAAATAAACATTGAGGAGGAAAATTTGAAAGATGGCATACAAGTACATTGCGGAAGAGTGGTCTCAACCGGAAAAATCCTTCGTTGAAGAACTCATGCGGGAAAGATTGGTGCAGTGGCGAAAGCAACCATCGACGCTTCGCATTGAGCATCCGACAAGGCTTGACCGTGCAAGAAAACTAGGCTACAAAGCCAAACAAGGCTTCGTAGTGGCACGCACAAAAGTGCGCAGAGGCGGACTACGAAAACAGCGCCCACGCTCAGGCAGACGACCCAAACGCATGGGAGTCGCCAAATTCAAACCAGCCAAAAGCTTAAGGCTCATCGCCGAAGAACGTACAGCAAAGCATTTCCCAAACATGGAAATTCTAAACAGTTACTGGGTAGGCGAAGACGGAAAACACAAATGGTTCGAAGTCATACTGCTTGACCCCAAGAGCCCAGTTATAAAAACAGATAAAGACGTCAACTGGATAACAGAGAACCAGCACGCCAGCAGGGTCTTCAGAAGTTTAACAAGCGCAGGCAAAAACGTCAGAGGCCTACACCATCGCGGAGCCGGAGCAGAAAAAGCTAGACCAAGCCACCGCAGAGGAGCAAGAAAACGAGCAGCGCCTACTAGTAGAAAGCCAAACCCAGGGAGATAAATTTTATGCGTCAAATCAAAGTAGTAATAACTAAGCACAACAAAAAACAAAACATCGGCAAAGGATTCAGCCCAACCGAACTGCAGAAAGCAGGCGTAAACAAGCAGCAAGCCAAACAAATCGGTTTACCCGTCGATGTCAAAAGAAAATCAGCACACGACGAAAACATCGCAACCATAAAAGAGTGCGCGGAAAAAGCAAAAGCACAAGCAGCAGCAAAACCAAAACCGCAAAAAACCGAACCCAAACCTAAACCAAAGAAAAAAGCTAAAAGCTAGAAGCCCAGAGACAAATCGGTGTCCAATGTCTTCTAAACCGCCAATAGCCTACATCGATATTCGAGTCTTCGCACACGCAACCGAGGACACAGACAAAGTCCAAACCGCCGTACGCAACTTACTGCCAACGGAGCTGGCGGAAACCCTGGTTTTCCAAATAACAAATTTAACGGGACACTATGGAAACCCCATCACCCTTTTAACCGCTAAACTAACAGACAAAAAACTGCTTCCAGTAGAATTACAAAAAATCGGTTCAGGCTTAAACTCACTTGACAAAGAAGAGTTAAGCCGCGACTTAAAACTCCATTTAGAAAAAGGAAACCTGTACCTCAGGTTCGACAAGCAATCCGCCTTTTTAGGAAACATGAAGTTTACGCAAAATGACCCCGTACATTTCAAAATTCATTTTAAAAACAAATCCGTTGCAGAAATAACGGATCTATGCAAGAGCGCTGGGTTACTGCCATGACACGAGCTTTCGCGGATTTGCATTTACGCATTAACCCCAAAAACCAACAGGCGACACAGCAACTCATCACTAAAGCCGCACGCTTCAGCTACCGCCTAATTTCTATCCCGTTCTCTTCAAAACTAAGCGAAGCAGAATTAGCCAAACTCAAAACAACGTGTAGCGAAGCAGGCTTAGATTTTGTTTCCCGAGCAGATTTCTATCCAAGATCGGAAAATGACCTGACCCATTTTCTGCGCAAGTTCAGGCGACGATTTGAAGTAATATGCATCACATGCGACAACAAGGAAGTGGCAAGGCAAGCAGCAAAAGACAGGCGCGTAGACCTCCTAAATTTTCCCAGCCTTGACTATCATAAACGATTCTTTGACCGCGCAGAAGCCGAATTAGCCAGCTGCAGCTTAGCCGCTTTGGAAGTGGATGTTAAGCCGCTTTTGATTTTGGAAGGCCCACCCAGAGTTAGGTTGCTTACGACTTTGCGCCGTGAAGTCGCCATAGCACGCGAATTCAAAGTTCCCATAGTGGTTTCAAGCGGTGTCTCCGAGGAGCGGCTTATGCGGTTGCCAAGGGACCTGGCAAGTTTAGCTTTCCTATTCGGGCTGGATGAGGCTCAAGCTTTAGACGCTGTTTCCACTAGTCCAGCGGCAATCGTTGCGCGTAACCGTGAAAAACTCAGCAGCCGATTTGTTGCACCAGGCATCAGCATAATTAAGGAGGGCAAACCATCTTGAAGCGGATTAAACGGCGCTACCTAGCCCTGCAACTGGAATGCGACGTCGTGCCTGCTGAACGCGAGTTTATTGATGCCGTTTGGGCTGCCGTAACGAAGCTTTACGGCGAGGTTGGCGCAAGCTTAACTGGTTTAGCCCTGATTAGCTTTGACCTGGAACGGAAGGTTGCTGTGCTTAGGGTCTCGTTGGCTGCACTAAGTATGGTACGAGCTTCTTTGGCTACAATTAACGGCATTGCAGGCAAAGAGACAGCAGTGTATGTTTTGGGTATTTCAGGCACGCTTAAAGCACTGTACGCACGCACACAATAGCTTTTGCCTCGTTTATGTGTAAAGTTTTTGTCTATTTGTGACAAGACATTTTGTAGCTAAGTCTCATATTTGCTTGAACAAACTTACAAAAGTACTACAGAAACGTTTATCAACTTCACAGAACCGTTAATCAACATTACAAAAAAGCTTGAAGAGAAGCATAAAAAAGACAGAGCAGTGAAAAAAATGGACTTACAAGAATTCTATTTCAAAATGCCACTAAAAACCGAGCCCATCATAGACGACACCACACTGCGTGATGGCATTCAAATGCCCGGCTTAGCCGCTGGACCAAAAGACTCCGCAAAAATAGCCCAGTTCCTATCAGAAATCGGCGTCGAACGCATCGAACTATTCCATTACCAGGAACCAGACAAGAAAGCAGCAAAACTCATCGCAGATTTGAACCTTGACTTGCGCGTCGCGGGCTGGTGTCGAGCGTTAAAAGAGGACATTGACAGCGCCGTGGCATGCGGATTTAAAGAAGTTGGCATCTCTCACCCTGTCTCTGACTTACATTTTAAAGCTAAGTGGCCTGAAAAAACCCAAGAGCAAATCTTAGCCAACATCATTGACGTAGTTGAATACGCAGCTAAAACCTGCGGACTGAGAACTTTCGTTCACGGCGAAGACAGCACACGTGCAAACTGGAACTTTGAGAAAAAACTAATCAACGCAGTTGCAGACGCAGGCGCCGAATGTTACCGTATCTGCGACACAGTCGGCATCGGCTTATCCGACCCAACGGCACCACTGCCCAACGGTATACCAGCCAAAGTAGTAGCCATAAAAAAACAAACCAGAATCGCAGCTATTGAGATTCATGCACACGATGACTTCGGGAACGCTGTTGAAAACACGATGGCATCAATTAAAGCAGCCTCAGGCGTATGGGACAAAGTTTACGCAAGCACCACATATCTTGGAATCGGCGAACGTGCGGGCAACGCTGAAACCGAAAAGGTACTCTTGAACCTGTACCTGCATTACGGAATCAAAAAGTTTGAAGGCAAAACCCAGAAGCTAAAGCAAACCGCCGACTACATTGGTAAAGCAACCGGCTATGTAGTTCCGCCTAACAAGGCAATCGTCGGCGACTACGGATTTGCACACGAGTCAGGAATCCACACGCACGGCGTCTTAGTTGACCCGTGGACTTATGAACCATACCCGCCTGAACTGGTCGGTAACGAGCGCCGTTTAACGATTGGGAAGCAATCGGGAAAAGGAATAATCAAACACAAAATAACCGAGCTTGCAGGAAACACTCCAGACGACCAAACCGTAGCCATAGTAGTGGAAAGAGTAAAAGACATCTATGCCAACGGCAGAAGAGCCTCATTGAAAGAGGAAGAATTCAAAAAAATCCTTCGCATACTAAAAATCCTCCCAGAAAACAATCACTAAATTCAACTACTAACATTTTGCCTAAAAATCTAACAAAAACAAAATAAAAAATAAAAAGAGTTTACATTGGCTCACACTTTTGGAGAAGCCGTGCCCAATGTTCATCGGTGAAACGTTGCATCTCATCAATAATATGCTGGTTTTGCGGGGTGTACAGGTGCCTGAATCTGCCTTGACCAACAATGTAATCTTTAACTGGCTTCTTCTTTTGCGGTGCCAGAGCAATCAGTTTGCTTGGCGTTGAAAGCTGCCGTTTGCCGTTCACTGCCTCCCAAAGTGGAAACACGCAGGATTCCACCGCCAACTTCGAGTACTCAATAGATTTGCCTGGTTCACAACGCCAACCCCTTGGACAAGGTGCAAATATGTGCAGAAACGCCGGTCCATTAACTTCTAAGCCTTTGCGAACTTTTGTCAGCATGTCTTTCCAGTAGTATGGTGATGCAGTAGCCACGTACTCCATTTCGTGAGCCAGCATAATCTCGCTAATCGGCTTTTTCTTCTCAAGCTTGCCTGGATTTACTGAGCCAGCTGGAGTAGTTGTTGTTGCTGCACCAATCGGTGTTCCCCCGCTACGTTGGATGCCAGTGTTCATGTAACCCTCATTATCGTACAGCACAAACAAGAAGTCATGTCCACGTTCAACAGCACCAGACAACGCTTGCAAGCCAATGTCAAATGTTCCGCCGTCGCCAGCTATTGCAATAATATCAATGTGCTCTTGTTTCACTTTGCCCTTCTTGCGCATAGCTTTCAATGCAGCGTCAATTCCAGAAGCATTAGCAGCAGCATTCTCAAAAGCCGTGTGCAACCATGGCAGACCCCAAGAAGTGTAAGGGTAAATTGATGAGACCACTTCCATGCAGCCAGTTGCTTCAGTCACAATTGTTGGTCCACGTGTAGCTTTCATTATCAAACGCAGCACCGAAGCTGGTCCGCAACCTGCACATGCCCGATGACCTGAAAGGAACAAATCTGGCTTACACGCAATATCTTTAGCTGTGAATTTCCATTCTTGAGTTGTCAATTTTTTGCCTCCTAATTTACTCCCTTAACCCAAAATAATGAACGCGGCTTTCAACTTGCCCAGTTTTTGCAATATGCGTAAGCTCTTCGAAGATTGTTCGCAGTTCACGGGGACTAGAATCTCTCCCGCCTAAACCGTAAATGTAGTTCACTATAGACGGATGCTTCTTATCGTCGTAAAGCGCATGGCGAACTTCAGTGAAAACTGCACCGCCGAAACCGCCGAAACTCATACTTTTATCCATAACTGCAATTGCAACGACGTTGCTTAATGCTTTTCGAAGTTCTTCGACGGGCAGTGGCCTAAACGTACGCAATCGTAGAAGCCCAGCTTTAACGCCCTCTTGCCTTAATTCGTCAACAATTACTTTTAGTGTTCCTGAGGTTGAGCCAACGCACACCACTGCTATTTCAGCGTCTTCAAGCTTGTAATCATCTATTAGGCCGTTGCCGTAGCTTCTGCCAGTGACTTTAGCGTATTCACTGTTAACCTCTTGTATTCGCTTTAACGCGTTCTTCATACCTTCTTCTTGCTGGCGTTTAAACTCAAAATAGTAGTTTTGAAAAGCAATCGGCCCCATAGTCATCGGATTCTCTGGATCAAGCTTAAACGGCACTGTTTTGCCTTCATGTGTAAGCACTTTGGGCAGTTGGCGCTCTCCAACAAACTTTTTGACATCGTCTTCAGATAGTACATCGACGTTCTCCAGCGTGTGGCTTACCGTAAACCCGTCTAAGCCAACAATCATCGGTAAAGACACACCAACATCCTCAGCAATTTTGAATGCTTGAATAATAGCGTCATATGCTTCCTGAGCGTTCTCAACGTAAATTTGAATCCATCCGCTATCTCTTTGAGCCATGCTGTCTGATTGGTCACCATGAATGTTAAGCGGCGAAGACAAAGCACGGTTAGCTACCGCCATTACAACTGGCGCTCGAGAACCAGACGTAACAAAAAGCATCTCATGCATCAACGCTAAGCCTGCAGAAGCGCTGGCAGTGAAAGTTCTTGCACCTGTAACTGAAGCGGCAAGACAAGCGGTCATGGCACTGTGTTCTGATTCAGTGCAGACATATTCTGTTTGGACCTCTCCGTTGGCAACGTATTCACTAAATTTTTCCACAATAATTGTTTGGGGCGTAATTGGGTAAGCAGCAACTACATCAACATCGCATTGCTTAACGGCGAAGGCAACTGCTTCATCTCCGTTTAGAGCCATTGTTTCCTGTTTAACCTGTTTTTCCATGTTCTTTTATTCCCCTTCTATCTTCATTGTTATTGCTTTAGTTGGACACTCGTTAGCGCATATTCCGCATCCTTTACAGAAGCTAAAGTCAAACTCGATGTCACCTATCTCTGGACGCCACTTTATTGCTCCGTCAGGACAAAACATCACACATGTTAAGCATTTGGTACATTTCTCGAGGTCTCGTATTGGCGTGTAAGTTTTCCAATCGCCTGTCATGAATCCAACGCTTGATTTTGAGCATATTCCAGCTATGGAGATTTCTTTCCAGCTTTTTTCTTGACTCATTCGGATTTTGCCTCCTCATACGATTCTTTGATAATTGCGAAGTTTTTCTCTGCTAAGTCTAGTCTGAAACGTCCCTTCAACGTTTTCTCTATGCCTTCTAAAGTAACTATATTAGTTGCCTTAGCGACACAGCCCAGCAGTGCCGTGTTGGTTATTGGTGCTCCCAAAATTCTTAGGGCAATTTCGGTTGCTGGAACTGTCCACACTTTGCCTTTTGTCACCCTAAGGCTTTCTTTCAAAGCAGCTGGTTCCTCGGAGGAATTAATAATTAGTATGTCTTCGTCATCGTTTAATCCAGCTGTAACTGGAACTGTTTTCAGCAGGGTGTTATCTAAAACGACGACAACATCTGGGTCGTAAATGGCGCAATGTAATCTTATTGGTTCAGTGCTTATTCTGGTAAAGGCAGTTACTGGCGCGCCCATTCGTTCAGGTCCAAATTCAGGGAATGATTGAATGTATTTTCCTTCGTCAAGGGCTGTTCTTGCCAGTAATTCACTGGCTGTCCATGCTCCTTGACCGCCTCGACCATGCCATCTAAACTCAATCATTTTTTTCAAATAATCCTATTCTCCGAACGCGTTTTCTCATTAGATAGTCAATTACCTTGATATATTTTTCTAATAAAACTATCAAATTTCCCATTTAATGTAAAAATTGTGCCTTTCAAAGTTGACAAAGTTATCCTTACAGATATGATTAATAGGACAGTTAATTAAAATTTTTGGATTTGGAGGATAACCAAGTTAGCAATAAAGTGTTTGAGCAACATCTAACAAGAATAATCGTGGAAAATGAAGCGGAAAAAGACTTGATTTTGAGGTTCAAGAAGACATTACCGCTATGGCACCAAGTGTCTGCATAAGAATTAAGACGCTTGTTCCGAATCTTACGCTGAAAGATTAGCTAAGTTATCGGTTGAAGGGCAATTTTTTTATGTTTAAAGCAACAGAGCTAAAGCTAAGATGACTCTTGAAACATAAACAGGTACTTACAATTCTAACGGTATTTTCAATGTTTGCATTAGCTTGCACCTTGCCAATTCAAACGGTGAAAGCCCAAAGTTTGCAGCCGTCATTAATTTATGAACAAACCCTTTTTCCAAAAAACAACGTAGGATTGCAGTACGCATCCGTTTATGACGGCTACTTATGGATTGTCAGTAGCGATAATACCTATATGCTAAGCAAATACAACGTTTCAACGCTTGAACTGCTCGGTTCTGTTCCTTTGGCGGTGCGGTCTGGAGACAGCTATAGCGCGTATGTACATGATGGTGTAGTTTATGTCATGGGTGAAGGCAGCTACATAGAAACATTCAACGAGTCAACTTTAGCAGAAATAAATTACTTTACTCAGCCTAATATTTTTGTTTCAGCAATTTATGACCCAAACCAAAACTTGATGCTATTTGGTGACGGTGATAACTATCCAACTTTAGGAATCTGGGCTGTGAGTCCCGCTCAAATAGCAAACAATTCAGACTATTACCGAATTTCCATAAATGGTTCTGCTTCATACAACTGGACTGGCACTTACTCAGATGAAGAACAGATTGCAGTTTTCGAAAATAACGTATATGTTTTATGTGTGGCAATGCCGACTTCAACAACTTACGCTTTTTCACTGTACAATTCAAGTTCTTTAACTAATTGGAGCCTAGATTGGACAAAGTATTGCAGTGCAATTATAGGTAAGGACGTAGATAAGTATAATTATTCAATTTTCAGTAGCGTAAGCGCAAGTACATCCTATCTAGCTTGCGGAATAGTTAGCAATTCCACAACAGGAGCAGGGACGTATCGTATTGAATTAATGAACAGCTCTGGAGTATGGAGTGAATACGATTCTGGATTGCCAGAAACAAGTTTTGAAGACCATCCAGAAGTAAACTTCTTGACAAATTCTTTATTGCTGTTTGAATATAGCCAAAGACAAGGCTCTGGACCAAACGAACTATACCTCTATAAGTGTAACAATAACACCTTAACCTATCAGTGCTCAACTCCATACAGAAGTTATAATGACAGAATAGTTTGCATGGACAGCAATAATAATGTGTATGTGAGTTCTTGCATGACAAACGCAAATCTTGTTAATTCCGAGGTAATTGAATATCAATTATCTTACAGTAACTTCACAATTTCCCCCGCACCTACATCAACCCCGACTCCAAGTCCAAGCCCAACACCGACTCCAACGCCCACACCAACGCCAATGCCCACTCCTACCTCAACAGCAACACCAACCCCAACGCCAATATCTACATCAACTCCAGACCCTACGTTAACTCCAGTTTTTACGCCCTCACCGACACCGCAAACTAACCAATCCAATAATGCTATTATTCTACTGGCTATAGTAGTTGTAACTGTATTGGCGTTGACGGCATTAATTTTTGTGAAAAATAGGCGGAGAGGCTTTAAACGAAAAAACGAACTTTAACTTCAGCTATTTTAATTGTTCTATTGTGCTTACGTTTTTTTTCTTAGTTCTAATTGACCCTCAAGTGCAATGGCTTTTCCTTAAAATAGTGAATGTCTAGCTTTGGTTGGTTTTTTAAAATTTTAATCCCCAAACCCAAATTAGTTCCTACTCTCTTCCAAACTAATTCTCGTTCTCTTTCTTTTCCAATAATTAGACATAATGCTCACGTGGCTTCAGTACTTAACGAGGTTCTCTTAATACATTTTCCTATCTTCAAAGTAATAATAGATCGTACGCGATTTCTTTTTGCTCATTGAGCGACTGAGCAACGGAGTGACAGTCAGTGTTTGGAGGGAGACTAAGATTTAATCCTAACCCTGTTGAAAGCCAGTAAGTTGTATTGTGCTTCTGCATTTGCCACAAGCGACGACTAATTCAGCAAGTTCATCGTCGACGACTTTAGTGTCTATAACTTTATAGTTTTCCTCTGTCTCGTCGTCGGGTGAGATTGGCATTCCGCATTTTGGACATGGGAAAGAGCCGTCACCCTCTATTGCAACTAAATTTATTTTGTAGGTTGAATTGTTTTTCTTTTGTGGCTTTTTCATCATTATTCTTCTTCTCCTTATTTTCTTTAAATTTTCAATACCTGACTTTTATTAATTAACCATTATGAATTAGTAATCAACAAATAGGAAGACAAGAATTCAACGGGAAGACAACAAAAAGAAAAACGACCAAATAATTTCTCGTTAAATGCCGCTATTTTTTTTAGGCTTGCTACCGTTTATTTCTGGCGGATTATACCATTTCCAAATCTTATCCGCTATGTCTTCGGAATGCCCAGAATTGGCAAGAACCCTCATCAATGAGCGTTCCGAAGGTGTATCCTGCTTTTTGTCGTTTTGCCGCTGCTGCATAGCCTTTTCACTGTCGGGTCAAAAATAAACGTTGTGAACAGCTATTCCAATTAGTAGATGCGTACAACACAAATACGCAAAGATCGGTTATGTTTTTTTTGCTTATAAATTAGACTACTTTAGGATTGATCGCTGAATTCTTTTAACTATTAGCTAAACTCTACGATTGTATTAGATCGACTGCGAAAATGGGCTTTGTTTCACCAAGCGATTGGCAAATCAACTCTCCTGAAACAAGACCCTGGTTTTTCAGAAAGTACATGAAACCATCCACACGTTGGTTTGCTCTCAACTCTGTAAATGACGAGTTATCTATGGTTATGCCCCACCAGTTAGTGTCTCCAGTTGGGGTTCTTGGATAAGAAGCTCCTCCTCCAGTAGATTCTCCTCCAATTCCGAAGGAGTGTACTTCTTTAAACTCCAAAAATAGGTATTTGCTGGAAGCCTTCGAGAGTTCTGTTTGCAAATTACCCGTCTGATTAAAGAAGATGTCTTTGTTCATCAAGTTTTGAATTGAAACATTTAAGACGACCCATTGCATCCCTGAAGGAACCGATGGTAAAGGAAGACCTTGAACGTTTTCATCTGTAACGGAGTAGTTCCATACAGTGATTGAAAACCCATCAATTGGGAAGCCCTTTATTTCGTCACCGATTTTGTAGCTGGCTTGTGGCAATGACTCCCAATACGAGTTCACCTGGGATACCACAAGCAATAGTGCAACACCGACAACAACTGCGATTAACACCATTTTCCTTCTTATCATAACAATTCATTTTACCTCCCTAAAATATTTAAGACTTCTTAGCTAAAAAGAGTCTGTGCTTGTGGCGGGCCCGCTGTGAAAAGTAAATATTCACCCCGTAGGTTCGAGTCACCTTCTGTTACAAGACTATATATTCCCACCTGAACCTTACCAGAAAAGTTTGGTTGATCGGAACACAGCCTTTTCCCGTGACCAAAATTTCCAAGGCTCTCTGATTAGAGCAACAACCAATGAATTGATGAGCCGCGCTTAGTATATATTTCATGTTTTGATATATTCTAACCATCAGAACTACAGTTATAGCGCGGGTTAAAGATTTAATTTTGATAATACAATTGAAGCTCTCAAGAGCGTGCTACAGGATTTGGCTGGTCTCTCTAAAAACCAAAAAAGAATTTTGGAATTGCTAGAGATAAAACCCGACATGACAACTAAGGAAATTGCCGAGATGATTTTTGGCAAAATCGTAGAGTACAAATCAAAAGAATACGCTTCAGTTCACCGCAGCCTCTTTTCCTTGGAAAAACAAGGCTACATCAAGAGAGTACAGATTCAACTTCGCTGGCGAAGGGCGAACCAATAGAAGAGCAAGTGCAATGACTACGTTTGCAAAGCAGCGGCCACCCTCAAAGAGGCGACAGAGTCGATTAAAGCTGGCTATGAGTACGTTCGTTTAATCGTAGTTACTTAATCCATTTCAGGATATTCGGTTTTTTTCTCTTTCCTGCTTCTTGTTTTGTTTTGGGATGATCTAAGATTAAGGGTACCATCATTTCATAGTTCTCAGGGATTCCAATCTTCTTGAGAACGTCTGGTTTGCTGTTTAGTAATGAAACGAAACCCATATAGCAGGTTCCAAGCCCAAGCTCATACGCCTTCAAAAACATATTCTCCGTACCGAGAACGCTGTCCAGCAAGTTCCAGTTAGCCCGTTGTTGGTCTTTTTCTGTACATACCAGTATTAGCACAGGCGCCTTATAGCAGATTAAATCAGCCTCTGTGGAGTATCGCTTGGCGTAAAGAGGGAACATTTGCTTGACCAAAACCTTGGTTTCATCAGAGACGTACTTAATTAATTCTTTATTTTCGATAACTATGAACTTGCAAGGTTCCCTATTCATAGCTGTTGGAGCCCAAATGCCCGCTTCCAGAACAGCTTCAACTTGTTCCTTCGAAACAGGATCATCTGTATAACATCTAACACTTCTCCTGCCTTTAATGCAAACATCAAGTTCCATAGTTCGTTCCTCTCAATACTTAGTGATACACTAAGTGTATTTATCGCTAACGCTAAAAGATTATTTGTCGCACGCTAGGCCACAAACAACAGCAGCAGCATGAAGTACATAGGCATGATAGAGTTCAAGGACGACCAATTTGAAACGGCCACTGCAACAACAATAGAAGACATCCAGAAACTGGGGCAAGCAGGCTGGGCTAAATACGATGAAATAACAATCAACAGAATGCAAGTTCACTCCTACAGAAAGCCAAAGAGGTTCTCTAATTATGTGTGAATCTCCAAACGTGTCGAAATAAAGCTAGGATACGGACAATAAAGATATATCTGCCTCGCACTTTCTAGGAACAGTATTCATAGATTTTAAATGACGAAGGGCGAAGGGGTTATGGCAGAGGTAGTGTTGACTGCTGACAGGACTTTAATGAGCAACTATCATAACAACGAGTTCCTAGGGTTTGGTACGTGTGCACCTCCAAATTTCATTCCTGAATGGCTTTATAGTTATCTTTTTTTTCCATCATTAAAAACAAAAAATGGCCATCCACAACAAGCACCTTATGGACTGCGAAAAACTGAAGCTCAACTTTTAAAAGAAGGATTCCACGTTGAAACAGTTAGCCCAAATCATCTAAGTCGCTACCTTAATGATGCAAAAGTTCTTGGCATACATACAATGGACCCGTTTGGGTTAGGTCCCGCTTCCACAACTTTAGCTTCTCTTTTCAAGAAGGAACCCTACCTTGCAAAATACTTTCAAGTTTTGCTAAAAAGTCCCGCGGTCACAAAAGCGAAACAAAATGGGTTAAAGATTGTTGTTGGTGGACCTGGCGCATGGCAGTTCCATTACCGAGAAAAAGCCGTTAAGGATTTAGGTATTGACTGCGTCGTTGAAGGCGAAGCAGAAAATGTTATTGGGAAACTTTTTAGGGCAGTAATTGAGGGCCAAGAGATCCCCAGCCATTATGAAGTTGGAGTTGGTGAGGCACCTAGTTTAGAGGAGATTCCTGATATTGTTCAGCCTTCAGTTAACGGTTTGGTTGAGATTGGTAGAGGTTGTTGCAGGGGTTGCCAATTTTGCAATGTTACGTTAAGACCGTTAAGATGGTATCCGATTGAAAAGATTAACCGTGAATTAAGCGTTAATATTGATGCAGGCAACACTGGTGTATGTCTTCACGCGGAAGATGTCATGCTTTATGGCTCAAAAAACACTACCCCAAACGAAGAGAAACTCGTGCAGTTGCATGAATTAGTAACGAAAAAGGCGACAGGCGTAAGCTGGAGTCACTGTTCCTTAGCTGCTGTAGCATCAAACCCCAAGCTTCTCTCGAAGTTGTCAGAGCTTATCTTGCAGAATCAAACTTGGTGGGGAGCAGAAATAGGCATTGAAACTGGTTCTCCAGAGATGGCGAAGAAGATTATGCCTGCCAAGGCTCATCCGTTTAGCGCTGACAATTGGCATGACGTTGTCTGCGAGGGCCTAGGTGTGATGCATGACAACATGCTTGCTCCTGCTTGCACGTTGATTGTTGGGTTACCTGATGAACAGGAATCGGACATCCTTAAAACAATGGATTTAGTTGATGACCTTAAGGACATGCGATGCCTCATTGTGCCACTATTCTTTGTTCCGTTGGGTCAACTGGCAAGTGAAAACTGGTTTACAGACACCAAACTGAATGAATTGCACAAAAAACTTTTGATTCAATGTGCAGAACGTGACTTTCGCTGGGTTGACAACCTGATTGATTTGTCATTCTCAGACAAATGGTACCAGCACATAACCAAAGAGTTCTACAAAGGCTTCTCGGCAATAGCAAAGCGCAAAGTGCGACAGATTGAATAACCTAGGTTTGAGAAGACTAAACTTAAATACTATATTGAAACTAAAAAGTTGCATAAGCATTATGCTTGCCGCCGTGGCTCAGCCCGGTAGAGCGGCTGGCTGTTAACCAGTCGGTCAAAGGTCCGAATCCTTTCGGCGGCGCCAATTTACAATTTTAAAACAGCATCTGTCAAGCTATCGTTGAGTTCAAATGTGGCTTGGTTTAATCGCACTTGTATGAGTATATGATTTTTTATCGCGTCTTCCTGCTTTACTGGTGTTTGCAGTTGCCACAAAGCGGGATAAGACACAGTTTAACGCGTTAAAGCCGTCCATAGATGGTCTGAGACTGGTCTTGGCAGAATCTCTGCTGTGTTGTCTTTATGCATGAGTATGCGTTTGTTTGGGTTCGGGTTGAATTCGCCTATGACGTCAGCGTAAATGTGCTCTTGGCTTAAGGCATCGATTATTTTGTTTGCGGCTTCTGGGTCTGCAGCAATAAGCAATGCACCTGAACTAATCAGTTGCAAAGGGTCAATTTCATAATACCTGCATATTTTGGCAGTTTCAGGTTCAACCGTAATTTTCTCTTCAAAAACGCGTATGCCTAATCCTGCTGCATCTCCCATTTCATGGATGCCGTTTAGTATTCCGCCTTCAGTTGGGTCGTGCATAGCGTGGACTCCGCCTGTTCTGTAAGCCGTTAAGGCGTCTTTCACAACGCTTATTTGGCTGTAGAAGCGTTTGGCGCTCTCAAGTATGCTCAAAGTAAACACTTTTTTCAGCTGCTCTTCACGGTCGGAAGCTAAAATTGCCGTGCCTTCAATTCCAGCGCTCTTTGTTAAAATCAGCTTGTCTCCTGCTTTGGTGCCTGCAACAGTAACGTATTTGCCTTTTTCAGTTAAGCCCATGATGCAGCCAACCACAATAGGATTAGCCAGACCCGGAGTGGCTTCGCAATGCCCTCCAACAATCGCAATGCCCAGCTCCTTGGCGGCAACGTTCATTTGGACGCTTATGGTTTCAACGATTTTGCTGTCAGCGCTCTCTGGCAAAAGCAAACATGAGAAGAAAAAGGCAGGTTCAACCCCAAACGTAGCCACATCGTTGGCGTTAATGTTGATGGCTTCCCACCCGATCCGTTCAACGGCACCAGTAATTGGATCCATGGAAACGATGGCGTTCTTGTTTCCAACATCTAACACTGCACCGTCTACTCCAGTAGCGGGACCCAAAACCACTTCGTTGCGTTCGGCGCCCAGGTTTTTGAAGACTACTTCTTTTAGGATGTTTATAGGGATTTTTCCAGGCGGCAATTTCATGATCTTATTCTCTGTGAAATCTAGCTTTTAAGTTGTAGCAACATTTTTCCTTGTCCTGTAGTTTCTCCAAGCTTCTGGGAGTCTCTTTCGAAGTATAATGGCTATTGGAATCCCGATTATTCCGCCTGCGATTATCTGCAGTATGTTGAAGGGTACTTCTCCCAGCGCTGCCCAGCGTTCTGATAATCCGAAGAACTCTGCTAAGAAATACCCGCTTACCATTTCGGCGCCTGCGAAGACCACGGCGATGACGTCTCTTTTTCTGCTTAGTCTGTTTGATATTAAGCCCGCTATGAGTCCTTCAGCGCCTTTTATGATAAGGGTGAACGGTGAAAAATAGGCGTACCCGCTGGCTACATCGGATATTGCGGACCCAACGCCACCTGCAAATCCGCCAACCATTGGACCAAACGTGCAGGCGCTAACGAAGATCATAATGTCGCCGAAGTCTAGGTATCCTTTTGTGGCGGGGATGGGTACTTGCACAAGGAAGGTTGTGACTGCGACAAGGGCTGCCATGACGCCTGCCTGTGCAATTATGAGAGTGACTCTTTTATTGTCAGATTTGGATTGCATGTTTTTCGCCTTAGTATAGTCACACCTTTAGTATAGTTACAGCTATACTATAAAATAAGCGTTACGGAACCAATAATCACAAAAGCAACTTTATATCCTCAAATGCAGCCAAAACCTTCCTTCCACGCTCAGTAATTCGGAAGAATTTCTTGCCATTCTCCTCATAGCCAACCACCAACCCCTTATCTGACAGCTCATTAAGATGCTGATACACGGCAGCACGAGTCATTATCTGACCCAACTGCTTCCACAAATCATAACCATACGTTTCTTTCTCGCTGAGAATTTTGAGGATTTTTTGTTTCGTACTTACTGCAAGCCCCAACCCTGCTGCTTTCTGTTTCTTCGTTAACGCCTGCAGAACATCGGTCGCTTTTAACCCACTCCCAGTTATGAGGCAGACTACACTACAGTCGCTGGAAATTCGGTCGGCTTTCAGTTTCTGCAGTGCTGCCACGGTGGCTGCACTAGCCGGTTCAGCGAAGACTCCTTCCAGTTTAGCAACCTGAAGCTCAGCAGCCAAAATATCCACATCTGAGACGGTGAAAGCTAAGCCGTTTGATTCCTGAATCGCTTTAATTGCTAATTCACTTTGTAATGGCTCGCCAACGAGAATGGCTAATGCACGTGTGGATTGGCTACAGACTTTTGGATATGATTGTTCTGTCAGTTCGTTAACTATTGGGGCACAGCCTTCTGTTTGAACTCCTACCATTCGCGGCACCGAGGCTGTTAGCCCTAACTCTTTGAGTTCCTTGAAGCCTTTCCAAAGAGAATAGATAGTTCCGCCACTTCCCATCGAAACAATAACCCAATCAGGAACCGTAAACTGTTCATTAATTTCGAACGAAATAGTTTTTTGGGCTTCAACCACTAGTGGGTTGAGTTCGGCGGTGGCTTGGTACCAGCCTGTTTCCTTGGCCAAGTCAGATGCTTTGCGGATTGAGTCATCTACAATGACGCCTGACTCCTCGATGACCGCGTCGTAAGCAATCATCTGTGCCAGCTTTCCAACATCAACAACTTTGGGAACCAAAACATGGCAAATCAGTCCCGCTTTTGCGCCGTAGGCAGCTAAAGAAGCCCCCATGTTCCCGTTAGTAGCGCATACTAGTGCCTTAAAACCTTGATCAATCGCGTTTGACGTCAAGAAAGCTGCTGCACGATCTCTGTAAGAATTTGTGGGGTTACGTGTTTCATCCTTCAAATAAAGGTCCTTTAACCCGACAGCTTTGGCAAGCCTTTCAGCCTTATGTAATGGTGTTCCACCCTCTCCCAAACTGACCATGTGCTTAACTGGCGGAAGAATTTCTCTGTATTTCCAGAATCCTTGCATTCCTGAAAACTTAAATTTTTCACCTTCAGGTAAGTCAGCGATAAATTCCAGTGTGCCGCCGCATTTTTCACAGTTGCTTCTCAACGGGTAAACTGGAAACTCTGTGCTGCAGTGAATGCATCGAAGCATCAACTTTTATTCCCCACTACCTGCATGTTGGAAGAGCCTTTTATGTTATGCCTTTGCCGATCAGTTCTGTTCTTTTGGAGAAAAACATTTGGTGAGAGGAAAATCTAAATGGGAGTTCACCTCAAAATAGACGATTATGAGTGATAATTGATGAGCGTAAGAGAAGACCCAATTAAAATGCATAAAGAAGCTAATTCGCTGATGGAAAACGGCAAATACGTTGAAGCAAGGGACATTTTTGTAAAGACCGCTGAACTTTACTATAAAGGTCAGAACTATTTCGGGTCAGCAGAAATGTACTATAAAGCTGGCGAATGCGTCTTTGCCCTCAAAGAATATGAGAAAGGCGTGGAATTTTTTATGAAGTCTGCTGATATCTCGTTTAGCAAGGGATTCGACAGATACGGCGTTAGCGCACTTGATTATGCACGAGACTGCCAAAAAGCCTTAGGCAACACAAAGGAAGTTGAAGAGCTAAGCAAGAAAATCAAAGAAGTCAAAGAAAAACTCGAAAGCTCCGGTTTCTGATAGCCCAATTTTTTCTTTTTATCCCCTAATTCTAGTTTTTTTAACCGTAAGCAATTAAATAAGAGTGTACGCCCTATTTTCTATTAGTCAAAATTTTTCGGTTTCAAACCATGAGTGCATTATTCAAATCCGTCGCCGAATTGCTTGAAAAAGTTGAAGCGACAAAAAAACGGCTCGAAATCATAGATTTAACGGCAAACTACCTAAAAACGCTCGCTCCAGAAGAAATTGAACCCGCTACTAACATGATGGTTGGCAGAGCATTCCCTAAGTATATCCAAAAGTCGCTGGATGTAAACTGGTCAACCCTAACCCGAGTTTTAGAGCGCATAAGCGAGTTTGACTGGAACCTTTTCCGCCAAGCCATGGCAAGCACAGGCGACATCGGCTCAGCAACAAAAGCAGTCCTTGAACACGCCAAAGCAAAAAAGCAAACACAACTAACGCAAAAATCCTTAACCATAACTGAGGTCAGGGTCGAACTTGAAGCTATCGCTCAAACCACAGGTGCACGCTCAAGAACAAAAAAAGAGCGCTTAATAAACACACTCTTAAGCCAAGCTACTCCAGTTGAAGCTAAATACTTCGTAAAAATCTTTACGGGCGAGATGCGCACGGGCCTCCATGAAGGTTTAATGGAGCAAGCCGTTGCCAAAGCCTTCGACGTTCCGCTTCAAAAAGTGCAGCACACCAGCATGGTTCTAGGCGACATCGGTGAAGTGGCGGCAGCAGTCAAAACCCAAGGTGTTGAAGGCCTAGAAAAAACGGGCTTTAGCGTTTTTAGGCCAGTAAAACTTATGCTTGCTCAAACCGCCCAAACAGTAAAAGAAGCGTTGGCTGAGCATGGTGGCAAAACCGCTTTCGAATACAAGTACGATGGTGCAAGAGTCCAAATTCACAAGCAAAATGGCTCGGTAGAGGTTTTCAGCAGAAGACTAACCAACGTGACAGAAAGCCTGCCAGAAATCGTTGAAACAGTGAAACGCAACATTAAAGCGCAGTCAGCAATCGTTGAAGGCGAAGTAATCGCGCTAGACAGCGCTGGTTACCCGATTGCGTTTCAGCACTTAATGCGCAGGTTCAAACGAACCCGCGGCGTCACCAGTATGGCGCAGAGAATACCCTTAACGCTTTACTTGTTTGATGTTCTTTATCTTAACGGTGAAAGCCTAATCACTCTGCCCTACTTGCAACGCAGACAAATCCTGGCACAGAACGTTGCGGAAATCCCATTAACCAAACAAATCATAACCAATCAGCAGGATGAGGCAGAAGGTTTTCTCAAAGAAGCCATAGCCGCTGGACACGAAGGATTAATGGCAAAGAAACTTGACAACGCATACACGCCTGGACGCAGAGGAAAAAAGTGGTTGAAAATCAAAACAGTCCTCGAACCCTTAGACCTCGTAATTACCGCCGCTGAGTACGGTTATGGAAGGCGAAAAGGTTGGCTTTCCGATTATTATCTTGCAGCAAGAGAACCAAAAACGGATGAATTTTTGACTGTGGGTAAAACTTTCAAGGGCTTAACCGACGCCGAAATCATCGAGATGACTAAGCAGTTAAAAGCTTATGCAATCGGGCAGGAAGGGCATTGTGTATCAGTTATTCCTAAAATCGTGGTTGAAGTAGCTTACAACGAGATTCAGAGGAGCCCCAAATACAAAAGCCAAATGGCACTGCGGTTTGCAAGAATCGCCCGTATCAGGGATGATAAATCCCCGCAGGAAGCCGACAGCATTGATAAGGTAAGGGAAATATATGAAAGACAGTTCCACATAAAAGGCAAATATAACACTGAATAACAACACTTCAGTTTGGAGAATGGTTAAAGTGGATATGGCAGAAAAGAAGGTGTTTGCTCAAGAATTCTACAGCCGTCAAACAATACTAAAAGAACTAAGCGAAAAGGGACAGCAGCAACTAGCAAAATCTAAAGTTGCAATTGTCGGCGCCGGAGGATTAGGCACTGTTTCATCACTTTATCTTGCTTTAGCTGGCGTTGGCTACATACGCTTAATCGACCAAGACACCATTGAAACCCATAACCTGCACAGGCAAATCCTATACAGCACCGACGACTTGCACTATCCAAAAACTGAAGTTGCCGCAAAAAAACTAGAAAAACTCAACCCACTCATAACAGTTGAAGCAATTCCCGAAAATGTCAACGCAGGCAATGTTGAACTACTTTTAAATGGTGTCGACTGTATTGTTGACGGTTTAGATAACCTTGCGACTCGTTACATTGTTAATCGTGCCTGCGTAAAATCAAAGATTCCATACGTTTTCGGCGCAGCCATAGGCATCGAAGGAAACCTTTCTGTGTTTGCTCCGCCTGAAACTGGCTGCTTGGAATGTTTGATGCCTAACCTATCCGACGCGGATTTACTAACGTGCAACACCCGTGGAGTCCTTGGGGCAACGACTGGAATAATCGGCGCTCTGCAAGCTATGGAAACAATAAAACTCTTAGCTGGAATCGGCTCAACCTTGAAGGGTAAACTGCTGGTCTGCGACTTCAGCGACATGGATTTCACCAGCATAGACATTTCCAAAAGCACCCGCTGTCCAGTCTGCCACGGCGACTTATCCTCAGTTGCTGGCGGTGAACGGCTGGTTTGGCTTTGCGGAAAAGACACAGCTAACATTAATCCTGAAAAACCATTAAAGCTGAACCTTGAGGAGATTTACCCTACGGTGAACAGGCGGTTTAGTGTTAGTTTAAAGTCACGTTTGGCTCTCATGTTCAATTACAAGGGATATGAAGTCAGCTTATTTAACGGTGGACGCATGCTAATAAAAAACGTTGCAAGCGAGCAAGAAGCACTAAAAGCGTACAGGGAAATAATCAGTGCGTTAAATGTTTTTTAGCACATTTAGGCTTCAATGCTCACCAAGTTTTCAGCGGTTGCCTGGGGCTAGGCTCAGGTCTTTTTGTTAATGAATTTCTCTAGCAAAAAGTATACCCTATAGCCGGGGGCATTTTGTTTGGTTGTTTGAGCAACAAAATAAGAGTAAAAAAATTAAAAGATGAAAAAAAGACGTTTACCCTTACTTCTTCTGCTTTCCAGGCCGAAGTGAGCGCACGGTTGCGCCTGCACGCCACATCTCGCTGTTGCCCATCGCTTTAAGCTCATCAGCCAGCTTCTGCCTATAATCTGGTCCCTTGCTTTTGTCAAGAACGATACGTGTTTCTTCGCCTGTAGCCACCAAATCATACAACGAATCGAACAGTGGTTTGGTTCCGTTGCGGAAGCGTTCTCTCCATCGGAGTGCGCCAATGCGTGCTGTTTCACTGCAGTTGCAGTACATCCAATCCATTCCGTTCTCATCAACTAAACGAATTAGGCTCTGAGTTAGCTCCTCAACGGTTTCGTTAAAGGCTTCGCTTGGGCTGTGTCCACGTTCACGCAGAGTATTGTATTGTGCTTCCATTATGCCTGCCAACGCGCCCATTAAGACGCCTCGTTCGCCTGTGAGGTCGCTGTACACTTCTTTCTCGAATGTTGTTGGGAACAAGTAGCCTGAGCCGATTGCGATGCCGAGGGCTTTAACGCGGTCTTGGGCTTTGCCCGTCGCGTCTTGGAAGACGGCGAAGCTGCAGTTTATGCCAGTTCCGTCGACAAAGTTTCTGCGGACGCTGGTACCCGAACCTTTTGGCGCAACTAGGATTACGTCTACATCTTTTGGTGGAATGACGCCTGTTTGTTCCTTGTAAACGATGCTGAATCCGTGGCTAAAATAAAGTGCGTCGCCTGCCTTCAGAGTCTTCTTTACTGCTGGCCATGCATCTTTTTGCCCTGAGTCGGTGAGTAGGAACATTTTGATGGTTCCAAGTTTGGCTGCTTCTTCCATGGGAAAGAGTGTTTTTCCAGGTACCCATCCGTCTTGGACTGCTTTATCCCAATATGCTTTGTGTGGCCCAGTATTTTCTTGCCCTATTATTACTTTAATACCGTTGTCTCGCATGTTGAGTGATTGCGCTTGACCTTGGATACCATATCCAAGTGAGACAATAACCTCGTTTTTCAAGATTTTTTGCGCTTGTTCTACTGTGAATTCTTTCCTTGTGATGACGTCTTCTTTTACGCCACCGAAATCCATCTTTACCATTTTGTTTTTACCCTCAAGCCAAAGAATTTAGAAGACGCAGTAATTAAGAATTATGCAGTAAAACCACTCAGATAATTATTACCATCCATGCCTTGATTATGTTTCATCCGATTTTTTAGACTGCAATAAGACGTTTTTTCTTTTTTAATTTCTTATTCTTGTCAGTCTAAGGGCGCGCTGGCTTGTCCCGATATTAAGTATTGGAGCATGTGGGTAAGACGCTTTCTGCTCTCCCCTCTAAAGCCTCGGTTGAGCGGGCAGGTACGCTACTATGTCGTCTTCTGAGAAATAAAGTGACTACGATGATCATTAAGATGATGATTAAGACAACTGCAGCGATCACGTAATAGATCATTGTGCCTTGAGATGTTGAAGGCGATATCGTCGGGTTCTGGGAAGGTGACGGAGCAGGTTCTCCATAGCCTAAAGGAAAATACTGCTCATTTACAGCAATAGTAGGGGCTTGAGGGTTAAGCAGATTATTCGTGCCGCCTAAAGCGTAGAGAGTATCATTTACAACTGCCACAGAGAAGGTTCCACGAGCAGTAGGCATTGAAGCACCTATGGTCCATCTGTTTGTTTGCGGATCATAAATGTGAGTTGTGTTGAGGGCGTTAATTCCATCGGTGGTTCCACCGATGACATAGAGCCTTGCGCGCGCGCGCAAGATAATTAAACAGTTAACCGCTAATGGCAGTTGATGGTCACTAACAAATTTACCGCTGAACTTATCGCGCCATGCGGAATGAACTGTGCTTTATGCAAAGGATACATAGCTTACACGCACGGAATACCACGGCAAAGGGGCAAAGTAACCTACTGCGCAGGCTGCGTTCCCAGAGCCAAAAACTGCTACATCAAACGAGGCTGCAAAAAACTCTCCAAACACCAAATCCAATCCTGCCACCAATGCGACACAATGCCCTGCAAAAACCTCGACCACTTAGACAAGAGGTATCGCGAACGTTACGGTATGAGTATGGTTGAAAACCTAAAACTGATTAAAGCGAAAGGCATGGACGAGTTTTTAGTAAGCCAAGCGGAGAAGCATCGATGCCCAAGCTGCGAGGACGTGGTTTGTGTTCATGACGGAAAATGCTACTCATGCGGTTATATTAGGAAACCTTAGTAGCATATAGCGAACTTTCTACATTGATAGATCTTTGTTTTTAACTTGTCTCAACACAATGTAAGATACAGCCAACCCTATGATTAATGAAATAAGCGCATAAACAGCAAAAGTCAAGTCTGGCAAACGCGGTTGAAGCAATCTTCCCTCATATCCGCCGAAAAGAAATATGATTATTCCTGCCAGCAGAACCGCTAAGACATACCAGTTTGTATCGACAGTTATTCCAAGCTTCTTTGTCTGCAGGAGTCCTTTTCTATAAAATTCTCCTAATGTGTAGAATATGCCTATTCCAGCAAATGCGAGAATCAACCAAGCACTGAAACCCGTAAGAGAAAATAACGAGGTGCTCGCTGTCGCAAACAGAATTGCGAGAAACACTAATGAGCCGACGAAAATGCCCAGTCAACAATCCGACTGTTTCTAAATGGACCGTAGGATCTTCTCCACGGTTGATGTGTTGGCTCCTGCAAATCTCTATCCGTTGTTTTCTCAAGTAGCGTCCATGGGTCTTCTACCCACCATTGGGCTTTCTTAGAAGTGTTCTCTTCTTCGCCTTCGATGTTGAATTTGAAACCGTTAATTATTCTGTTAAATGGAAACAGCAGTTCAACTCTTCTGTCTGTTGCCGAGGTAAAGCTATCTAGTAATGAGTGACTCAATGCACCTAAGGCGAGAAAAGGATTAAAAATATACAATATTCCTATGAAAAGAAAATTGTGAAAAAGCGATCGATGTAACTGGTCTTCCGATAAAATCTCTGGCAACAAAAGATATTCTCTGTCTAAGTCTGGAATCATAGCTCCAAGAGCTATAGTGAAGGCAATTCCAACATTATTATGAAAGACGACTATTCCAAGAGCAAAAGCCGCGATAATGTGAGTCGTAAGGTTCATCGATGACTCTTTTCCCCTGTTTGCTCTTTGTACCGTTTTCAAATAATAGCTTTTAGGTAAATTAATGCAAACTCGTTGGAATTATGAATCTTGACCGTATTTTTCAACGATTTTTGCAATTACATTAATTTTCCGAATAGCCGCTTTCGCTTTCAGCTTTGACTCCACAAACGGGTTAGGAAACGCTCCTTCTCCGCCGTCATGAGTCACACTGAAAACTTCCTTGTCTTTCCCCAAAATTATTTGTGCGGCTGACTTTGAACTTGTTAAGGGCAACTATGAAGTGACTGTGAAAGAAGGGGGATTTTTCAAGAATTGTGACTAGCAAGCTTGCGCCTTCTTTTTTGCGGGATTGGTAAAGATGTAACTTGTATGCAAGTATACTTATTTACTTGTTTTGACTATTAATAATTGGTGCTGTAAATTGACTGAAACAACCACGATAAGGGTCTCAAAGAAAACAGCGGAGACCCTAGAAAACCTGCGGGAAAAACTTGGTGCTCAAAGCCTTGATGAAGCAATCCAAGCGCTTGTAAAACAGCAACGGAAAGCTATATTGGAAAAATCGTTTGGTGCAGCTCGCGGTCGAATCACACCCTTTACAGAGGCAGATCGCGGTGAAGATCGTTATTGATTCCTATGCTTGGATCGAGCATTTACTTGGTACTGAAAAAGGCAGCAAAATAGACATTATTTTGAAAAATGCCGATGAAGTTTACACTCCCGACACGGTTTTAGCAGAGATCGCAAGGAAGTTTGTGCGAGAAGGCGTTGACGTTAAAACAGTCAACGAATGGCTAGCGCAAATAGTTAATGCTTCCAACATTGTTTGCTTAGAGTCTAAACTTGCGATTATTGCAGCACAGTGTTATTTAGAAATTGAAGCTAATGCCAGAAAATCAAAGCTTAATCTTCCAAGTTTATTCGACGCTATAGTGTTAGCTATAAGCAGGTCTCTGAATTCAAAGGTTTTAACAGGCGACCAACATTTCAAGGAACTTCCCGAGACAATTTGGGTTGGATAAACCTACGGCACATCATACAGTTTATCTTGGGTGCCTAACTCCTTGCGCCTGTTAACTTTAGTACAATTGCCTTAGCCGCGTACAACCTGTTTTCTGCCTGTTCATAAATCACTGCCTTCGGGTTCTCAATCGTTTCTGCGCTTATTTCGTATCCTCTATGAATCGGCATGTCATGCATAATGTACGCGTTGCTATCCTT
Organism: Bathyarchaeia archaeon; assembly: GCA_049522695.1. GTDB lineage: Archaea > Thermoproteota > Bathyarchaeia > Bathyarchaeales > Bathycorpusculaceae > Bathycorpusculum. The sequence goes on along the minus strand of JBEKNP010000030.1, from coordinate 10,958 downwards.
GAGCAGTTCAGCGTTGATTTGGTATGGCATCATAAGCTTAACTCGCTTCTCCTTTTCCGCCGCAAACTTTGAGTCAGTGAAGAATTCCATGTCAATCCACGTGTCTGTATAAACGAAATCAGCGTCTTTAACTGCGCTCTTAGTATCTAAGGTTGATTCCCACAGCCCAGTCTTCTTCGCCTCAGTCAACAACTCATCATCGCGTGCTGCTTCGTTCAAAATCGGTGTAACCGTTGTTAGTTTTACTCCTGTTTTGGTGCAGCTTTCTATTAGCGAGTTGCAGACATTGTTGTGGACGCCGATGTAAACCAGTTTAGCGCTCTTCAGCGTGCCCTTTTTCTCTTTTATAGTGATTAAATCTGCTATGGCTTGGCTTGGATGATACTTTTCGTCGCAGCCGTTGATTACTGGAACACGTGAAGCATTAGCCATCTTCATTAAATCCGCATTAAACAGCAACCTAGCCATGATACAGTCAACATTACGGGACAAATAACGAACCTCATCCGATATGTCAGCCAACGTGAAATTCGTGGTTCGCCAATCAATAAACAAGCCGTGACCACCAAGCTGCGTAGCCGCAACCTCAAAAGCAACCCTTGTCCGCGTGGAGGTTTTCTGGAAAATTAACGCAGCCGACTTGCCCTCAAAGGCTTTACGGTGTTTTTTAGGGTTGTGTTTAACTTCAATGCCTAAATCAACGAGTGCATTGAGCTCTTGACTGGATAACTCTTTGAAATTAATCAAATGCATCTTTACTTTGCCTTCAGTAAACGTTGAATCGAGCCAGCAATTATAAGTTTTATGGAAATCCTACTTTAGTAAATTGCATTAATTTTAGTTTAATTGTTTAATCAGGCAAAGGATTTATCTAAAACGGAAACGGTGAAGTTTCAGCCCCAGCAGCATTCTCTCAACCGCCATGTCAACATTTATTTGCAAGCTCTTCATCTTTTTCCAAATTTGAATACCCGCGCCAGACTTCACCCAGTTACCTTTCGACGTACTAGCTATTGGAGTATCTGTTTTATGCCCGATCTTTCGTCATTTTTTCGTCCAGTACTCTCATTTATCAAACGAACTTATTCCCTAGCGATAATTGCCCACAATAGTTAATAAAAATAATTAGTATGTATTTAGCTCATTCGCTTTTCCGTTTGTAATTTGGTTTTGAACGTTGCTGCAAACCAAGCTGTTCAAAAATCAGCAGCAAACCCGTCAACAAAGCTAAAACAGCAAAATTAAGACAGCGCCACGAGGAGAATACAAGACCTTATCGGCAAAAAAGAACCCAGCTAAATACACCCAATAATTATAGTTTAAATTATATCAAATGTTAAGCAATTAACAAACATAACTCTACGTGATAAAAATGATTCTTCTCGTCCACTCAACCCGTGACATTGCAGGCGTAAACATAGCCGAGAATTTACTTCAACTCTATCCCTTCACAAAAACGAAGCAGACATATCAGGAAAATCCAATTTATCTGGCTGAAATGAACGGCAAACAGATCAGCTTCATAACGCTTAAGGAAGAATTAGTCAACGCACAAAATCTCCCAGAAGACTTCCCAAGCGCCCAGCTGATAGTGTTCATTTCACGGCACAGCAGCCAAAGCGGAATCCCCACTTTATCCGTTCATACCCCGGGAAACTTTGCCGAAGCACAACTCGGTGGGTTACCAAGAACGATATCAGTTTCCCCTGCAACTGCTATGTGTGAAGCATTAAAGGCCCTTTTACGCTACAAAGAAGAATTAAGCCTCGACTATGAGGTGTCATATGAGTGCACTCATCATGGTCCCAGCTTGAATGTGCCCGCAATGTTTGTTGAGTTAGGCAGTTCTCCAGAACAATGGAGCGATTCCAAAGCTGCACAAGCCGTTGCCCACTCCGCAATGTATGCAATCGCCAACTTCTCAACGCCTGCAAATTCAGCGGCTCTTGGAATAGGGGGAAACCACTACAATCAAAAGTTCACGCGTATGGCTTTGGCTGGCGAAGCTGTTTTCGGCCATATGATACCCAAATACGTGGTCTCCATAATTGACTCTGAAATATTAGCACAGTGCATCCAGAGAACTTTTGAGAAGGTTTCGTGGGCAGTTCTTGATTGGAAAGGAATCAGAAGCCAAGACAAGCCAAAACTATTATTGGCTTTGCAGTATGTTGGATTGGCTTTCAAGAAGGTTTAACCAAAAAATAGTCAGTCTCGTAAGGAAGCTTTAAAAGTGTTGATGAAGCTATTTTTTAAACTCTAGGTTACAGTAACGTTTATTATTCATAAATGAAATCTTGAGTGTGCGATGATATGGGAATAAAATCTTGGTTAACGCAAGCAGCAAGAACCTTAAAGTTAGCTGTAAAACCGGGAAGAGAAGAACTGTGGCTATCAATAAAAATTAGCCTCTTAGGCATAGGCGTAATTGGTGTAATCGGTTTCGTAATTAAACTCTTAGCGTACGCATTAGGCGGCGCACCAGGATCAGCAACTTAAAGGAACTCTGAGTTTTATGGAAAAGAAAGAAGAGCAATCGCAAGCAAAAATTTTCGTTGTCAAAACCACCACTGGACAAGAACGAAACGTTGCCAGATTGATTGCTTCAAAAGTGGAAATGAATCACATTCCAATAAAAGCTCTTCTTGTACCAGACACGCTTAAAGGATACGTGTTTGTTGAAGCTGACGGGCCGCATTTGGTGGAAGAAGCTATCACAGGCTTAAGGCACGTACGCTCCAGAATCCCTGGGCTGGTAAGCTTCAATGAGATAGAACGTTACATAGTGCGAAAACCAGTCATGGAAGATCTCAACGAAGATGATGTTGTCGAAATTACTGGTGGGCCCTTCAAAGGCATGCGAGCCAAAATCACAAGACTTGACAAGGCAAAAGGCGAAGTTACTCTCGAACTGCTTGAGGCAACATTCACTTTGCCAATCACAGTACACTCAGACTATGTAAAACTAGTAGAAAAAGCAAAAACATAAAACAGGCGAAAAAACATGGGAGAAAAAAAAGTTGTAGAACTGCTCGTAAATGGAGGACAAGCCAATGCAGGTCCACCATTAGGTCCTGCTCTCGGTCCATTAGGCCTCAACATCATGGCTGTCGTCAACAAAATTAACGAGGTTACAAAAGACTATGCTGGAATGAAGGTTCCAGTGAAAATCAGCGTAGATACTGAGGACAAAACCTTCGATGTGTCCGTTGGCACTCCAACTGCTTCAGCATTAATCGTTGCTGAATTGAAAATAGAGAAGGGTTCAGGAACACCCAACACTGTAAAGGTAGGCAATTTGTCTATGGAGCAGATGGTTCGGATAGCGAAAATTAAGCGTCTTGAGCTCTTAGCCCCAACGCTGAAGAAGGCAACTAAAGAGATGCTTGGAACCTGCGTCAGTTTAGGCGTCACCGTTGAAGGCAAAGACCCCCGCGAAGTGCAAAAAGATATTGATGCTGGCAGCTACGAACAGCTATTTGGTAGCGAATAATGATAAGCGAATATTTTTATAATGGGTTTCCAATCCCTCATTTGCACGAGGCTTAAAAATGCCCCTAGACAACAAAACAATATCAGAAGCAGTTAAACAGGCAAAGGCGAAGTCTGGCGAAAAAAAATTCAACCAGACAGTAGATATGATCTTAGATATTGTAGAGATCGATATGAAGGCGCCAGAAGGCAAAATTCAAGAGATTGTTGAGCTTCCTCATGCAACCGGAAAGCCAAACAAGATCTGTGTTGTTGCTTCTGGGGAATTTGCATTTAAAGCAAAAAACGCACAAGCTGATCACGTTATCGAGCGTTCCGACTTAGAAACGTTAGCTGGCAAAAAGAAGGAACTGCGTAAGCTTGCCAGCGAATATGACGTTTTCATTTCAGAAGCTCCATTAATGCCGCTGGTAGGTAGAATTCTCGGTCCAGTTTTAGGCCCGAGAGGAAAAATGCCTATTCCTGTTCCACCGAACGCTGACATTGCAGCCATAATAAATAAGCACCGCAAAACCGTGGTTGTGAGAATGCGCAACCAACCGATTATTCAAGTTTCAATTGGTTCTCAACAGATGAAGGATGAAGAACTTGTCGATAACATTATGACGGTTCTTCGTGTTTTAGATGGAAAACTTAAACGCGGCTTGAAAAACGTAAAGTACGCTTTTATTAAGACATCTATGGGTGAGCCGGTAAAAATTAAACCTTAACAAGAGAAGAAAAATCATGCCATCCCAACAAGTATTAGATGAAAAATCAAGCCAAGTAGACTCAATAAAAGGCATACTGAAAGAATACAAATCCATTGGCATCGCTAGTCTGCAGAAGGTTCGTGCTTCGCAACTTCAAGAAATCAAGAAAAGTATGGCTGGCAAAGTTCACCTTAGAGTTTTAAAGAACACGTTAATGAGGCTAGCCATTGAAGAGATGAATCAAGAAGACTTAAAGAAGCTTGAGCAATACTTGGACGGATCAAACGTTTACTTGTTCACAGACCTAAACCCGTTCAAACTGGCGCTGTTGCTGGAACGGGGCAAAGTGAGAACAACCGCGAAGTCAGGTGATATTGCCGCCAACGATGTGGTTGTTCCAGCTGGTAACACGGGTCAACCTCCAGGTCCATTTATCAGCCAACTAAACGCTGTTGGCTTGCCTACAAGGATTGAGTCTGGCAGCGTGTGGGTCAGTAAAGACACTTTGGTAGTTCGCAAGGGCGAAGAAATTAACGAGCGCCTTGCCGGTGTGCTCTCAAAACTAGGCATTAAAGCCGTTGAACTCGGCATATCAATGCGTGCAGTTTTTGACAATGGCTTAATGATTACTGGGGACCAGCTGAAAGTTGACGTTAACGCAACAAGGAAAAGTATTGAGCAAAGCAACCAAGAAGCCTTCGCCTTAGCACTTGGTATCTTTTACCCATCCAAAGAAACAATCAAGCTACTATTGCAAAGTGCACATCAAAAGGCTGTTGCATTAGCTGTCGGCGCTGCAGTACTAACCGAAGAGACAATTAGTGACCTGATTCGGAAAGCGAACATGGAAATGACAAGTTTAAGCGTTGCTGTGGAGAAAGCTAAGCCTAAAGCCGCTTAACCAACCTCTTTTTGAATTGATTTTTCTAGTGCGAATAGAATACCCCTCGTAGCTTATCTATTGGTTGCATTGGATAGACTAAGTCTTGCTTAGATTTTTCGGTCTGTTTTGATAAGGCTTAATAGTTTCTTACGTCGTGTACATTTCAATAATAACGTGACTTGGCATGGTTGATGTTTGGCTTCCCTACGGTAAAACCGACGTGTGCATCCGAGTTCCAGCCAGAAACCTCCTTGGAACAATTGACCCAGCAGAGCGCCAAGGCGTACAGGATGCTAAGGCTGAGGTCGAGCGAGCCCTAAAAGAACCTATCCCTGTTGGCTCAAAACGTTTAAGTGAAATTGCCAAGCCCGAGAGCAAAGTGGCTATTGTTGTTGATGATTCTACTAGGAAAGCGCCGAGTGAAATGATGCTTTTCCCAGTGCTCGCTGAATTGAATCTGGCTGGCGTAAAAGATGAGAATGTTACGGTTATTTTTGGTTGCGGAACACATCGAGCGGTTAAGCCTGAAGAAGCCCCGGTGTTGCTTGGTGCTGAAGTGGTTAAACGGGTGAAAGCCATCAGCCATGACTGCCGAGCGCAAGATTTAGTTTACGTTGGCACAACTAAGACGCATGGCAACAAAGTTCATGTTAACCGCGTGTTCGCAGAGGCAGACGTGAAAGTGCTCTTGGGAGATGTAGGCTTCCACTATTATGCTGGTTATGGCGGTGGAAGAAAAAGCGTTTTACCAGCGGTCTGTGGCGAAGAAACCATCAAGCAAAATCATGCCATGCTGCTCCACGCCAATGCAAGAACGGGAGTTCTGGAAGATAATCCAGTTCATCGGGACATGGCTGAGGCAGCAAGATTAGCCAAAATAGATTTCATCGTAAACGTCGTTGAAAACAAGAAGGGCGAAATTGTAAAAGCCTTTGCTGGCGATTTAGAGCAGGCATTTCTGGAAGCCGTAAAACTCGTCGACGAAATGTATCGAATAACAGTGGACCGTAGGGCAGACATCATAGTTGTAAGTGCAGGTGGACATCCAGCAGACATGAATCTCTACCAAGCCTACAAAGCCTTAGACAATGCGTTAGACGCAGTAAAACGAGGAGGAGTAATAATCCTTGTCGCTGAGTGTCCTGAAGGGCACGGGAACCAAGTGTTTTACGATTGGATGACCCGTTTAAGCGACTTGAAAAATGTTGAACGTGAAATTAAACGCAACTTTGTCATGGGCGGTCACAAAGCCTATTACCTATTAAAGGCCCTGCAAAACCACCAAATCATACTGGTCTCTTCCTTACCTGACTATTATGCGACCAGCATATTCAAGTTGAAAACGGCTCGAGCCGTAAATGACGCTTTTGCTGAAGCGTTGAAAACTGCTGGTTCAGCTTCGAGAGTTTGGGCGATGCCTCAGGGCAACTTCACATTGCCCGTGTTCAAGGCGCCGGAGGAAACAAAGACTTAAACAATCTGCCTACACAAAGCAAAAAAGCAAGAGATTGAGGCTTAAAGCGTAACCTTTAAGTTGCAACGGTGAAATCTCCTTTAAGAAGGCGAAACAATGCAACAAACCTTCAAGCTCCGCAAATTCGTTCCCGACGACTTACAAAGCGTAATGCAAATCAATCGGGTCTGCCTGCCCGAGAATTATACTGACTTCTTCTTTATGGACCTACATCAACGGTTTCCAGAAACCTTTATTGTAGCAGAAGAAAACGGGGAAATCGCAGGTTACACTATGTGCCGCATCGAAGTTGGTTTATCAAATTATGGTTTCGGCGGCTTGATAAGGAAAGGACATGTGGTATCCATAGCTGTTCTGCCGCAGCACAGACGAAAGGGCATTGCCCAAGCAGTAATTACCAGAGCGTTGGAGGGCATGCAATATTACAAGGCTAAACAATGCTTCTTAGAAGTCAGAATGACAAATGAAGCCGCGATTTCGCTCTATAAGAAGTTAGGATTTGAAGTTACAAGAACCATTAATGGCTACTATTCAGACGGCGAAGACGCATACGTTATGACAAAACGACTTTAGGCTGAGTTACGATTCTTTTTAAGGATAACCGAACCATCAAGTTTACTGTAATAATCAAAGCTAATAATCCGTACCGTTATTCCGTTGCCAGCATAGGTGTCAACGAACACCTTCCATGCCAAGCGTCGCCAGCTTTGATGAACGCGGCGATGTTGAATATCAAGATTAGTTATGTGGCAACTAGAATGCCTTGAGCTAAACTTTTCGGTGACTCCATAAAGGTGTTCTTCCCCATTATTGCCTTTTAGGGTATAATTACCTACATAACCTTTATTCCCAAAACGCAACTTCTTTAAAACGCTGGGTACATAATTATCTTTGAGGAATCAAGTTTGTCAATCCAGAAAATACCAGAAAAAAATACCATACTATTCGTTTGGTTCAACCAATATGCTGGAATAGTCCTAAAAACTCCCAGTAAAACCCTTGCTATAGACCCAGTTGACATCAAACCCAAAAGCCTCCAAAACGTGGATGCCATCTTAATAACACACGAGCATTATGACCACTTGGACCCAAGACTAATCACAGAAGTCCAGAAAGCGACAAACTGTACAATAATCGCTGATTCAGCCTCAATCAAAAAACTTCAACACGCCATACCTGCCGAAAAACTTCAAGAAATTAAACCAGGCGCTGAAATAAAAATCGGCGAAGTATCCGTTAAAGCAGAAAAATGCAACCACACCGCACAAGCACCAGTAACTTTTATAATAACCAGCGAAGACGAAGTCAAAGTCTATCATACAGCAGACAGTTTACCCTTCCCGGAACTAGCAGCAATAGGGCAGAGAGAAAAATTTGATGTGGTCTTCTGTACGGTTGGCATAGCGCCGAGCTCTACGCCGCAAACAGGATTTGAAATAGCGCGGTTAACTAAGCCTCAAGTCGTAGTGCCCTATCATACAGCGTCATTAGCTAGCCAAACAGAATTCGCGCAAATAATAAACAAGGAATTACCTAGAACTGCATGCTTGATTCCTGAACAAAATAAAATCTATCAGGTATCAAAAAGGAAGTGAAAAAATTTGAAAATAGACAAAGTAGTCCAAGACAAGAAAGACAAAATGGCAAATATACTCTTCAAAATTGACGCAATAAAATTTGGAGTGTTCAAATTATCCAATGGAAAAGCAAGTCCCTACTACATTGATCTAAGAGTAATCCCCAGCTTCCCAGATGCCTTCAGAGAAATCTGCGACTTCTACGCTGAATACATAACTAACCAAATTGGAGTAAAAAACTTTGATAGAATGGCTGGAGTACCTTTAACCGGAATTGTATTTGCGTCCCAAGTTGCGTATAACCTCAAAAAACCCTTCATTTATATGCGCAAAGGCGTCCGAATGCATGGAAGAGAACGAAGGGTCGAAGGAATTCTGGCATCAGGGGACAAAGTTCTATTAATTGACGATTTAGTAACCACTGGGTTAACTCTCAAAAAAGCTGCGGAAGCTGTCAGAGCTGAAGGTGGAGTGGTAACAGATGCCGTCGTTTTTCTAGACAGAGAAGAAGGCGGAAACCAACAGCTTGAAAAAAACGGAATAAACCTTCATACATTGCTGAAAATAAGCGAAGTAGCTAACACGCTCTATGAATTAGGCGCCATTGACGAAGAAAACCTAAAGACCATCCTAAAACAAGTAAAAAAACAGTAGCTCAAATTTTATTCATAAAATATTAGATCTGTTTCTTCAAGTAGCGTATGCAATTTTTCCACCGCGTCATAAACGTCTTGTTCCTTTTTGGCTCCAGTGCAAACTAGTTTTCCACTTGCAAAAAGCAAAATCACAACTTTTGGCTCTTGCATCCTATAGATTAAACCGGGAAACTGTTCAGGTTCGTACATTGCATGACCTAGCGTGTACGCAGCTTTTTCTAAATCGATCATGCCACCTAAATTGCCTGAGGCAACAATGTTTTGTATTTTAAGCTCTGGTTTGCTGATGATTATTATGCCGCCCTTCTTAAGTTCCTTAACAACTTTCATGACAGCTCTACGAGCTTCTTTCTCCGATTTAGCTCCTGTGCAAACCATCTTTCCTGAACTAAAAATTAAAGTGGCGGTTTTGGGGCGTTTTAATCTAAAAACTAGACCTGGAAACTGTTCGGGGCGATATTCAACGGCTGGGTAACCTTTAACCACAGCGTTCAAATCAACTTTCTGGTTCAGCGTTGCAGAAGCGACCACGTTCTCGATGCTTATTGCAGCTTTTACTTTTGGCAATCAATTTCCCTCTTGCTTTAACCGCCCTTAATATTCCTTATCAAAACGTGTGTTTATAAATACATCTGTCACCGCGGTCGTGTTGTGTTCTGCTGTTCAGGTTTTTTCTCTCTTAATATTGGTATGATAAATTCGATAACTACAAGTAATATTATTAGCGCAATAATCACTGGCAAACCCCACGAATTATCCCTCATGAAAAGTGTTATCCAACCCAACCACGGAATACGCATAACTACTCTGCCAACCACCATGCTTTGGGGAACTCCTGGTGGGCTGTTGCTGTCCCATGGATCTAAGCCCGTCTGTGGGATTTGCGGCCAGGTATCTGGGTATCCGTTTCCGTCACCTTTAGTCAGGAAATATAATGTGCCGTTAACTACATCTGTGCCTATTATGCGATGTACAATTAGTATGCTTGGAACGTCCGGGTCATGGAAGACGATTATGTCGCTGTTTGGGTAGTTAGTGTTTAAGTCCTTAGGGTTAACTCCTTGGACAATTATAATATCACCTACGCTCAAAGTTCGGTCAAACGGGGTCTCTAAAGTTAACAGAAAGTTATAATCACTGACAGCGTAAGGAATAGACATGCTGCCGCTTTCCACAGTTAACGCAGGATCAGACGTGTGAAGCGCGAATTGCAAGCCAAATAAGAAGCCAAGAACAATTGCAACAATCAAGACGATGGCAACTACCGTTTTGAAATACTCGTTTTTCCAGACCCTTTTTAAATCGCTCAAATTTTTTCCTCAGCTATTTTAAGTATTGCTGTTCATAAGGAGTTCCTATGTTTTAAAACTTACCTTTTCAATGTTAAAGAAAAATAAGAGAGGACAAATAGCGCAATCAGTTTCTGGTTGCACTGTTAGATTTTCTTTTTACTTAACACTTCGCGGAATACCTTGCTGTCTTTTGGGCATTCGTAGAGTCCGATTTCTAGTTGCATGCGTTTTCCAGCTTTATCTGGACGACCAGCCATTTTCCACGTCTTTTTCGTCTTTGAAACTTCTGTTCCGCATTTTGGACATTTAGCCATTCAATTTCCTCCATATACCGATTCCATGATTTATCATTATAGAATAAAAAACTTTCCATACCTTTTCAATACATATTCTGCATTTTCACGGTATGTTTAAACAAGTTTTTGTATACCATTAAAACTCATCAAACGAAATGGTTGAAAGCTTTTAATAATAAACTATGTACTAGCCAAAAACAGCAATAATTAATCAAGCCATTAACATTAAAAGTTAAAAATTGCCAAGAAAAGCCTGAAGTTCTTGTAATCCTTCCATAACCTTTTTTATAGCAGAATCTCAGCTTATCATATCATTCGAGGACTCAACTTATATTGCAAGCGACTTCTGAAAATGCTTTTGAAATGCTTGTGAAGCCAGTTCGAAGGCTCATTGAACAGAAAGGATTCTCTAAACCAACGGAACCTCAAGAAAAAACAATACCAAAAATTCTTGACGGCAAAAATGTACTGTTAATTTCACCTACAGCCACAGGCAAAACAGAAGCCGCTTTCCTGCCTGTGCTAAGCATGCTTCTTAAAGAACCCAAAACTCCAGGCATAAAAGTACTGTACATCACGCCGTTGCGGGCTTTAAA
>JBEKNP010000029.1:0-34343 GCA_049522695.1 Bathyarchaeia archaeon | reverse complement strand
ACAGGTCAGAGCTAAACCAGTCAATCTGTCTCGATTTGTCTTCAGCTCTATTAGCAGTCCACAAACCGCAGGTACAGCTTTCAATATAACGATAACGGCTAAAGCTTCAAACGGCAACACAGCTACAAGCTACACTGGAACTAACACTTTGAGTGTTTCAACGGGAACTATTAGTCCAACTATCACTGGCGCTTTCTCGAGTGGCGTTTGGATGGGTATGGTTACGGTGATTGCCGCGAGTTCAGGTGTTACTATTACGGCTACTGACGGAACTCATTCTGGAACGAGTACATCGTTTATGGTGAATCCTACTATTTCTGCTTCTGCTGGTGCCGGCGGTTCTATCAGTCCGACTGGAAGTGTTTCTCTGAACTATGGCGGCAGTCAAAGCTTCAATATAACAGCGAGCAGCGGCTACTACATTGCCGATGTCGTTGCAGATAACGTTTCTCTGGGTGCTGTTTCCTCTTACGCCTTCACCAGTGTTGAGGCTGCTCACACGATTACTGCTAGCTTCGCGATTAAGACATTCAATATTTCTGCTTCTGCTGGTGCCGGCGGTTCTATCAGTCCGAGTGGGTTTGTTAGCGTTAACTATGGTGACAATCAAACTTTCAATATAACAGCAAACACTGGTTATTACATAGCTGATGTCTCGGTGAATAGAAGTTCAGTTGGCGAGGTAAGTTCAGTTGGCGAGGTCAACTCGTTCACTTTCACCAATGTTCTGGCTTCAAATATTATCTCGGCAACGTTTGCACCAACTCCCACTCCAACTCCTACTCCAACGGCAACTCCCACTCCAATACCGATGCCATCACCCTCACCAACTTCCACTTCGATCCCTGCACCAACTCCAACACCTAAATCTACAGCTACTCCAACTCCGACGCCAACACCTACTTCAACTCCGTCAGCAACAACTGTGCCAGCAACGACGGATAGTGGAGCAACAGTCGATCTTGCAATCAGCGGAAACGTAACCAGTTCACAGTTATCCAACGTCACAATCACATCATACCAACCCACCACAACAACCACAGTGTCGTTCAAAATAACAGGACCAAACGGAACAGCAGGCCTTGGCAACATGACTATTCCAAAAACCGCCATACCCTACGGGAATAGCCCAGTCGTATACATAGATGACCAGCAGGCTCCAAACCAGGGCTACACGCAAGACGCCAATAACTTCTACGTGTGGTACACAACGAGCTTTGACACAAATCCCGTAGAAGGAGGTTCACAGGTGACAATGCAATTCTTGGTACCTTCAACGTCGCCAGCATCATTATTCGGACCTGTGTTTGTCGTGGGCATAGCCGTCGCCGAAATCATTTTAGTCTTTACAGTTATAGCAGTCAGACGTTTAAGACAAAACCCTTACAACGAGTAAACCAAACTCTCCTGTCTCAAAATCTAGCTTAGTATTGTTTAGCAGTGTTCGAATTTCATCTGTAGTTTTTTGGGTCACTTTAATTTACCTTTGTATCAATATTCGTCAAGTCATAGCCAATAGACGAGGGCATATTCAAATGAGAGAAAAGGGCAACCGCATTTTCTTTTGTTCTTTTTAGCGGGGAGCAGGGATGAAATCAAATTGAATCTTTAGGTCTTGGGGCTGATGGATACTTCAGCAAAATTGGTTTGCCAAAAATAGTCTATGGAGAACTGTCACATGGAATTGAATAAGCCATTAAGAACGCAAAGATACAAATCGAAGTTTGACAAAATTGAAGAAATATAAAGCAATGAAAAAAATACCTGCGTTTTTGAATTGGATAACCATAATAATATCGCCGTAGCAAAAAAAGACCAACTGCATCCCAACCAGATAGAACGTCTATTCTGTTGGAAGTGCTATTTTAGATTTAGGCGGTTGTATGCAATTCTTATGCTCCAACATCCATCTGATTACGGAAATTCATGTGTAAATCGACGACCGTTTTAGCACTGCGGGTGCCTCCGAAGACATTTTAATCTTGTGGGTGGGGGCTTACACACACATGGCCATAAAAAGGCCTTACACGACTATAGTTCTTCACCAAGAAAGTGAATGGAGCTTTTTGAGTTCAGATGAAGCGGACTAGAGTTGAGAAACTTCAGAAACTGTTGCCAACTGAGATAGCAAGAATTGCCCATATTTTGGAAGACCAAAACAACGCTAATGCGGATAAGCAGTTGAAAGAACGTTTGCCAATAATTAATTGTGAATGTGGAACCGAAATACTGATGTTGCCAGATTTACAGGCTATGAATCGCGCCATCAAAGCTCATGTTGCCGAACATAGAAAGAAAGGAAGAAAAGTTGAGAGGAACGTAAATTCTTCTAGCAACATCAGTCAACTGTTAAGCCAACTTTCACTAATACAAATTAGTGGATAAAACTATACTTAGTTTCTTGATTCTGATAGAGGAACGATACAAATTTATGCTTTTTACTTTCAAGGCATACATTAATTGGTCGACTCGCCGCCTTCGTGAGGGCAGAATAACAACACGCATACTATCAAACATTAAAACAGTAATTCAACTTCGAAAAAAAGTGATCTAAATAAGACGATTTAAACTGGAAACGTGTTTGGGCATTCTTGAATCTTGGCTATTCATGGATGAGCATAAAGATTGAACTAGGCATCCCACAAAATGTTGTCAACGTTTTTCATAAAATCACATCCAAACCACAGACCAAGGCGCTCATAACATGGCGTGAGCGCCCAATGCGTTTAACACTTCTCACACTATCGCACTGAGCATGTTGCATCAAACTGCGTAAGGATCATGACCATTTCTTATTCTTGTAGCTGATTTTGAAGAATAGATTTTAAGCAAGATGAAGGCAGTTAAGAACAGTATTAAGATTCCTGCTGCCAAGTAGGGAAGATTGTTTATGAATGTATTATATGAACTCGGGTTGAGATATGCTCCTAGCCCAACTCCAAACGCGATCAAGGATAACGAGACAAAGAATGATAGCTTATACAGCTTTGGTGGTGACCGAGAAGCTCTTTTCGCCTCAATGTGCCTCTTTATTTCACCAACACCCAAAACTAGAGAAACCCCCAAAGCACCGATAAACAAAGGACCAATATGGCTGAAGCTAAATTGGGATTGGTAAAAAACGATGAAAGCCCTAATCCCAAACACAGACAGGAGAGCCAAAAACAGGCTGAGTGCAGTGGAACCAACAAAAATTCCTATATCTAAGATACCGCCAGAATAGAAGGGACCATAAATCCTTCGCCAAGGTCTGAGAGTATAATCTTTCATATCCTCAGCGGTTTTTCTAGTAAGCTCGACGGGGTCGTTTTGGTACATGTACACCTTAGTTTTGCTATCAAATTCAATTTTCTTACCTGCGTGATCATACCTAGCTTTCTTCACTAGCCTTGAGAAAGGATAAAGCCATTCCACTCCGCGATCTTTTGCTGTGTTGAGACCATCGAGAAGAGTATGACAGAAAGCACCAATTGCAAGGAAAGGAGAAATCAGAAAAACGATTCCAATGAAAACAAAGTTGTGGCATAGCGCCCGATGGAGTTGATGTTCGCGGAAGTAGTCTTTGCTGAAAAAGCCATACTCCCTATCCATATCAGGGAGAACTGACCCGATGGCAACAAGCAAAATGATGTCCAACCTTCCAAAGAAAAGAGCTCCGATTAGTGCACCAAACATTATGTGCGTAGGAAGATTCATGTGAATTTGCTTACCTCACCATGCGTCAAGAAATTTGATTTGAGAGATTCCAATGTTTTGCTAACCCTTCACCATTCAACTAAGCCTTATACGCTGAAAACTTGTTAATATTATTTTTGTTCGCGCCGCGTGACTCTATGGAAAAACATGCAACGAATTACGCCATACCTAAAGTGTGCGCAGCTGAAGACTTGTTGTCATACATTTTGGACTAGCCCCAGTTGCAGGGTGCTCTTGTTGCGTCATGGAATCGATTATTTAGGCGCATTAGACGCGTCAGGAGCATTGGACGGATTAGGATTATTATATCCGGTTGAAAACGGTGCTTGAAATTTGCCAATGTTCTCTCTGACGATTCCGTAAGCCTTTTCTGCTTCCGAGTTAGGCAAGTCGCCCAAGGCTAGCGGCTCTCCACCGAGCCTAAGCGTACATTTGATAGTTGACCGCAAAACTCCCTTATCCAACACCACGTTAGCTATGTCTCGGTAATTGTAATCGGTGTAATCCTTCTTCAAACCAAGCGCGTGAGGATGTCGCAGAATCATACGTTCATTCGTAAAAACTACAGAGTTAATATTAATCTGAGGATGGTAGATTTTCTGCTTAATATATAACTCAACCTTCTCGTTTGGACCAAGAATTTTTGCTATATCATCAGGAGCATCCATAACTTTCAACCAACTTACAGTATTCTTTAACTGTACCATTATGACCAGGTGAGGGGATAAATAGTTATGTGACTGTAAGGCTACATCGACAAGCGGACTGCGTCAGCCTCGATTTCCTTGCTCTTTTAGATTTAGGGAGTTAGACAAAATGTTTTTGAACCTTCTAACTGGATAAGTGCCAGAATTTTACCCGCTTGCAAAAAACTCCTTTCACCACTTCGCCCAAAATTATGTAAAGAACCACAATTATCGACATCAAAATAAGAAGCGGAAAGGGTTGCTAGGCAAAACCAAATAGGCTACTAATCGGAGTAAAGGGGAAGATAAATGTGGCACCAACAATCAAATAGTAATTAGCAGCAAATACTTCCCCCGATAACTTTCAAAGAAGGGATTTTGACTTCTAATAAATAGCACAATTAAGCTTGCAGAAATAACCGATTCTACGAACCCATCCAGTCGAATAATTGAGTTATATAATGTAGCCGCGTGCACCTAAACAGCCTTTGCTATCGCCTAATTTTCCCTGCTCCATCACATTTTGAGCATCGAACTCTAGATTCCTCAGTACCTATTGTACCCTTACCCCGGCATTCAGGACACAGGACTAGCCAATCTTCATCACGCTCATAATACCTTCTGGGCATGAAATTTCACCTTGTTTAATCGTCATCTGGACCAAACCTTTCCAATTTCTCTTTATCTACTTCCTAATGTTTAGATATTCCCAGCTTACCAAATTTTTCTGGACTGTTTGTTAGGTTTATAGCCTTCTTTGCAAGTTACCGAAATAGGCATGCTTTTTAAACTGAAATATCCGCTAGCAAGGTATTTCGATTTGTTCTCGACTTCTATGAAAAAGAATTAAATTACTTGCATGTTAATTCAGAATAAGGTATTTTGATGAGTGATCTTGAAAGCCGATTGACCCACCTACTGAGAAGCGATTCGTACCTCCTGCCGTTTTCTGATAAGATTCGACATCGCTTGGAGAGTATCGAAGAGACAGAGCAGCGTCTTACGCAGGGAAAAATGAGCCTTGCAGAGTTTGCGTCTGGCCACGAATATTTCGGCCTGCATTTCCAACGAGGCGAATGGGTTTTCCGCGAGTGGGCGCCAAATGCAACGGCGATTTACCTTATAGGAGACATGAGCAAACGGCAAGAGCAAAGAGAATTTGAGCTGGAAAAGATCAATGATTATGGTGTCTGGGAAATCCACCTGACCGCAGACAAATTGGCGCATGGTGATCTGTTTCGACTCCGTATTCATTGGACAGGAAACGAAGGTGATCGCATTCCAGCCTATGCTCGACGGGTTGTTCAAGATCCCAAAACTTTGATTTTCAACGCCCAAGTATGGTTACCACCGGATTCGTATCGCTGGAAAATCGATTTTAAACGACCTAAAGAGGCTCCATTAATCTATGAAGCGCATATCGGTATGGCACAGGAAGAAGAAAAAATCGGTTCCTTCCGTGAATTTACTCTCCGAGTGCTTCCGCGAATTGCCACTGCCGGTTACAACACGTTGCAGTTAATGGCCATTCAAGGACATCCCTACTACGGATCATTTGGATATCAGGTATCAAGCTTTTTCGCTCCTTCATCGCGATACGGGACGCCCGAGGATTTGAAACTCCTGATTGACACGGCTCACGCCCAAGGGCTTACCGTTTTAATGGATCTGATACATTCCCACTCCGTGTCCAACGAGGTGGAGGGATTGAGCCGCTTCGACGGGACACTATTTCAGTATTTTCATGACGGCCCGCGCGGAAAACACAAGGCTTGGGATTCACGTTGTTTCGATTACTATAAACCTCAGGTTTTGCATTTTTTACTTTCCAATTGCCGATACTGGCTAGACGAATTCCATTTTGACGGTTTTCGGTTCGACGGTGTCACCAGCATGCTTTACTTGGACCATGGTCTTAAAAGAGTATTCAATTCATACAACGATTACTTCGACAGCAACGTGGATGAAGATGCCTTAACCTATTTAACTCTTGCAAACCGAGTGATTCATGATGTTCAGCCAGACGTCATAACCATAGCCGAAGATGTCAGCGGCATGCCAGGTTTGGCCGTTTCCCAGTTAGAGGGCGGGTTCGGTTTCGATTATCGCTTTTCAATGGGGGTGCCTGATTACTGGATTAGGTTAATAAAAGATTTCAAAGATGAGGACTGGCCCATCGGTCATCTTTGGTTTGAACTTAATAACCACAGAGCAGATGAGAAAACCATTAGTTACGTTGAATCTCACGACCAGGCGTTAGTGGGAGACCAGACACTTATTTTCCGACTGATTGGTGAAGACATGTACCATCACATGGGGATCGATGATGCCAACTCAAAGGTCGCTCGTGGAATAGCATTGCACAAGATGATCCGTTTGATAACTCTGTGCACGGCCAGCCACGGTTATCTAAACTTTATGGGCAACGAATTCGGTCATCCAGACTGGATAGATTTTCCCCGAGAGGGAAACAGCTGGTCATTCAAGCATGCTCGTCGACAATGGCATCTCGCAGATGACATTCACCTGAAGTATCATTTGCTAGCCCGATTCGACCGCGACATGATTGCACTTGTCAAGACACAGCACCTTCTTGAATCATTCATCCCGCAACTACTGCATGAAGATTCCAAGAAAAAAGTAATCATCTTCAAAAGGGCTGATCTGATTTTTGTCTTCAATTTTAATCCCTATCAATCCTTTAATGATTATCGATTTGAAGCTCCCCCTGGAAAATACATGATGATCCTAGACTGTGATGCACCAAAATACGGTGGACACGGCAGACTGTTGCCGCAGCAGACCCACTTCACTATTATGGACACTACTGAAGCAAAAAGTCAATATGTGCTCAGCCTCTATCTGCCAGCTCGCTCCGCTTTTGTCCTATGCCCGATCATAGAAAAACCCACAACCATGAACATTTCCCAATTAGAGGAAAAGAGAAGAGCAAGAATCTTGCGCTAGACAAGGTATAAGTAACTTGCCTAAGTCTCGTTTTAGGCTTCTTTTGAGTCCTTAAGCTATGAGGTATGCACAAGGCAGAAACGGGTTATTGATAGGTTTTATGCCTGTCACTTGTTTCTTTGCTCACTCTGGTTTTTCCTAAACCACCGTTGTGTGCGCTCAACACGAATTGCAACGTATTTTCCTTGAAAAATTCTCTAAATTGATTTCCACACTTAGTACACTTATACATCTTAACTCGGAATCGCCCAAAATTCCATTCCTTGTCAGGTTCTTTCATATGGGCTGTACAATTTGGACATTTCGGCATAACTTTCAACCTGCCAGGTTAAAGGGCAAAATGGCTATATATACCCATTTTCAAGTGCTAATTCTGAAGGCTCAATTTGCGTCTCCTGCGAGAAGGTAATTCAAACCTAAGTAACGAATTTAGAGTTCAAGCTGTCTTATCCTCTGTTAGGGGCAAGTTTGAATTGTCGTCTTTGTTTTTTTCCGCGAGATCTGCGTGGCCCTGTTTCCGTTTCGTTGAGCTTCGCAGTTGCCTTCTTATTCTCGCCCGTATATCGCCGCACTTCTTTTAAGGGAGATGCTAGTTGCTTTGTTTCTTGCTCTTCGGTTTTATTTTCTTTTTCACTCATTCTTTTTTCACCTCAGCTATTCGAGTTTTCTTTTTTTGAACAAAATAGTTAGTGAAAATAATAGGCTGTTTTAGATGACAGCTGTTAAGGCTTTGGTTCTCTGTCTTCACTGTAGTCTCTGTCCTCGTGGACTTCCTCTTCAGCTTCGTCTTCAGTTTCTTCTTCAGCCTCGCTTGCTTCTTCGCCTTCTTCGTTTGCTATGTCTTCAGCTTCACCTTTTGGCGGATAAGCCTTATCCAACCAAACTTCAAACTGTATCTTGCTATCAGAGCTAGAAAAAGCCCACTCACACAATCCACCAATGACTTTGCTAACGTCAATTTCATGGTCGTCAGCTAAACGTTTCAAAAACTCTTCCCAATTTGCAGGTAAAGACACTGAAAAACTACCCATTTAAAAAGATCTCCACTATCTTGTTACTGCCAAGTTATATTTAAGCTTCAAAGTAATGAGAATTTAGGCTTTCGAATTAAAGTTTCTACCTTTGCTCTTTTAGCAACTGTAGTCGTTTTGCGACTTCTTTAGAAATTTTTTCTAAACCTACCGCTAATTCTTCACGATCGACTTCGTCTAGTGGGTACCATTTCCCTTCCTTATCGATGAATACAAGTTCCAATTTTTTATTAACCATTATTTTCACCTAGTTAATCAAATGATTATTTACTTACGAGTTGCTTAAACTTTTCTTGTCTGTTGCCATCAACCGAGTAAACGCAACTTGCTTTAGATTGTCATTCTAAAAAGGGGCTTCCAGCTAGATTGCCCATAATTACACCCACGCGGTAGGTGCTTTGAGGCTAACTGGCTTCCCTGTGCCTTTTACCCGGGCATTCTTATAATATAGTTATCAGGCTTAAGGAGGGGCGACTTCATTCTTTATTCATTTTTGTCGATCCATGTTTTTACTGCTTCTTGGACAGCTCGGGATAAGTCGCCTTTTTTGCCCCCGAATCTTTCTAGTGTTTTTAATCTTAGCTGTTTTTCTAGCTCAGTTGAGATGTCAACATTGATACGGCTCATTTCAGTCACTTATTTTATTGCACGCTTTCCGTGTCATATTTTTTTAAAATAAGCGAATCGTCAATTTCCAAATTTCGCGTTTATTTTCGTCATTTTTTACGCCTTGATTCACTTATTCACATAGTATACTAAGCGCATACATACTTATAAGTATATGTGTTTAAGTGCTAAAGAAAATTTAGGTGGATAAGTCCGATAGTGTGCTTTTTCCACGTTGAATGGTTGTCAACCTGAGCAGTTATAATATATGCCTTTCCTTTACATTGAATTGAGGCTTTTGTGTTGCCAGTGTTTATGTGTATCGTGCGCGTCCATAGAGTAAGGAATGAGTTTGAGGTTTCTTGCACCGGTGACGTCAAGCTGGAGAAGGCTGCAAAAGCGAGCATTAAAGAAAAAAAGGGCGCGATAAAACCTTTTCACTAAGCTACTCTTTTTGCAGGGTAAAGCGGTAAACTAACAGGATACCCCTTTCCCTATAGGCTCCTATATAGTGTAGTTGTCGCCTGTTGTGCTTTCTTCCGTCGTGTAAAAAGTTGAGCAAAGCTTGCAGAAATCAAGTGTTACTTCGTCCCAAGTTGTCTCGTTGTTTGCGAGGCGTTTAGCGGTTTCTTTGGCTTCTGCTTGGATTCTGGGCAGAATGTCGATGAATTGTTCTGTGCCTTTGATTGCACGTTTGGAGTTTATGTATTGGCTTACTGCTGCTTGGGTTGTTTTAAGTTTCTTTGCCGCTTCAACCTGTGTTAAATGGTAAGTTTTAATGAGTTCTTTGGCGACAAGGGACCTGAAGACTGGAAGTACATATTTTCCTATGGTTTCGCATCGAGCACTCATTTTGATTCCGCAAATATAACAGCATTATACCTTAATAAATTAAATGGAAGGTTCTTGTTTAGCTTTGATATTTTGCGGTGAGTGTCTTTACTAGAACAACACATTTGTGTTGCCGTTTTGATGGGTTTCTCTTGGGTTGCTTTTTTGAGGCAGCGTTTGAAATCGTTGCAGGCTGTGTCCTAGAAAGTCCTATAATGTCCTAGATTGCCCTAGAAAAGAACGGTATTTTAGTTGCTGTTAACACAAAGACAGAGTTGTCTTCGAAACGATGTTGAAAAAGCAAGCTGCCTTTAGGTTCCTGTGATGGCGCGTCGGCAGGATAAGCTGGAGCAGCCGAGGTTTTAAGAGTTGCTGTAACTGTCTTGTGTTAGGTAGGTGGCGATAGGTTGAGTTTTTTGGCTTGTGTGCAAATGATGGATGCATTGTTATTGCAAAGTTGAGGGAATCGTGGTTGCGGGCTGAATACCCGGTCTTGCAGACTTCATTTTTTAAGGGTAACGCTTGAACCTCCGTAATACGTTTTAATGCCAATATGTGACTAGCAAAAATGTTTAAACTAAATACACATAATGGACAGATTCAAAAGAATGCGTTGCGTCGACGTTTCTGCTTGTGAATTGGCTGAAGCGATTTTGCTGGGCGTTAAAGGAAATGCCTGCTGACGTTATTCCTTTTAGAATATTATTTACAAAAAAGAATATAGAGGGTTATATCCCTAATAAACAAGGAAGTGAAAATGTCAAGCAACCTGACGAAATTTAGGGCAACATTCGTAGCTAAAGAATACGTACACATATCTTCAACCCTCAGAACGCATAGCCTTGAAATAGACGAACCAAAAGAGCTCGGCGGAAGCGATAAAGGTCCAAATCCGGTCGAATTGATACTGGCAGCACTCGGCGGGTGCCAACAAATCATTTTAAGGTTCTATGGTAAGAAACTTGGCGTAGACATACAAGCAGTTGAAACCACAGTGGAAGGAGAGTTGGACTTAGGCGCCTTTTTAGGCGTACCCGATGTTAAACTTGGTTTCCAAAAGATAACAGCGACAACTAAGTTGAAAGCTAAAGGCGACCCTGAGAAAATAAAAGAGCTACTGAAAATAGCTGAAGAAAGATGCCCAGTGCTATATGTCTTGAAGAACGATGTGCCTGTTCAAGTAAACATTGAACTGAAATAAGGCCAAATTTAACCTTCAGCACCCTTTTTCGTAATTGTGCTGACTTTTAGCTTAAGCCTCACGTCACATTTACTTTGTTAACTCGGGAAGAATTTTTCTGGGTTCCATAAGAATCCAAATCGACGGGCTAAACTAGATTTTTCTATGTGAAAGCTTCCGAGTGGCTGTGATTTGTGCGGCAAAGCGTTTAAATATAACACTGTTATATCATAACGCCTATATAATAGGTGAATTAAAAATGACAAAAATAGCAAATAACGTTTTAGAGACAATCGGCAACACACCATTAGTACGCTTAAACAGACTAACGAAGGATGTAAAAGCCACAGTTGTAGGCAAACTTGAAGCGCGCAATCCTGGAGGAAGCGTTAAAGACCGAATTTGCTGGAGCATGATTGCAGAAGCAGAAAAACAGGGCTTAATCAAACCAAACACTGTGATTATTGAACCGACGAGCGGCAACACAGGTATAGGTTTAGCCATGGTAGCAGCAGTGAAAGGTTACCGACTTATCTTAACAATGCCAGAAACCATGAGCATCGAAAGACGCAACTTACTCAAAGCCTACGGCGCAGAGTTAGTTTTAACTCCTGGTCCAGAAGGCATGGGCGGAGCCATAAGAATAGCCGAAGAATTGGCTACAAAAACCCCTAACTCGTTCGTACCCCAACAGTTCAAGAACATAGCAAACCCCAAAGTTCACAGAGAAACCACTGGGCCAGAAATCTGGAATGATACAGATGGAAAAGTGGACATCCTAATATCTGGTGTCGGTACAGGCGGAACAATAACTGGGGTAGCCCAATATATAAAACCACTTAAGCCCAATTTTAAAGCAATAGCCGTAGAACCAGCGGCCTCGCCAGTCTTAAGCGGAGGCAAAAAAGGGCCACACAAAATTCAAGGAATCGGTGCAGGTTTCGTGCCTGACGTTTTAAAACGTGATTTGGTTGATGAAATCATACAAGTTAAAGATGAAGATGCCCTTCAAACAGCCAGACAATTAGCAAAGCAGGAAGGTTTACTTATTGGCATATCATCGGGCGCAGCAGCTTTTGCAGCAATCGAAGTAGCTAAACGAAAGGAAAATGAAGGCAAACTAATAGTAGTTATCCTTCCAGACACAGGCGAACGCTACCTCAGCACAGTACTATTCCAAGAACCCGCTCCATCACCATCCCTCTAACCTTCTTTCTTTTTGTTACCTAAAAGCACATTAGTCTCGTTTTATCAACTGACTGGTCATAATTTATCTTGCAAACAAGGGGGTACTGCATTTGGATGTTAACAAAATTCGAGAAGACTTTCCAATACTAAAACGTAAAATAAACAACAACACTCTAGTATACTTTGACAATGCGGCAACTTCACAAAAACCAATACAAGTAATTAACGCTATAGTGGATTTCTACGAGAACCATAACGCTAACACTGGCAGAGCCGTCCATACGCTTTCTCAAGAAGCAACAGAAATGCAAAAAGAAGCCCGCGAAAAAGTTGCGCACTTCATAAACGCCACAGAAAGCTCTGAGATTGTTTTTGTCAGAGGTACCACCGAAGCAATCAATTGAGTAGCTTACTCGCTGGGTCTGCATACGCTGAAAAAAGGTGATGAAATCTTGATTTCAATGATGGAGCACCACAGCAACATTGTACCCTGGGAAATAATTTCGCGATTAAGCGAATTTAAAATCAGATATGTAAACGTTAACAATGATGGCTCCTTGGATTATGAAGACTTTGAAAGCAAATTATCCAATAAAACTAAACTTGTTTCTTTAACTCATGTTTCAAACGTAACCGGCGCAATTAATAACATTAAAAAAGTAGCTCGGGCGGCACATGATTATGGCGCATTAATGCTGGTGGATGGAGCCCAATCTATTCCACACTTGCCCGTTGATGTAAAAGATTTAGGTATTGATTTTTTAGTGTTCTCTGGTCATAAAATGCTTGGGCCAACAGGAATAGGTGTACTGTATGGCAAAGCTGGGATTCTTGAGAAGATGGCGCCTTTCCAATGTGGGGGGAAGCATGATAAGCGATGTTTCATTCAGTAAAGAACAAGGGCAATGCGATATAACTTTTAATAGTTTGCCTGGGAAGTTTGAGGCTGGTACGCCTGACACTTCTGGTATTGTAGGTTTAGGCGCTGTTGTCAAATATCTTGAACAAATAGGGCAAAAGGAAGTCCTCGCGCATGAGAGACTTTTAACTAATTACGCAATTAAGAGAATGCGTGAACTCAAGAACGTTATTATTTACGGGCATAGCGACGAATCTTCGAGCAGTGGAATTATTCCATTCAACGTTGCAGGCTTATCGTCTCCCGATGTTGCACTCTTTCTTGACAACTACGGCATAGCCATAAGAAGCGGCTTTCACTGTGCGCAGCCTTTGCATCAATTTTTCAAGCTGCAGTCTTCAGCACGTGCAAGTTTCTACATATACAACACGTTTGAGGAGATTGACCGTTTTGTGGATATTTTAAGACAAGCCGCATAGCATGAGGGACAGAAAAAAATTTGAGGCAAACTAATGTCGAACAATTAAGCAAAATGCTTCACAACCGTTAAGCCTGAAGAATTTTTCAAAAAATTAAGAGACGAAAACCCCAAACGCTCGCAAATGCAGTAGAGCATTTTACTGTGCAAGAGGCAGAAAAACGGGACCCAATCACTCTCGGATATTTTGGAGAAAGGCAAAAAGAATCATCGCAGCAATAACTCAACACCTAACAAGGACCACCCCTTAGCAAAGTAACCCTAACTGCAGCGCCTTTAACCGAACTACAGCATTCTCAATAAATCAGCTTTAGTGATGATACCTACCACCTGGCCTTTTTTCGCCACTAAAACTGCCTGATAAGTCTGCAATAGACTGGAAATCATCGACAACGGCGCATCTTCCCCAACCTGAGGAAAAGCTTCCTCCATGATATCTTCTGTAGGCAAGCCGGAAATTTGATCCAAATCCTTGCCAGCCAAAATCTGCCGCAGAATAGTTTTTTCCGACACGCTTCCTACAGACTGTTTACCGTTAAACACTGGAATCTGGGAGTAACCATGCTCTTTCATAAGTTTGACAACCTTTAAGATTGGCTCATCTTTCTGTATGCCGATAATCTCGTTAGGTACGACTTTTCGTTCTTGGATTTTTGTTTTGGCTTCTACGCGTTCAAGGATGTCGAAGATTGTTTTGACTTTGGTGTAGGATGAATCGATTGTTCCTGCTTCAAGCTTGGCGATTAGGGATTGGCTGACGCCTGCCATTTTGGCTAGTTCTGACTGATTTAGGCCTAATTGTCTTCGACGTTTGGCGATGTCTTCCAGTGTGGGAAACATATTGTATGTATTTGGTTTGCTGGTCTAATATTCTTTTTGGAATAATTCTTGCAAAAAGGCATATAACGGCGTTATTAGATGTCTTGTCAATAAACAAAACCACAGGTGCATTAAAAAATTGACCAAAAAAAGATTAGACACAGCAGCCGTCCATGCAGGTCAAGAAACAGCTGATCCTACAACCGGATCAAGGGCTGTTCCGATCTACCAGACGACTTCCTACGTCTTTAAAAACACCGATCACGCAGCGAATCTTTTCGCCCTAAAAGAACTAGGAAACATATACACCAGATTAATGAACCCAACAACCGATGTTTTTGAAAGACGCATTGCCGCCATAGAAGGCGGCACAGGCGCATTAGCAGTAGCCTCTGGACAAGCAGCTGAAACCTTAGCTCTATTAGCGATAACCCGCGTTGGCGACGAAATCGTCTCAGCAAACAACCTCTACGGCGGAACATACCAGCTTTTTCACTACACTTTCCCAAAACTAGGCAGAACCGTGAAGTTCGTTGACTCCCAAAAAACAGAAGAATTCAAAAAAGCAATAACTCCCAAAACACGCGCAATCTACGCCGAAACCATCGGCAACCCAAAACTTGATGTTCCCGACTTTGAAGCCCTCGCCAAAATTGCACATGACGCAGGCATACCCCTTGTAGTTGACAACACCGTTGGTATAGGCTTAGTTAGACCAATCGATTATGGCGTAGACATCGTTGTCGCCTCAGCAACTAAATACATCGGCGGACACGGAACCAGCATAGGCGGAGTTATCGTAGACTCTGGCAACTTCAAATGGAACAACGGCAAATTCCCAGAATTCACCGAACCAGACCCAAGCTATCACGGCGTCAAATACTGGGATGCATTCAGCAGCTTCCCTGGATTAGGAAACGTAGCATTCATATTCAAAGTGCGCGTGCAACTCCTGCGAGACCTAGGACCAGCGTTGAGCCCATTTAATTCATGGCTTTTCCTGCAAGGTTTAGAAACACTGCCGCTTAGACAACGCAAACATTCCGAAAACGCCTTAAAAGTAGCACAGTTCCTCAAGTACCATCCGCTTGTAAGTTGGGTCATCTACCCTGGCTTACCTGACAATCCAAACCACAAAATCGCGGCAAAGTATCTGAATAGTAACTATGGAGGTCTCGTTGGCTTCGGAATAAAAGGCGGTAAAGAATCAGGACGCAAACTAATCGAGTCGGTCAAGCTCTTCTCGCATTTGGCAAACATTGGCGACGCAAAGAGCCTCATTGTCCACCCAGCTTCGACAACTCATCAGCAACTAAGCAAGGAAGAACAAACAGCAACAGGCGTCACAGAGGACTACATCAGACTATCCATAGGAATTGAAGACGTTGAGGATATCATTGAAGACTTGGACCAAGCATTGAAAGTATCAGCGAAACCTTAAATCTATAGCAGCGTTATAGCTGCCTGTCCCTCGTTTTTTGGAGGATCAAAAGTTCGTAACAGTTAATAAATTGGAAAATTCAGAAATCCAAACCTTCACTTTCGGGTATCCACCAGCGGAGCTAATTTTGGAATCAGGCGAGAAACTTGGTCCGATAACGCTTGCCTTCGAAACTTACGGTGAGCTCATCGCTCAAAAATCAAATGCTATTCTGGTGCTTCATGCGCTCAGCGGGGACGCCCATGCCGCTGGAGCCGATGGCTGGTGGGACAGCTTAATTGGTCCAGGTAAAGGCTTAGACACAAACAAGTATTTTGTAATATGCTCCAACGTTATCGGCGGCTGCCGAGGTTCCACTGGTCCCTCTTCCATTAATCCGAAAACTTGCAAACCCTACAGCACCGACTTTCCCATAGTTTCAATTGGCGACATGGTGAACGCTCAAGCTCGCCTAATTGATCACTTAGGCATCGAAAAACTTCTCGCGGTTATCGGCGGCTCCATGGGCGGCATGCAAGCCCTCCAGTGGATGGTTTCCTACCCTGAAAGAATACAATCTGCCATACCAATCGCAACAACATTGAAGCATACGCCCCAGCAGATAGCCTTCAACGAAGTTGGCCGCCAAGCAATCATGGCTGACCCCGACTGGAAGAATGGGCATTATTACAGCTCAAAGGTTCCAGCGAAAGGCTTAGCCGTAGCACGAATGATTGGGCACATAACCTATATGAGCGATGCTTCAATGGCCGAAAAATTCGGAAGACGCCTCAAAGAAGACAAAGAACCCTTCAAGTTCGGCGCAGAATTTGAGGTTGAAGGCTACTTGCATTATCGAGGCGACAACTTTGTAAAACGATTCGACGCCAACTCATACCTCTACATTACCAAAGCCATAGACTACTTCAACATCCTCAATGGAAACAAAAACCTCGGTAACATCTTTAGGGGGTTAAAAGCAAAAGTGCTCGTAATATCCTTCAAATCAGACTGGCTATACCCATCATATCAGTCTCAAGAAATCGTTAAAGCCTGCAAACTGGCAGAAGTCGACACCACCTACTGCGAAATAAACTCAACTTACGGTCATGACGCATTCCTTTTGGAAACTGAGCAAGAAACCCAGTTAATCAAACATTTCCTCAACACAGCTTCAAATGGGCATAACGGTGTCAAGCAATGAAGCAGGCACCAGTAAAAGCAGAGCACAAAATCATCCTAAACTGGATTAACAAAGACGCTTCCCTGCTGGACCTTGGATGCGGCGACGGAGAACTTTTAGCTCTGCTCATAAACGAAAGGCAGGTGCATGCGCAGGGAATAGAACTAAACGAAAACTCCATTCATCGATGCGTTGCCCAAGGATTAAGCGTTTTTCAACAAGACATAGACACAGGTCTCTCTGAATACGCCGACAACTCATTTGACTATGTAATACTAAATCAGACGCTTCAGCAGGTGAAAAAGCCAGACTTTGCCTTGAAAGAGGCTTTGAGAGTTGGAAAAAAGGTTATTGTCGGCTTTCCCAATTTCGTGCAAGCCTCAGCCAGATTCCAAATATTCTTCAAAGGAAGAGTCCCAGTAACTAAAGCGCTGCCTTACGAGTGGTATGACACACCAAATCTGCATTTCTTAGGCATTGTCGACTTCAAAGATTACTGCAAAAAAAGAAACATCCAAATCGAAAATTCAGCTTTTATTAGAAAAAATAGCCAAATCAAGCTGTTTCCAAACTTGTTTGCGGAAATTGGATTGTTTGTTTGTTTAAAACAAAGTTAGCTAGCAAAAGAAGCCTGCTTTGCAGTGAAATCAGTTTGACTGCTTTTCTTAAAAGACCGCATAGGAGAGGTATAAAAAGCAAAGAGCAAGAAAGTGTTTGCATTATTTCTATTCTTCTTCGTGTTCTTTTCCTTCCTGAATAAGCTTGCGAACCTTTCATTCACCTTTGCTGCCTATTTCGTTGTAATATTCTGAGCCATGAGTTTCCGATGTTTTCAATCCGTCCATCTGCCCTGCTTTAGCTACAGTATTATTATGCTTATCATGTTGGAGAAATTGTTTATGGTTGCAGCAAACGGTCCACTTTCTAAATCCTTAAAGAACATTTATTTCATATTGTATCTTCAACTTGCCTTTTATTTTTTCAGTAGCTCCATGAGTTTTGGCATTAATTCGCATCCACGCTCTATCATGCCTAAGCTGCCTTTTGCGCATTCTTTCTCTGAGAATTTTCCTGCTTTTCCATCGTCGACTTTGTCGCCTGAAATTAATACGGGAACTGGCGTATCGCTGTGCACTTTTAATGAGCAAGGTGTCGCATGGTCAGCAGTTATGCAGATAAGGTTGTCTTTTAGAGAAATCTGCTTTAGCAATGGTCCGAAGAAGTATTTGTCGATGGCTGAGATAATCTGAGTTTTTAAGCTGCAGTTGCCGTCATGTCCTGGTTCATCTGGACCTTTAAGGTGAATGTAAAAACAATCATACTTGGGAAGCACATCTAGCAGGGCTTTGACTCTTATTTCGCAGTCTTTTTGGAGGTTGCCTGAGGGCGGCGGCAAAAGCGTGGAGTCCATGCCTGCCAACTGCGCGATGCCCCGTTCAGCATGCATATCCGCCAAGGCTGCGAAGTTCACGTGGTAGTGCTCATTTATGTTGAAGAATTTGGGGATAAGGTGTCCTGCGTCTCGAGTTAAAACAACGTTTGCTCTCAGCTTGCCCTCAGACGCACGCTTAATATTTACTGGATGGTTGTCCCATAGTTTATGGGTTTTCTCGATAAACTCGTTCACAAGTGCCGCAGAAACTTTTGCCTCCTGTGTGTTGTCTGTTGGTTCGCAGGTTTTCAGCACCATTTCAACTTTAGCCTGTGCCACTCCAATGCCGTTAACTATTGTATAGGCTGGGTCACTGTTTGTTATGTTGCTTGAAAGAGGCTTCCCTCTGCTTTTTATTAATAGAACTGCTCTGTGCCCCATCGTGTTTCGAAACTCAAACGTTGCAGGATAAGATTCAAGCTTAACCTGTTCGTTAGCAGCGTTGCTTAGCTCAGCGGCTTCTTCAGAGGTTAAACTTCTTGCAACTCGACGGTCAATTATCTTTTTTCCTTGACCTAAAGTTGCAAAGTTGCACCTTAAAGCTAAATCGCCATCCTTCATCTTTAAGCCTGCGCCGACGGCTTCGATAACGCCTCTGCCAGTGCTGTACTTGAATGGGTCATAACCTAAAAGCGAAATGACTGCGACGTCGCTCTCGGGCGCAACGCCTTTCTTTACCGAGTACATTAAACCTGTTTTTCCATTTCTGGCAAGCGCATCCATGTTCGGGGTTTCAGCTGCTTCTATAGGTGTTTTGTTGCCTAAACTTTTGATTGGTAAATCTCCCATACCATCTATTGCAACGTAAATTAACTTCAACAGTTTTTCCTCCTTTAAGAGTGAGATAGCTCGGTTGTTTAAGCTTTATTATTTTTTTTTGACTGCTAACCTGTTTTTTCAAGAAAGAAAGCGCTTAATTAATTTCACAGTAAAGTTTGATGCGCAACGTTCCTAAGACATTGAGGAAATTTAGGGGCAAGATTATATTTATGGCGGTATGACACGTTTAAACTGGTTTTTTCGGCAAGCGTGCAAGAGGATAGAGTTTATTAGTCTCGAAAAACATCTTTACCATACCCAAAAGTATAGGGTAAAAGTCTTTGTTGCATCAAATCAAGCATTCGCTTGGTTGGAGCTTACATTGGCTTTGATAGTTTATCTTCACCTTAAACGCGGGTGAAAAGCGTCATGTCAAATCGATGGAGAAGTGTTTAAATGGCGGGAAATAAAAAAAGCATACTTGTTGTTGATGATGACAAATCAATACTTCGAACTTTCACGCGCATTCTTCAAAAAAGCGGCTATGAAATCGATGTTGCAGAAACTGGAAAAGAAGCCATGGAGAAAGCGGAAAATCACCATTTCGATTTAGCATTGGTTGATATCAGGCTTCCAGATATGGATGGCACAGATTTACTTGCTAAACTCAAAAAGCAATTACAGCATACCATAAAAATAATGATTACTGGGTTTCCATCCCTAGAAACAGGTGTTAAAGCGCTTGATGAAGGTGCAGATGCTTACTTGGTTAAACCTGTGAAACCTCAGGAACTGCTGATGCTTCTGGAAGAGAAACTGAAAAACCGGGAAGAGCCCCCCGAAACAAGCAGTTAAAACATGGTGCTCTTTCAAAGAGAGAAAAGAAGAGTTTATTCTATGTATATTGCTGGTTGAAAAGGTATAGCCATCGCGGCACGTTGCTTAGGGTCGTAACTTTTCTGATCTTCGCTGTACACGGATATTTCAGCGTTAAAGCGATCCTTCAAAAAGCCAGCTGCACTATCTAAGATTTCTTTCTCGTCTAAGGGTTTAATCTTTATTATGTTAGCTTTTCTTTCATTTGGCAGTTTCGTTAAAGCCTTCATTACTCTTGGAACCATGCCTGCAATGTCCTTTATATGCGGCTTCAGGTTGACGTTGGCTGCAAATTCTTTCATTAGCTCGTTAATCTTTGCTTCGCTGGCTAAGGTTTTGTCTAAAACTTTTAGGTACACCTGCCACTTCCAAGATGCCGCTGTATAGTAGCAGATACGTCTAGGTGTAATCTTCATAGCTTTTAGGATATTGGAAGTGTCTGCCATTACATCAACTATCAGGTTCTCCTGCTCTTCCGCAGCGGCATCAACTTTTGAGGCGTCAAACACTGGCCATTTTGCAACGCTGATGAAGCCTGTCTCGCTCGTTTGGCTCCAAAGCTCCTCGCAAATGAAAGGCGCGAAAGGTGCAAGCATTTTAAGCCAAATTTTCACTGCTTCGCCCAGCGCTTTAGCGTCAGTTTTGCCTTTTCGTTGGATGTACCAGCGCAGGTCATTCCATGTTTCAAATAAGGTGATCTGCAAGGCAGTTCGGGTTTTAAGCTCATCTAAGCTGACTGTGACATCTTTAATTCTGTGTTGAAGTTTGCTTTGCAACCATCGTTCCAGCGTGGTGTCTTCTTCTTTTTTGGCAGAAGTGATTACAGCACTTGAGAAACTGCATAATGCTTCAAACTTGCTTTTTAAGTCGCTTACGTTTTCCGCTCGCCAGTCCGGATCATCCATGCCCTCTGCCCCAAGTAACAGTGCGCTGCGCGTGGCGTCGGCTCCGTACTTTTCGACGGCGCCCTTCATTGTTATGAAGTTGCCTTTGCTCTTGTGCATCTGTTTGCCTTCAACCATAAGCATACCGTTTACTCCTATGGCTTTGGGCCAGTGTTCAGGCGGAAACAGGGCTGCATGATGGAATATGCAGAAGGTCAAATGGTTTGGTACAAGTTCTTTAGCTGAGTTTCTAAGGTCGAAGGGGTACCAATACAAGAATTCGTTCCGCATTGCTAATAGTAAATCAATATTTATTCCAACCGCCTTTTGGAGTTCGCCTGGGTTGCCTTTGCCATAGAAAATGTAGTCAAACACTTCAGGCGTTAACGTTTCAGGCTTAATGTTGTTTTGTTTTATGTGCTTGTTTATTGTGTAAAACGCCATGTAAATTGTAGAGTCGCTGAGTGTCTCGATTATCCAGCCTTTTCCCCACGGCAATGGAGTTCCGAAACCTGTGGTTCTTGCGCAAGCCCATTCTTTCAGCCAGTCTATAACGGTGTTGAACGATTGTTTGGCTGAGTCAGGGTAAATCGTCATTTGAGCCACTGCTTCTTTGGCTTTCGCCTTCCACTGTTGGTCGGAGTAGTTTAGGAACCACTGGTCTGAAAGTATCTTTACTATACACTGGGTCATACATCGGCAAACCACTTGCTCTGGCAAATCGTACATGCTGTCGGCGACGCCGAGGTTACGAAAATCCTCAATAAGCATATCTTTTACGTCTTTGACGGATTTTCCAGCGTAAGGTCCACAATTCTGCTTTAGGACTCCGCTATGGAATTCTTTTTTGTATAATTGTTTTGTAGCTTCGTCCGCTTTGGCATCATTCTGGTCTTTGATGCCCATTTGTTGGACTATTTCAACGGCTGGGTACTCGCCGAAACCCTCGACCTTAATTATTGAGATAGGCTTAATCCGATTAACGACTTCAGGGTCAACTCCAAAATCCTTGAGAACCTCAGGCTTTTCCTGCAAATCTTTGAGTGCCAGCCAATCGTAGGGTGCGTGGGCGGGTACACTGTAAACGACTCCTGTGGCAGTTTTGGGGTCAACAAACCAGCCTGGCAAAATAGGAAACTTGTCTTTCGTTATTGGGTTTTCGAAAATTTTGCCAATAAGTTCCTTACCTTTAAACGAACGTTTTACTTGTACCTTTTTTTCTTGCTCTTTGAGTTTCTCAGCGGCTTCTTGACTAATTATCCAGTTTTCGCCGTTGACTGCTGCTTTAACGTATGTTGCGTCGGGATTTATCCACATGTTTGTTATGCCGTAGATTGTTTCTGGGCGGAAAGTTGCCGCTGGCAAAAACGTGTTCTCGTCAAGTTTGTATTTTATCAAGGTGTATTCTTCTGGGGTGACGCCTTCGCCTATTTGGCGGTCATGGTCTCCTGTTGGGCTTTGGTCTTTTGGGCACCAAACTACCGGATGCGTTCCCCGTGTAACGTAGCCTTTTTCTTTGAGGTTTTTGTACTGCCACTCAATAAATTTCTTGTAAGTCGGCATTACAGTGGTGAATTCACGCCGCCAATCTACCGAGAAACCTATGCTTTTAATGGCTAAGCGTCCCTCATTAGTGTAATACTGAGCCATGTACAATGGGTCTACAAACTTTTTCAGTTCTGATTCTGGAACTCCGTCAACTTCACGGAGAACTTGAATGAAGGCTTCGTCACCTCTCGCTACGCGCTGGCTGGCTCCTAGAAGTGGTTGTCCCGTCCAATGCCAAGCCCAAGGCCAAAGCACATTGTAACCTTGCATCCGCTTGAACCTAGCGTATGCATCAACCCGTGAGGCCGTGAAGGTGTGCCCTACATGTAATGGGCCGTTCATGTATGGGTATGGAAAAGTTACCATTATTTTCTTTCTTTTTGGGTCTGGGTCAGCCTCAAAAACGTGCGCGTTTTCCCATTTGGCTTGCCATTTCTGCTCGATTTCCTTGGTTTGGCTCATGAAACTTGTGATTAAGCTATTGGCTATTAAGAGTTTGCTTTCTGTCCTGATAAGGTTTTTAACGTTCGAATGGGAGTGTTCGTTTCGAGAGGGGAGGGTTTGCGCAATTTTGTTTGAGTTCTTGAGTAGTAAAATAAGTGGAGGGTGTGCTTTTTTTGACCTAGTTGTCAAAGTCAAAAAGAGAAGGTATGTCTCTGCAAGAAGAAATAGTGCCAAACTTTAAAAAAAGTCGAAAAAGTCTTATGTACTTGATTTTAACAATAGAAAGTGATGGCGTATGCAAGATAATACAGAAGTAAGAATTAAGCAAGACCTTTTTGCTGAAATCCAAAATTTAGAACAAAACTACGAGGTAATCGAAAGTATTCTTTCAGGAAAGGAATATGATGCCTTAGCTATTGGTGGGGTAATTCAAGCTTTCAAAGATAGCTTAAGTCGAGCCAGCGCATTTGTCCTTGCCTTATATAACCTGAAAGGTAAACGAGTTAGTATTCCATGGGAGCCCCTCTTCACAAGTTTAGATTATGCCTTAGCAACTATTGCTTTTTCTTCATCGCCAAAGCAGAAAGCGTCAGTTAAAACCATTCTTTCCATGTCTGAAGAGCAAATTGGGCAGGTTCTTTCTTACTTTTCAGCTCTCAAGGAGTCCTTGAAATAGACATAATGATTATGGGTTTAAGGTTTGGTTTTTTAGGCTTTTCCTAAACTTCCGAACATATGTTAGCAGGAACAACCAATCAAATTGGTAATTGAGGTCTTAACGCTTTAATAATAAATCGCAGTCTTAGCTGGATAATGCGGTGAACATGATGTTTAATCGATTACTGCTTTATTCTGATGGTGGAGCAAGAGGAAATCCCGGAGCCGCCGCCGTAGCTTATTTAGCGTTAACAGAAAAAGGCGAAGTCGTAAAAACGGATGCGTGCTTCATAGGAATACATACGAACAACCAGTCAGAGTACAAAGCGTTGATAGCGGCATTGGAGTTTGCCAAAGCTCTTAAAGTTGAAGAAGTCGTTTGCCACCTTGACAGCGAATTAGTCGCAAAACAGCTTAACGGGGAATATAGCGTAAAAAATTTTGAGTTACAAAAGTTATGGCATAGCACAAAAGAGTTGAAAGGCTGCTTTAAAAAAATAAGCTTTATTAATGTTCCACGAAGCAACCCTTACATCCAAAGGGCAGACGCTCTCGTGAATAAAACTTTAGACGAAGAAGAATCTAAAAGGCGCCTATAGCTAAAAGATTATAACAAACCCTGCGTTCGTAAACATAAGGAATATGGGGTGATAAAGTGTTTGTTCATGCAAGCATTCGTACAAGTAACATGGAGAAATCCATTGACTTTTACACACGGCTTCTAGGTCTGAAGCTTCTGAGTCGCCGAGAGATTGAGCAGAACAACGCTGAAATCGCTTTCCTTCAGGACGCGGAGGGCAAAGGCTGTACGCTTGAATTAACCTTTTACCGTAACCAAAAGAATTTCAGCCAACCTGAATATGAAAAACGATTGTTTGACCATTTAGGCTTCGAAGTTTCTGACATGGGCAAGGCTATTGCTACTTTGCGGAAGGAAAATGTAAGGATTACTGATGAGCCCTTCAAACTTGGATCGAACGGACCAGTAATTGCCTTTGTTGAGGATCCAGATGGAACGCTTATTGAGTTGATCGAAAGGTTAGTTACAGGTTAATCAGAATATCGTTATTTTCGACTTTTAATTCGTATGTAGGTTCAGGTTTCTTTGTTGGTCCTTTAACAAAATTGCCTGTTTTAAGGTCAAACGTGGATCCGTGGCAAGGGCATACGACTGTTTCGTCTTGAAGTTTTCCCTTAGATAATTGACAACCCCTGTGCATGCAGACATTGCCGATGGCATAGTAATTTCCGTTTATGTTGGCGAGCAATATTTTTTGGTCGTTAATTGTTACGCCCATCATACTATTTGGTTTTGCATCGTTTTTTGATGCTAACTTGATAAATCCCATAACATATCACCTCACAAAAGTACATTTTAAAAGTTACTCATTCTGGTGGAGGCGGGGGCGGAGGTGGCATCGGTGGCGGAGAAGCTACTTTGCGCTTTCTGAACATAAGCAAAGTGATGGCGATTACGATTACGGCCACTACAGTTCCTACTCCTATCACATAGTAATATATGATGGGGAAAGATCCGCCTGTCCCAGGTGCTCCTGTGGATGTAGAGGTGGATGATGTACTCTCAAGGGTGGAGGTCTGAACCAGAAGCGAGAATTTTGAAATTTGAGCTACTATACTAGGTGTCGCCTCCAATTCAGTCACAAGGAAGGACGTAGCGTTTTCTGGGATTAAAGAACTGGTCACATTATTGAAACCCACCGCAACCACACTACCCGAACTGTTATAGTAAGTCCCAACTATCCCGATGTTATTCGCGGTTTGATCACCAGTGTTGCGTATTAATCCCCCAACTGCGAAAGCTCCGTCAAGAGAGCCGTTATAGTCAACACTCGCGTTTAGGTCTGCATACTCCCGGATACTATTCGAATTAGTCGGAGGAGCATTAGTTATGGTAAATTCAATAGAGCCAACACTTGAGGCCACGTCAATGCCAGTGGTGTTGGATGACCCAAAGTCAACATAAAAGGGCGCTTTTTGCTGTGGAAGAAGATAATTTACTATTGCCATAGCGGAGGAAGACACTAGTTCTGTTTCGTTCGTGGTATAAACTGCCGCGTTCAAAGACACTGACTGTAAAACATAGTTTCCTGTGTTCTGCACTTCACCGACCGCAACTAAATGACCTGCCGGATTAATGTACCAGCTGTAACTCAAAACTGTGACGTTAGTATTTGCTTGACTGAATGCTTTCGGAATCGAAACTAATCCTAAACACATTATGGCTACGAACATAACGATGAAGACTTTAGAGTTTTTCATTCAGCTTTTCCTTTCTTTCCGCCGTCGAAGACTTTTTATTGAAGGCAGTTAGTTATATAACTTTTTCCAAATTGTCAAGTTTCATAGTTTTTTTCCTCATTGATCAAAGACCAACTTTCTAAGTTGCAAAAAAGTAGATAAGAAATAAATGTGTGCAGGATGAGCTTAGTTCTTTGCAAAGAAAAATTTGTCACGCAGGCGTTCATTGAAGTGGCATGAAAAACCCTTTAGCTAAGTTAACCAAATACTCCTTTCTGCGTGCTCAAGTGATTATTCCTGTTGCCCTTGCCGTTTTCTCGCACGCTTCAAAATCAAGATTTAACTTGTGAAGAATTGTGTAGCGTTCAGGTCTTATTTTCGCTGCTACCTCCAACGCTTTAACCACATCAACATCTTTAACTCCTAATTCGCTAGCAGTTGTCGGTGCGCCTATCTGCTTGAGCGTATTTCTTATTCTTTCCCAATTCGCTCTGTAAAGATAAGCGGTCAATATTGAGCCTACGCCGCATTGTTCGCCGTGCATGGCATGGTGCGAATTAATCATGTCTAACGCATGACTAAACAAGTGTTCTGAACCGCTACATGGACGGCTGCTTCCAGCAATGCTCATTGCAACACCGCAGCTTATCAAAGCCTCAAGAAGTACGTGTAGTCCTTCATCTTTTCGAGAGACGATCAACTCGGCGTTTTCAATCACCAGTTTTGAACTCATTAATGCTAAACTGGCAGCGTACTCGCCATAATACTCGTTTAGTTCCAGATGCGCCAATTTCCAATCTTTAACGGCTGTAATCTTGGAGATCACGTCTCCACAACCGCTTATTACAAAACGCAATGGCGCTTGAGCAATGACATCAGTATCTGCAATTATCGCCAGCGGTGCGTGTACCAGAATCGAGTAAGGCTTATCTGAACCCTTGATTGAAGCTAACGGGCTTGCAATGCCGTCATGAGAAACCGTCGTGGGCACGCTAACGAAAGGAATGTTTTGGCTTCCTGAACTGATTTTGGTAGCATCAATTATAGTTCCTCCGCCAACTCCAAAGAGCACTTGCGGCTTTGACACTTCTATCTTTTCCTCAATAGTTATCATATCTTTGATCGTAATTGCTTTTATTTGCAAAACATCAACTTCTAACCCTGACTGTTCAAGCAGGTCGCAAATGGTTCTTCCAGCAATATCATAGCTTATTGAACCTGCAATTACCAGTGCCTTCCCTCTAAGACCTAGCCGCTTTGCTACTTCAGGAGCACATCGCAGGGTTCCTTTTCCGACAATAACCTCGCGAGGAAGCTGCATGTAATGGTAATTTAAAGTCAAACCAATCACTGTTTACTGCAAACATTAATTTGATTACATTGCTTTAAGACTTTGGGAACTTACACGTAAAAACAGGCCAATTTAACAACGTAAAGGATGCAGAAGCTCTCGATTAAAAATGCTTAGTTTTCGCCAACAAGAGAATCGAGAATTTTTGCCAAGCTAACCACTTCAGGATATTGTGGGCTTCTAATAACAACTGAGTCTTCTAGCATCGATTTAACTTCATTTTGCAATTTCTTTGACAATACCTTATCTTCCTCTGTTCCACGAGTACCAAGAGCGATGCCGAGAAGAATAAGAGTGGTCATAAATCGGAGACTGATGCTTTCGACTGTCTCAGCTGACTCTCTACGTATCTTTAGGGCTTCTTTGTAGTGTTCGATGGCTTGATCAAGCAACCCCTTGCCATAATATGCGTTGGCAAGGTTGTTGAGAGCATCAGCTAGTTTCGGTTTGAAGCATGCGTCTGACTCAACTAATTCTCGACGTATTTTCAGGGCTTCTTTGTAGTGTTCAATGGCTTGATCAAATAAGCCCTTACTACGATATACGACGCCAATGTTGCTAAGGGTGTTGGCAAGCTTCGGTTTGAAGCATGCGTCTGACTCAACTAATTCTCGACGTATTTTCAGGGCTTCTTTGTAGTGTTCAATGGCTTGATCAAGCAACCCCTTGCCATAATATGCGTTGGCAAGGTTGCTGAGGGCATCAGCTAGTTTCGGTTTGAAGCTTTCATCTAGCTCAACTAATTCTCGACGTATTTTCAGGGCTCCCCTGTAGTGTTCGATAGCTTGGTCAAGCATGTTGTATCCCATTATTAGTGGCACATCTTAGGCTGAAGCAGATTTGGAGGTTCGTTCTTTCCTGGTGAGTTTGCAGTGCTTCTTTTTCTGTTAAAACAAGCTTTTTGAGCGTTAGAAAGAAACAAAGCGTCGATTGAGGTTTCGGTGTATGCAAGGTTTATTGACATAAGCATTTCTTTGGCGTAAAGCTTGCTTATCTTTGGCAATAGATTGAGCTCGAAGTTGTCGCCTAAACCGCTGAGGCACCCTGGCTGAAACCAACTGGTAAAGAACTCTGAACTGAAAATGAAGGATTGCCCGAAATCAAGGGAGATTTTGGTTTCTTTATTCTCCAATAATCTTGTTGCCATCTGTCTCATCTAGTCCTCCATAGAATGTCCTCTTAACCACGTGCACTCGCTTCTTAACAACACATTAGCGTAAAGTCTCAATTAGAATCTTCTGAACTCAAGATATACATTTCAATTAAGTGAGTGTTTGCGTTTTATTGTTGTTTTGTGTCCAAAGTTTATCTTTCCAATGAACGATACCTGACTGTATGTTCGGATTCATAGCTGGTATACCGCTCGACAGTCGCATCTCGTAGCTAGCAGGCGTAGGCGCGAGCGAAGCGCGCGCCGTGTGTATGCTCCCATACAAGAAAGTCTGTTTTCGACTTGGAGATGATGTATGCGATGGCTGACTGAAAAAAATAAGGCTTAAATGAGCTTATTTTTCGCTAATTGGTTGATTTTGACCTGCTAAGATATTCAGCAAATATTCGCCTAAAAATAGTCTGAAAATAGTTAGCTTTAAGTAGACTAAAACATTTAGGGCTTTATGGATTGGGTTTGCAAAGAATTAACTAAAATTCTCGATAAGGGAACAGCGCTGAGTCTTAGTTCCATAGTAGAGAAGTCGGGCTTTGCTCGTCAAACTGTATTCAATCATCTAAAACATTTGCTTGAGGCGGGCATCATAACTAAAAATTCTGTTAGAATCAAAAGAGGCAGACCAACAGTACTATATCGGAAAAAGACTACTGAATTTAAGGTTAGTTTGACATTCAAGAGGCTAGGCGATAACTGTATGCATCATAAAGATGGTTGGTGCAAAGTGGCAAGACAGAAGTGTATTCAAGAAAAATGCTTCCTAATTCGCTAAATTAATTTTTAGATATGGATTGAAAATTCAGCAGAGCTCAAACAGATCCTCAAAGACCTACTGCAGTCGATCAAAAGAGCGTCTCATAGACGTAAGCAGATCAGGATTAGCTCATCAGCTCAAACAATCCTAACCATCATCTACCCTGTAGACGATCAAAAGAGCAGTTCTTAGACGTAACACATCAGAATGACCTGCGAAGTCGATCAAAGAGCAATCTATACGCAAGCACTCAGAGAATTAGGCTTTTTTCACCAAAACATTGAAATCTGCAAAAGCCTTGAATTTAAGCGGACAATGAGGACATCGAGGTACGATGAAGCCTTAAGGGCTAATGACATCTTTTTCCGCTACCGAGTCCACTAAAGTTCAATATTTTTAGGAATTTTTGGGATCTGGTTAAAAAATAGGTTCAATAAAGAAAGGAGGTTGGGAGTAGGCGTATTTAGTATGGTTCTTTTTTCCCTGTCATGTATGCCCAAGCGCCGACTACCACAACTGTTAGGCATGCGCCAGCAAATCCTGAAATCATGAAGCTTGTCATACCGCCGAGCAACGGCAAAACTGAAACCATCCATGGGATAACGAAGACTGCTGTGACTTGTGCTATAATGCCTGCTACGAAACCTAAAAGAGCTATTAAACCGAATACTTTCAATCTGCTATTCATTTAATTCACCTTTTTATTTTTAGCATTACTTGGCGCTTCTTTTTAGGCTAACTTACATATTTCTGTCTAAACGGTTTAGTGCTTACAGCATCTTTAACTCTTCTAGTTAAAGCCTAAGGCAACTTTTTACGCGACATATAGCTGTACAGCTATACGCGCATATCTCCATCATATTAACAATGTATAAAATTATACTCTGCATTTCTGTCTTCAGAGGTAATCTAAATTGTCAGAAAGATTTGCAAAAAAGTGGGAAAGTAAACGGGAAGATGAACCATTCTCAAATCGCATTAAAGATGCTGTAAAACCACCGGGGCCATTGAAGCCACGATTAGACTTCGCCGTCAGGCGCATTGATCTTCAAGTACAGAAGCTTGATCAAGCAACGGACCGATTCAGCCAAAGAGACAAAGCAATCTTCGCCAGAATAGTTGACGCTTATGCAAAGCATGACAGCGCACGCGCAAATGTTTTCGCCAACGAGTTAGCTGAAGTTCGAAAAATGTCAAAGTTAATAATGAATGCTAAACTTGCACTTGAACAAATTACATTAAGGTTACGAACTGTATCAGAACTAGGCGACGTAGTCTCAACGTTAGGTCCAGCCGTAGGAGTTCTACGTTCAGTCAAAGCAGGCTTAGTGAGCGTCTTTCCAGAAGCAGAGAGCGAACTGGGCGAAATTGGTAACATGTTAAGCGGAATCATGATCGAAGCAGGCCAAGGTTCAGGAATGACACTAAACTTCGACACAGTAAACGAGGACGCATCAAAGATCCTCACAGAAGCAGCAACAGTTGCAGAGCAGAAGATAAAGGACAAGTTCCCAGATCTGCCCCCAGGAATGCCATCAACCCCAGGCTCACAAACAGAAAAATCAACGCAGAGTTTCTAAAATAGGAGGAAAACAACAAACATGTCTAACTCCAATCTTTTTCTTTATATTGGTAAGCCTATTAAAAACGAGTATGGTCGTATAATTGGTAAAGTTGCATCTTTCGCATTAACACCGAGCGGGATATTTGACGCTGTATTCGTCGAATTTGGCGACGGACAATTCACAAAACAGCCCATGGAAACCTTGAAATTTAATGGTGCTGAAGTCACATTCATATCAAAAATCAAAAACCAAGCAAGTATCCTTTGTGACCAGATCCCTCTCATATGGCGTAAAGACCAGGCTTTAAAAGATCTAAATGACAAAAGAAAAATCTCACCAGATCTCTATCAGGAACTTCACAATAGTTTCACTAGCGTTTTAACTCAATTAAAGAAGGACGCCCAAATCATTGTCGACGAAGCTGCCATAGAAATTGAACGATGCCAAGAAGAAATATCATCGCTCAGCTACGCCATTGCTAACCTTGAAATTGAACATGAAATAGGCAAAGTGGACGAAGAAAACTACAAGAACGCTTTCGCACTTCTGCAAGAAACACTGAAACGTGCCACTTTAGAAAAAACTGATTTCGAGCTGACAAAAAGCAAAGTCTCAAGCGTACTGCTAGGCGATTCGCAAGAAACCACACAGAGAACGAAAACTTACGCTGAACAAGTAAGTGTTGCCCAGAAACTGCCTGAGCCTCCAGTGGTTGTCTACGTCAAAGAGATCGGGAAAGCTGGCATATAATAATAGCCAACAAAGTGAAAATATCGTTCTGTGGAGGGGTAAGACATCAAAAGTCTAAGTCTAACTAATCAACCCCCTCCACCTATACGTGAAGTCGCAAACAAATCTATTACCACTCTTAGGGTTCAGCAAAATAAGCTGGAGCAGGCGAGTTTTCGATTAAAAGAAAGAGACCGCACACTTTTTGAAACTTGCATGGGCGCGTTGAAAAAGAATAATAAGGAAAAGGCTGCGATTTGCGCTACTGAGCTTGCTGAAGTCCGAAAGCTTGTAAAGTTTCTATATAATGTTCAGTTAGCTATTGAACGAGTGATTCTTAGGCTTGAAACAATCAAAGAGCTAGGCGATATTGTTTCTGATTTGAAGCCTGCATTGCGGTTGCTTCAAAATGTTTCTCAAGAGCTATTCCAGGTCTTACCTGACGTTAGCTCAGAACTCGATAACGTTAATTCCACGATCCAAGAGACACTTCACGCAACAAAGCTTTCCGCCGACGAAAATTTGATTCCGGTTGGCAAGAAGACTGAAGGCGGAGAAGAAATACTGAAAGAAGTTACATGTTTCATGCAGCAAAAGATAGCTGAAACTCTTCCAGTGCCACCTGTAAATTCACCAGTGAAAGAGAAAACGCCGATTAAGGAGCTTGTTGCTCTCACCGCAAGCTCTTCACAAGTGCTTGGGCATAAATCTTCTGAAGAAACTGGAATGGAATCATCAAAGACCGTATTCTCCTACAAGAAGTCTGAAATTAAAGAGTTCTCACTGAAGGTTGAGAAGCCTTGCTTGGAAGACGTGCTTCTCGAATATGTCCGCAAGACTAATGGTGAGGTAGATTTAAGCCGCTGTTCAAGTGAACTGCAAACTTCCAATGAAGAAATTGAACATGCCCTTGAAAGTTTGGGAACAAAGGGCAAGATAAAAATTGAGTTAAAATCGCCTGAATAGGAGAAGAAAAAATGAGCGCCTCAAATGAACTAGAGAAAGCAGCGACAGCGTATGCTTTAGATGCTGTACGCTTAGATAAGCAAGGGCAAAAAGGCAGAGCTATAACCCTTTATCAAAAAGCAATTGAGAGTCTCTTGCAACTTGTGCAGCTTTACCCTGAATACGGTTTGAATAAGGTTTACGTTCAAAGAGCAATCGCTTATCAAGAAAGAATTAAAGCTTTGCAAGGAGCTGTTTCGTCAGCTGAAATGAATGAAGCAAGCAACAATGATAGCCAAGGCGGAGGAGCAACTATGGAAGGCAATGGAAACGGAAACGGGAAACCAAACAATGAAGAACTTGTAATCACCGAGAAACCTAAAGTAAACTGGGATGAAGTTGTAGGTTTAGATACTGCCAAAAAAGCAGTAAAAGAAGCCATTGTATATCCAGTTCAACGGCCTGACCTGTTCCCGTTAGGCTGGCCACGAGGTATACTGCTTTTTGGTCCACCTGGCTGCGGTAAAACTTTGTTGGCGGCAGCAGTTGCAACGGAGATTGATGCTAACTTCTACTCCATCGATGCTGCATCCATTATGTCAAAGTGGCTTGGGGAAGCTGAGCAGAATGTCGCTAAATTGTTTGGTTCAGCTCGCAAATCCTCAAACGAGGGTAAACCCGCGATTGTGTTTGTTGACGAATTAGACTCGCTGATGGGTGCGCATTCCAACGAGGTCGGCGGAGAAATCCGCGTCCGCAATCAGTTCCTAAAAGAGATGGATGGCATCGTTGACAAGGGCAAGGCTCTTCACGTTTACGTTATTGGCGCTACGAATAAACCTTGGGATTTGGATTGGGCGTTTATTAGGCGCTTCCAGAAAAGAATTCTTGTTCCATTAGCGGATCATTCTACCAGATTAAGCATGCTTAAGCTTTACTCGAGTAATCTGCAGATAGACCCGGATGTGGACTTGCAAGAGTTAGCTCGGCTTTCTGAGGGCTTCTCAGGAAGCGATATACGTGATGTTTGCCAATCTGCCCAGCTAAGCCTTATCGGAGAATTCTTCGAGTCAGGTAAAGCAATGGATAGAGAAGCTAAGCCGAGGTCTTTAACGATGGCTGATTTCCGCCAAATTTTGGAAGAGCGCAAACCAAGCGTCTCCTTAGATATGTTGTCGATGTATAACAGGTGGTTTGAGGCTTTCAAAGCCTTGTAACATGGGGGCAAAAAACAAAAACCAAAACAATGGGTTGGGTGGAAAGGTTTGGAGAAAATTATATTTTTGCTCGATCTCCCTTCTCCCCCTCAAACTGTCTCCAAACCCCACAACCCAATAAAATTTCTAATTTTTTCTTGTTTAATTCTGGCTTTACCTTGGGTTTCTCCATGCTTCGCTTAAAATACCCACTGTGGTTAGGGTTTTGAGGTTCTAGATGATTGTTTTGTTTGAGTAGTTCAGCTTTTTAATGGGTCTTTTTGATAGATGTTTTTTGATATTGCTTGTTTGAGTGAGAATCTTTGTACATCAATGCCTGCTTTTGACCGGAATATGGCGCTTAGTATCTTATTTTTTTCTCAGTTGCCGGAAATACTGCATAGAGATGTACTTTTTATCATGATTCTCTTGTAAACGGTGTATCCATGCTTTTTGACATTTAAGAATTATGATTTAACAGCTTTTGTTTCTTAA
This sequence comes from Bathyarchaeia archaeon, assembly GCA_049522695.1. Classification (GTDB taxonomy): domain Archaea; phylum Thermoproteota; class Bathyarchaeia; order Bathyarchaeales; family Bathycorpusculaceae; genus Bathycorpusculum. The sequence goes on along the minus strand of JBEKNP010000029.1, from coordinate 337 downwards.
AGGAAGTCATTAAGAAATAGCGTCGTATAGGCAGCTCGGTGAGGGTACCCTCTTTTCTTTATGCTTTAGGTTGAAACTTACGAAAAAGTTGTTTGTAAAAATCTGGTGCAAAACTTATTTGGCATTTAGGTTTAATGTTAATGTTAAGTCAAGTTTCCAACGTTACATCTTTATTGGTTGTCTGGTGATGTTGTGAGGCTAGCTCCTGACATTAAGGGAGCCTTCAGAAAGCTTGCCAAGACGGATTTAACAGTTACCAGCATCGCACAAATGTTTAACACCACCAGACAAACCGTGTATCGATGGCTAGGAAGGGGCAAGCATCGTGGAATAGAAA
>JBEKNP010000028.1:0-35060 GCA_049522695.1 Bathyarchaeia archaeon | reverse complement strand
ACAATGGTCATGGAACCCGCAAAGACACCAAACCAATGGTATACACGCGTACCAGCCCAAACCTGCTCAAAGATAACTTAGCTAACAAACTATAAAAAACGAATTGTGCACACGTCTATAGATATAAGAATGAACTATTTTAAACATGGATGTTTTTCTGAAAAACCAAAAATAGAAAGACTGCGTGGGCAAAAAACAAAGCCCAACTGGTTTAAGAGGAAGTTGTTACGACTGATGGTGAAACGAAACTGCCGCCTGCTGCCGTTGTCACAGTAACTGTATAGGAACTTCCTAAAACACATCCTGCTGGAGTAGTACCAGTGATAGTAGTTAGCGTTCCTGTTGTTAGAGTTACGGTACTGACAGTTCCACCTTGGAAAGCGTTTGTACCTGATACAACACCGACTGTGTTTCCAGACGAGTCTTTAAAGATAAAGCTGTTTACAGTTGCAGCTGGACCGCCTGTCTGCACAAGATAAATTTTCGTGACACCACCTGTGTTAACAACAATGCTTGCTGCTTGCACTGTAACTTTTTCTTCTTGCACTGTAACTTTTTCTTGTCCTGCTGTTCCTCCAGCTGTCATAGTTGCCAATGTTCCGCTTGTAAACATGTAAACAACCACACCAGCGATAACGGCAATTGCAATTAGAATAAGAGTTGCGAAAATTGGTGAAATGGCCTTCGAATTCTTCATAAATCTCTTGTAATTCATTTTTTATCAAACACCTCCTCGCTGAACAATCATTTGACATTCTATTCCAGAAGTTCCCTTATAAACAGGGTATCTCGCGCTCGCTGGCTTGCCCCTTTATTGGTGTAAAGTGGTGATAAGTCTTATTTTCGAATTTGGCGGCAGATTTGAGGCGTACAGCCCTTCCTCGTTTCTTTGCAGTAACCACCCTTCTCAAACCTGCAAACATGCCTCAAGCGACTGAAATGAATAGCCACCAGTTCCATCTTGGGGTCTTCAAGTGCTGAAGCGACCTGCTTTGCGACCCTGAGTGGAACATGATAGGCAAATTTGGGTCTTCCGAAACCCGTTGCGGCAAGTTTCTCCCTGACAACAAGGCTCTTAGCTGTTAAACGCTCTAGCTGTTGTTGCAGGTGTTATGGCTGAAGCCCACTTCATCAAGAAGTGTGATGAAACTTTTGGGTTTGCCGTCTTTTAAGTGCGGCTAAAACGCGTTCGTCAAAGAAGCCCATTGCAGGCTCTAATAAGCAAAATCAGACTTTTAACCATTTTCGGGACAAGGCAGCGCGCTTCTATCCTCTCCTTATAGAACACCCAGTGCCCCTGTTCATGAAACATTTATTGCCAAGCCCTCAGTTTCAATAGAAAAGAAGTATTGTCGGTATTGCGGAACAGAGAATAAGAAAGATGCAACCTTTTGCGAAAAATGTGGGAGAAGAATATCCGAAACTGCACGACGAGTCTGCCAACATACTAACTTAATTTCTTCTACCCTTTTGTTTTTTATGCTTTCAAAATCTCCCAAACAGTTTTAGCAAACCAAATAAACATTACTAAACTCAAGATTAAGCAAAAAATTACTTCAAAAGGCATAAAGAAATCTGCTATCCCTAACGGAGAAGCCACAATAAAATAGTAAAATGGCAACGTTAACAAATAAACGCCAGTGCAAAATAACAAAAAAACTTTTAGAAGTTTAAGAAAAACGTAACGAGCTTTTTTAGGAGGGAAAAAGGAGGAGAAGCGAAAGCGTTTAAATTGCAAGATTAATCATTATCCCTGGTGATTTAAGAAACATTAAGTGCATCTATGAATGTTTTTGGAAGATATTCGTTCAATGCCTTGTTCTCTATTGATTCAAAATCTAGCTTAGCATTACTTAGAAGTGCTCGAATTTCACCTGTAGTTTTCTGGGTCATTTCAGTTTAACTCTCTACATATTTAACGGTTTATCCTCTTTCCTCACATCATTCTTTAATCTCTTCTCCAAATCGATTAACTCTTCTATCGTTGGTTTATTACTCATTTTACCATCATCCGTAAGGCTTCATAACCTTCAAAAGTTCCAACTGAGCAACATAAATCCTAAAGTTTCTATTTGGAGAGCTCAAAATACGCATAAAACCCAATTCGTTTAAAACCTTATCCTTAACAGTCATTTCTCTAGAACCTCTAAACTTATTTGGTCATTCATTAATGGTAAATTGTTCTCTGGTAACGCGCGCTCTTGATTTGCCCTCTTTCCCCTCAAAACTAAAATTGAAGCCTCCATTCTTTCGTACTCCTTCTTTCCTCAAACAAGGCAAGCCGCAAAAGCATATAAATCATATTTCCAAAACCGTAACATATCAAAACAGTTTTCATCTCTATAGAAGAGAAAAAACCTCTGTTTTTTACTCCTATTTTTCAAATGAGGTAATTTCCATTTATTACATACATACCAGAAAGTAGATTTTAGCTACTCTAACATGTGTTGAAGTAGGTTGGTGAAACTGCTTTATCTATCTTCCAAGGGTTTCTGCCGCTTCTCTGATCAGAACCATGCACAAGTAGGCCGAAAAGGGCGTGGAGACTACTTGTTTTAAGCCCCGATCGTTTGCTTATAAGCTACGTACATTAAATCGTAATATAACGATTATAGCATTATCAATAAAATAGCGTTAAAAATCTCAGAATCACGAAAAAACTTAATGATTATTAATATGAATTCAAAATCTACACACACAATTCTTACATCTTATATGCTCGCATCCGCACAGTAGACAATCGCTCGACAATATATCGCAAATATTTACTCAACAGATTGGAAGGAACGAAAAAACTTGAAGTGCCAGAAGTGTAACAACACCGTTATTTACCCCGAAGGTTTAGAGGGAGAAAAAATCTGTAGCAGTTGCGGACTAGTTATAGAAGAAACACCTATCTTCAAAAGTTACACTCATTGGACACCTGAGTGGCATTCAAACTGGAGCGAAGAAGACTCAGAAACACTCAAAGAATGGTTAACCATGCTAAGAGCAGTCTCCTGTCAACTAAACATTCCGAATTACCCATACAGAGAAGAAGCAGCCCGTACAATAAGAAAACAAAACCATACACTATTCAAATCGCAAAAGCTCTCAAAAAACAAAAGAGCAACAGTAGCAGCCCTAATACATTTAACGCTTAAAGAATATAACAAATTACGTCCATTAAAAGAAATAAGCAAAGAACTTAGCCTTGACCCAAGGGAAGTTATGAAGCAAGCCTGGTTACTAAACAAAACATTAAACGCAGAAAAAGAAACGATAAAAATTCAAAGAAGAACGGCCATAGACTATCTGCATGAATATGCAGGAAAAATAACAGAGGACAAAGAGCTAATTGTTAATGCCGAAAACATATTACTAAAAATAAAAAGATCAGGCGGAAACCCCATCGGCCTCGCAGCAGGCGCTTTTTATAACGTCTGCAAAAAAAGGAAAAACAAGATTTCTAAAGAAAAAATCGGTGAAACATTCCGTATATCTGAAAGAACTGTTTACGCAAACGAAGCAAGAATTAGAAAACTTGTAGCAACTACAAAAACAGCAAGCTTGATGGCAACGCCATTAATGACATGCACTATATAGGGCAAATGCTCTCCTTAGCTAGATCAATCAAATTGTTAGCTAACAGTTACAAACATTTTTTTAATTATCAATAATTGCCTATAATTATCAAATGTTATTCTTTGAAATTTCTTCTCACTATATAAGTAGACTTACTCAATTAACCGTTGGATGTCAGATACCGAATGGCAACACAATTAGAAAAGCTTAATGAACGCGTTGACAAATTGGAAAAACAGAGAAATCAAGAAATTTTAACAATAGTAGAAATTTTATCAAACGCAACATTTTTCGGAGAAATAAAAAAAGCAAATTGTGAATATACGAAAAATGGGCAATGCAGCTTTTTCATCTTAAAAAATGAAGCAAAGGACAAAATTCCAATCGCCACTGATTGCCGCATTATGCACTGTAAAGAATCATTTCTTCATTGCCATTTAGAATTATCTAATGTTACCTGCGCTCTCTGCCAAATATCAGACAATGGTCCAATAATAGGCTCTTCCCAACGCATATCGAAAAGATCAAAAAATATTCAAAATATAGGAGTATTTATTGAATAAGCATTAAAATTAGTTAAGAGGATTATAATGCTAAAAAAAATAATAACAATAACATTAACCATTTTAATTTTAACGTCAGCGTTTGTAGTATTTAATCAAAATACTTCCTCTGCATCAACAAGTGGTCCTTCCCAACTAGGTATTTTCATAGGCCCAACTACCGTCCTTGCAGATGACAATACATACAGCTGTATTTTCATACAATTACTAGATTCCAGCGGACAACCCGCCAGAGCATTACAAGAAACAACTATAAGCCTATCATCCTCTCTCACGAACATTGGAACAGTAGATTCATCAATCACCATACCCAAAGGAGAAACATACGCATCAGCAAACTTTCACTCTTCACTAACATCTGGAATCACAACAATAACAGCGTCAGTAACAGGGTTTTCAACCGTGCAAGCGACGCTAACTACGATTACACCGATCCCGTCGAAAATAGCGGTATTCGGATTTCCACCAACCCTGCCAGCCGATGGAGGCACATACCCCGCCATTATGGTACAGCTACAAGATTCAAGTGGTTCTCCGGAAAGAGCGCCACCAAACGGTGTAAACGTAACACTCTCCTGCTCAAACACCAACGTGGGTGACGTCACACCTTCAGTAGTCACAATTCCATATGGACAAACTTACGCCATAGCCAATTTCACTACAACTACCACGCCAAGCCCAAGCACAACACCTGCAATTATCACTACATTAGCAAACGGATATGCGTCTGAACAAGCACAAATTACGACAACAAGCGTTACATCCGCCCCTAAGAATCTTGTAATCTTTCCAGGACCCTATCAATTTCTGGCTGATAATAACCAATACCCACTAATTGCAATTGAATTACAAGATGCGCAAGGTAACATTGCGGCAGCAACTTCAAACATAACAATAAACTTAATATCAACAGATGTAAGCATAGGGCAAATAAACTCAACATTAACTATTGGACCAGAATCACAATTTCAAACTTACGGGATTGCAACACTGAACACAACATACAAAGCAGGCACAACAAACATTGTTGCAGCAGCCACAAACTTGAACTACGACCAACAGTCGATAACCACAATCGAATTTATTCCACCAAAACTAGCTGTCTACGCCGTTCCACCAATTCTACCATCGGATAATTCAACATATTCAGCAATCCAAGTGCAACTTCAAGACTCAAGCGGACGACCAGCAGAAAATCTTGAAGGAAATGTAAGCGTAAACCTATTCTCTCAAAACCCAGACGTAGCAACTATCAACCAAGCAATAATAATTCCCTCGGGCGAAACACAGGCCTTAGCAAACTTGACCGTAACGAATGCTCCAGGTACAACCCAAATCACTGCCCAAGCGTCAGGTTATACCACAGGCCAGGCATCAATAACAACATATCTTATTGATTTCTCACCTTTACAAATAACATTAACAGCCAACCCAACTAGCGTTAATAATGGATACAACACAGGAATAACAGCCTACGTAACCGCTAACGGAGCCCCAGTAACGGGCGCAACACTCACATTCACATCAAACAACGGCGGAACCTTCACCACCACAGCAGAACAAGGAAACGGCTACTATAACACAACCTTCACAGCCCCAAGCTTTACCCAAACAACAACATGCACCATTACAGCAAGCGGCTCAAAAACAGGATACCTAAACGCCCAGGGAACCACACAAATAACAGTCACACCAGGCCCAGCCCCAACACCCACGCCAACCCCAACATCAACACCCACGCCAACCCCAACATCAACACCCACGCCAACCTCTACTATCAAGACAGGAACAATAACATTACACATTGAAGACAGTAAAGGAAACCCTTTAAACAACACCCTCGTCTCTTCAACAACCCAACCCACAGGAATGCCAACACTATCCGACATCACAAACGCAACAGGCTACGTTACCTTCCAAAACGCCACAGCCGGATCATACACCTTTAAAATAATAAAAGAAGGATACCCACCAATGAACGAAACAATCCCCTATACTAATACTGCCCAGCCCTTGGCACTTACCATAACTCTCTCTAACAGCAACACTAACAGCAAAAATTCAAGCAACACCCTAATCATAATAGTATCCGTTGTAGTAACTGCCGTTGTTGTCGCAGTAATCAGCAGCATGTCTATAGTAAGACGCAAAAAATCACCAAACACCAAAAAACTACAAGACCTCCAAAAACAAATGAAAAGCAAATTCGAATCCTAAAAACTCTTAAAAAACCAAATTTCTTCTTAATTTTTCTTCAAGAAAATGCGATATTGCTGGCTTGTTTAGTCAAAGTATCCAAATTAGCATTTTAACATGATGAAAAAGCCAGTACAGATAAATCCCGTGTTAAGGCTCCAATTTCAAATCGAAAGCAATTATTTGTTGGCGTAACCATTTAGGTGCCCGCTTTAACCTTCAAAAATGTAAATTTTGTCAAATATTATCAATTCTTGTCAAATAATGTCAAATAATGACGCAACCTGCAAACAATCCAAACCCCAAACCAAAAAAAGCAACCCAAACAAACACAACAAAATTAGTGACGGAAACTCGAAAATCTGCCACTTTAAAGATTAAGCTTCGAATTGACAGCAACCTAACCATAACTTCCTAAAAGACGCTTCGGGACGCAAAAATACTTCCGTGTGCTTCCTTATGCTTTTGTGTGCTTCTGTGTGCTTCTGTGTGCTTCTGTGTGCTTCTGTGTACGCAGCTTGCAAACATTTCAGACTCTAAACCAAAAAGGCAACCCAAAACAACCAGAACAAAAATTAGGAAGAAAATCGTTTTGCACGTTTTTTCTACAATTACTACATGAGAAAATACAAGGCCAACCACAACTAGTTCCAATCAAAAAGCATCCAGCAAAAACACACAATTAATATTTTTTCATCAGTCGCTAAAAAGCTAATTTTTCATAGTTCATTTCATTCAGGATATGATATTTAATATGAAAGTTGTTCAAGCAACCCAGAACGAAGCTGAGCATAAGCTTCTCGAAGAATAAGCCAGAAAGAACTCAATGAGCCCTAAATAGGTCCTTTGCGAAGCTATCAAGTCACAGTGGAATTTCCGGACTGTGCAAGTTTCGCTTTAATGCAGAAACTTTCAGTGTTTGAGGCATTCACGTTTGAGAGTCACTTTAGGGAAGCAAAGCTTCAAGCGCGCCCCCCTAAAATCGAGGCAGACCATGCTATTAGTACAATCTTTTTTGAAAATATAGATTTTAAAATCATAATTGACTTATATAATCACAGTCCACAATAACACTTAACTCTAAAAAAGATGAAACAAAATGAAACCATTAACAGGCAAAAAAAGGAAACAACTCAAAAATAAAATGGCTGAAACCCTGAATTACAATATCAAAACGCTCTCAGTTGAAATGCAAGACATACTGGTAGACGATCTTGTTACAGCATTCGAAAGCAGATTTGAAGTACTAAACCAAGCACAATTAAACCTGCATTGCTTTGTTGAAGTAGGATTGAAAGTTCCAAATGCAACGTTCTAAACTTGAAATGTACATAGACATACTCCAAGCATTAGCTTCCAAAGGCCAACTAAGAATAACGCATATAATGCATAAATCAAACGTTAACTGCCAGGTTTTAAAATCGCAACTAGACTTCCTGCTGAAAAACGGCTTGGTTGAAGAGCGAATTCTTAAAAGAGAAAAAGTAGTCTACGCCATTACGCCAAGAGGCATGTCGATACTCAAAGCATTTAGTGAGATAAAACAAGTATTGCCTATCGAGGAAAACGAAGTTAAGCAATCGCCTTTTCTCGGGTAAACTTTTTCTTTATTCTTATTTCATTGAACGCGTAAAGTTCGCTTGAGCTAAAACAAAGAATACTGAGTCCTCTAAAACTCACAATGCTCTTTCTACTTTGAACTTTGAGCAACATTAAATTGCAAACGTTCGCTATGCGATTGTATGTTATTTGTCCCTATAGTTTTGCAAATTGCCCTAAGCGAACCGGCAGTGTAATCAAGCAAATACTTTCCGTCGCTTGTTAGCGAATAAACTTTTCTTGGCCTTTCACCATTCATGTTCCATTCGCATTTAATGCAGTTCTTTTTTTCCATTGTGCTTAACAGGGGGTATATTGTGCTTGCGCCGAAGCTTACGCCGTAAAATTTGTGGATTGTTACTATTATTTCATAACCGTGCATTGGGTGAGTATCGAGTAATTGCAGGATTATTAGGTCAAGTAGACCTTTTGTGAGTTTTGTTTGGACGTTTTTGTGTGTTATGCTCATTTTTTTTCCTCTTGTATTTTTGTTGTACAAGTATACAATATGTCCTTGTTTAGACTTATCGTCGCACGTATCTCAATATACAATAAAGTAACATATAAAGCTTAATACATACTACAAGCATACCAAAGCATAACAAAAAAGCCACTTTTAACAAAAAAATCTGGAAAAAGCCAGCCAGCAACCATTAAAAACTCACCGACAACACCAAGCAACAGAAAAAAAGAACTGTACAACACATATACAGAAAAAAAATCAGGCCAAAATTAACGCTATCTAAAGGGTATTAACATTCCGTTTTAATGATTCCACATAATCTTCAAAACTCAAAGCGGGAGTCTTCACTATGTAAATGAATGAAGGAGCTTTCTGCCTAATACTTTTCATGACATCAATTTCAAGAAGCGACGCGCTAGTCCCAAAAATTTGCTCAAGGGCATTAACGAAGTCTCTGATTCTATCAGGTATGTCTTCTTTGTTTAATTTGTAATGAACCTCTAAGAAAGAATAGAACGCCTGTTTAGCCTCAATACCCAGCTTTAAGAAAGTTTGATCTATTGCTTCAATAACGAGCGCCTCAAAACATGAAGACTTAAAATCTACCTCTATTTTTGGTAAGCTTTCAGTTTGTATGTGACTCAATTTACCCACCTTTTTTCTAACTGTTGTTTTGTTTAACTCTCCTACAGTTCATAAGTATATGAAGACTTAATATACAACTTATTTCAGAACCCGATACATTACGAAACTCGATATATACAAAAAAGACACAAAAATCACAGCCACTAATATTTGCAGTCAAATAAACACAAACGATAAACCATTTAACAAAAAATAGCTTTTATTCAAGGAATCTTCAATGAGAAGATCAAAATTCGAAACATACATCGAAGTTGTTGAAGCATTCATTAATCACGGACCGATAAGAATAGCCAAAGTCACCTACAAGGCAAACATTAACTACATTTTACTAAAGCAAATTCACAAAAGAACACGTAACAGTAATCTTATTGAAGAGCGAAAAATAAACCATACAAGCAAACTTTTCCAAAACCTTTTAACAACGCCAAATTTTCAGTTGCAATATATCAAAAACCGAAATATTGTTCAAACAAGCCTAAGACAGTTATATTGCCCTTGAGAAAGTAATGAAATGAACATCTCATATGTGCCGATTCAATACAGAAAGGAGAAACAAAATCATGAATTATATAGAAACATTAATTGCAGAAAAAATAAAAAAAATAGATCCAACCTTAGATGCACGAGGTTCAGACCGAAAAATGCTTCAACTCGCATGCAAAGATTTCTCCAACTACATGAAATTTAACGGTAAATCAACTTATAACTTATGTCTGGACGAGAAACTGGAAAAATTCTCAAAGAAAAAAATATCAGAGCTTGATTCGTTTTTAACCATTTGGACTGCTATGTGGATGAATAAGTGGCAAGAGCGAGTTAAATTATTCATAGGAAATCAGAGTAAGAATGAACTTAACGAACAAAACAAAACTCTTGCTAAAGCAGGACCTATATGGCAAACCTTAGAGTGCAAACAAGAATTAATCGATATTATCGAATCTACGTTAATAAACAACGGAGAAATCTGTGGTACAGAAAATCTGGCAGAATACACCTTGAAAACAGAGTTAACCAAAAATAACCCAAACATCACCGACAAAGCACAAGCATTAACTTTTCTAAATAACGTGATGCATAGGGCACATGAGATTGCTAAAACTAGTGGTCCTTTGATGTACGTAGAAGCAAACAAGGCATACTACAACTCAGTAGCTCCTCAGAAGTGACTACTCCCACCGCTAAATAAAGCAAGTGAGCTTTTCCATTTTTCAAGCAAATGTAAAGTTTACGACTAATGCCCACCCTAATAACTACGCCTCAATTGCGTGCTGAAGCTTGCCCACTATCTTCTCAGGTATGCCGAAGAAAGAAACTGTGGAGTAATGCTGATTCCGCGTTTGCAACCTTTGCATTTTGTTTGAACACGCCTCTTTGACGTCTGTGATATTAATTATAACACTGAAGGTGCTAAAACATGTCTCATCATAAACTGCCTAGTCTTTTCGTGGGACAGCGGTCAAAGGTCAAGTAGATGACTTCAGAAATTCAACATCGGCACCTTCAAGCGATCCACAATTACTTAAGAGGAAGCCCCGCCACATTGCAGAAAAGTTATTCAAAACCCTTAGTGAATTCGTGCTCAGAATCAGAAATTCATAAGCCTTTACTCTCTAATTCACCATTTTTGATTTACTGGCTCAAAAGCGGCGCCCACAAGGCACCTTTGAATATTAAAAAGAGAATATTCCGAAGATGAAATATTGAACAAAAACCAACATCGCAAAAAGTTTGAACAAATCCTACTGAACTCGATAGATGAAACCTTGTCAGCTTTAGGAGAAAACGCCAAAAAACTCAATCTACTTTCAACAAAGGGAGAAATTTATGATTGCAAGACAAGACATTTCGTATAGTGTTGAGGATTTTTCACATGCTATTGAGCAGATTTTCGGATTAGACGCAAGAACCCTGAGATTTTGTTAATGAAAAATCTTCACCCTAAAGCTAAAGTTACCAGTAAGTGGCCTACTTATGGAAGGTCCTTGTCAAATTGGAATGTTCCAGAGATGACATTTCAAGAGTACGTGCGCCTCATGTGGCAGGATTTTGAGTCCCCAAACGACAATAAGTGGAATTGGGGTTTTAATGAATGAATACGAAGAATTACAGAAGTAAACCAAAGGTCACGGTTCTTTTAAACTTCTTATCGGAGCCAGCAGCCATGGTTGATGGAAAAGGGAATTTCCTGGCAGTGAATGATACGTTCGAAGAAGTAACTGGACTAAGCCGTAAAGAATTAGTTGGAAAGTCCTTACTTAAACTGAATATTGTTACATCGGAAAGTAAAGCGGTTCTCTTGGAAAATCTGAAGAAAAGAATCCAGGGCGCTCCTGTTGAGCCATACGAGATCTGTTTTAAAGGTAAACTTGGCGAAACCCGGTTGGTTGAAGTAAAAGGAAAAAATGTTAGCTATGCTGGGCAACCTGCTAGCCTTGTCGTGTTCCATGACATCACCGACCGAAAAAAGAAAACCGACGAACAAATTAGATCTTCCGAAGAGAAGTACAAGAACCTTTTCGAAAACGCACCAGACGTTATCGTCACGGTCGATTTGACTGGAAAAATAACTTCGGTAAATAAGGCCGTCATGCAATACGGCTTTAAAGAAAATGAAATCGTTGGGAGCGACATATTCAAGCTTGTTCCAATAGAATACAATCAAAAATTGCTTACAGGGCTAAAGAACACCGCCGCCGGAAGCTCGTCTCAAGGCGAAATCGAAATACTAACGCCAAACGGAAAAATAAATGCAGAGTACAATAGCAACCCCATCTGGCTAAACGGCAAAGTCGTTGGTTATCAAACAATAATGAGAGACGTCACTGAGCGCAAAAAAGCTGAGCAGATCATAAAAGCCACTGAAGAAAAGTTTCGCAACCTCGCAGAGAATTCTCCTAACATGATTTTCATCTGGCAGAAGGGCAAGGTTGTGTACACTAACAAAGAGGCTGAAAAAGCCATGGGATACACGAAAGAAGAGTTCTATTCCTCTCAATTCAACTTTCTTGATTTAGTCATGCCTGAAAACCGAGATCTTGTTCTGTCGTCTTTTGCCAAACATACGAAAGGTGAAGATGTCACGCCCTACGAGTATGGATTGATAACGAAGGATAGAAGGAAAATTGTTGCAATAATTAATACAAAAATGATTCACTACTACGGAGAACCGGCCATTCTCGGAATTGTGACTGACATAACCGAACGGAAGAAGAATGAACAAACATTAAATGAGTCCGAAGAAAAGTACAGGAAACTATTTGAGAAATCTATGGACGCCATTTTTGTGGTAGACATAGAGTCAGGAATAATAGTTGACTGTAACAATGCCGCTTCAAAGCTGGTTGACAGAGAGAAATCGGAGCTGGTGGGTCAACATCAATCAATCATTACTCCCAAAGAGCAAATGGATGGAGAATTTGCAAGAGTTTTCAAACAACACCTCAGAGACCAAATCAGCACTCTTGAAACACAAATCATTCGGAAAACAGGCGAAATAAGAGACGTTGCGGTAAGGGATACTATTATTGAGTTGAACGGAAAGAAGCTGATGCAAGGAACATTTAGGGACATCAGTGAGCGCAAGCTCATGCAACATGCTTTGGAGGAAAGTGAAGAGAAATTCCGGACCATAACAAATTCAGTTAAAGATGCTATTATCTTGATCGATGACAAAGCAGAAGTTGTTTACTGGAATCCGGCTGCTGAGAAAATGTTTGGTTACTCAAACGCGGAAGCAATTGGCAAAGAGATCCATGAACTAGTCGTTCCAAAGACAATGAGCGTAGAAAGCAGAGAATACATTAGAATCGGCGTTAAACAGTTTGCCAGCACGGGAAGCGGCGCATTCACAAATGGGAATGTGGAGTTGCTGGGACAAAGAAAGGACGGCACCGAGTTTCCAGTCAAATTATCCATAACCCCGATTAAGTTGCAGGGAAAATGGAGTGCGGTTGGAGTCGTTAAGGAAATCACCGAGAGAAAACAAGCTGAGCAGAAGCTCCGTGAGGCTGAGAAGCGTTATCACGCTTTGTTTAATGAGGCACCTTTAGGAGTCTTGGTTATCGACCCTCAAACCGAAAAGCCTGTCGAGTTCAATGATGTAGCCCACACCCAACTAGGCTACTCCAGAGAAGAGTTTTTAAAACTGTGCATTTCAGATTTTGAAGCAAAAGAGACAGCTGGCGAAACAAGGGCTCACGTAGCCAGAATGGTGAGAGAAGGAGGAAACGAATTTGAGACCAAGCACCGCACCAAAAACGGCGAGATCAGAAATGTTCTAGTAAACACCAAGGCAGTTGAATTAGTGGGCAAAACGTTCCTCTACTGCGTCTTCCACGACATAACAGAGATTAGAAAAGTGCAAGATGCTTTGATGGAAAGTGAATCGCAATATCGTCAACTAGTTAACGTTGCACAAGAGGGCATTTGGGTACTGGATAACAGCTATCGCACTGTTTTTGTTAACCCTCAAATAACAGAGATGCTGGGATTCGCTCAAAGTGAATTGGTCGGGAAAAGTCTTTTCGATTTCTTGGATAAGAAGGACAACGAGCAAGCTAAACATTTTCTTGAACAAAATAAGCAAGGCGTCAAAAGACATTTCGATTGCGAGTTTGGTCGCAAAGATGGATCTCGCGTCTACGCAAGTATCGCAGCTTCTGTGATTTATGATGACGAAGGAAACCCTTCAGGGACACTTGCAATGGTTTCAGACATCACCCGCAACAAGGTTTTGGAAATAAAAGTGAACAACTATTCGAAACACTTGAAGAGCATGGTTGAGTTAAGGACCGCCCAGTTGAAAGATGCCAACGAACGACTCGTCCGATCAGAACGTCTAGCAGCCATTGGCGAACTAGCCGGCATGATTGGACATGACCTGCGCAACCCGTTAACAGGCATCAAAAACGCAGCCTACTACTTGAAAAAGAAAGGCCAAACAATTTCCGAAGCTCAAGCTAAAGAAATGCTTGAAATTATCGATAAAGCCATCGATCACTCAAACAAGATCATCAACGACCTGATAGACTACTCAAGAGAGATGCATCTGGACCTCACAGAGTGCACGCCACGCACACTTTTGGAAGAAGCGATGCGGATGATTCAGGTTCCAGACCGAATACAAATCGTAAACCACGTTCTTGGAGAAACCTGGTTTAGGGTTGACGCCGACAAGATAATGCGCGTTTTTATAAACCTCATAAAGAATGCTGTAGACGCCATGCCTGAGAAGGGAACACTCGAAATCACAAGCCGTCAAACAAAAGACAACGTGGAAATCGCTTTCGTCGACACGGGCACGGGCATACCTGATGAGACTTTGCCCAAGATATTCTCACCGCTGTTCACGACTAAAGCGCAGGGCATGGGCTTTGGCTTAGCCATATGCAAACGCATCATAGAGTCGCACAGGGGCACGATAACGGTGAAAACAGCAGTGAACAAGGGAACAACATTCACAATAACTTTGCCTATTAAACCTAAAGTGGAGTGTGGAGGTGAAAAAACATGGATAAACATGCCAGAATCCTTGTTGTCGACGACGACGAAAGCATAAGAAACACCGTGAAAGCAATCCTAGAAGATGAAGGTTACGTCGTAGACTTAGCAGCTACCGGAACGGAAGCAATCAAAAGAACAGAAGAGACGGCATACAACGTGGCGCTCTTAGACATTCGACTGCCCGACATGGAAGGCGTGGAACTGTTAAAACTGATGAAGGACGCTGTTCCCAAAATCCGAAAGATAATGGTGACAGGTTACCCGTCAATGCAGAACGCTATTACTGCTTTGAACAAGAACGCTGATGCCTACTTGACTAAGCCCGTTGATATTGAAAAGCTTCTGAACACGGTGAAAGATCAGTTGCAATTGCAAGAAAACGAAAAAGCATTTAGCGAGCAAAAGGTAGCTGAATTCATCGAAACCCGCGTAAAAGAAATGTCAGTGGCCAAAATCTAATATGCGATCAACAACCCCAATTTTTATTCATATTCTTGAAGAAAGAAATAAAAAATGGTAAAAACCAAAATTCTAAAAGTATATTGCCTTTAAGTTTTATAATAACAGCTTGGTAGTGAAAAAGAAAATGTCAAATAAGAATAGTTTTATGCCAGTATTAGACGAAAACGAGTTGCAAGGGGGCACAATTAAGCTTGTGTCGGTTTAAGGTTCTCCAGTTTTACTAATCAGGCAGTCTGGTCAAATTTTCGTATCGATAACCGCTGTCCACATATGGGCGGCCCTTTCTTGGCTGGTTGCCGGCATAGCCTTTGGATATTCGTTGAGCGCCTCCGTTCACCAGCGGTGGTCCGCTTCTGCCGCGTTATTTGTAAATGCGCTACTGCCACTGGTTACAGTTCCAGTCGCTTCACGCTGATAGCTTTGTGAAGGGTGAAAAAGACAAGGTAAATAGCATCCAGGCGTTAGATGAATATTTGAAACACCAAAC
The DNA here is from genome assembly GCA_049522695.1 of Bathyarchaeia archaeon. Taxonomy (GTDB): domain Archaea; phylum Thermoproteota; class Bathyarchaeia; order Bathyarchaeales; family Bathycorpusculaceae; genus Bathycorpusculum. Next base: position 19,579 of record JBEKNP010000028.1, on the reverse strand, counting down.
ACACTTCAGGCTCTAATTCCAAGTTTTCACACGGTCTGGAAGGGAGCGAGCCCCGCTCGATTAGAGGCAGTCTCCTATTTTTCGGTTAGTTCATTGCTAACCAAAAGTGTAGTAAATTAATTGGTTTTTACGCAAAAAATATTAACGACATGATGCCTTCTCGATTGCATTAAGGTAAGCTAATTGTCCAAACCGACCAAAACTCGCAGTGTAGAAGAGATTAACGAGAAAATCCGTAAAGGCGATGTTCAGGTTTTAACCGCTGAGGAAATGAAAAAGCTAGTGGAAAGCAGCGGCGTCGAAATTGCTTTTAAAGAAGTTGATGTGGTTACAACAGGAACTTTTGGCGCCATGTGTTCCTCTGGCGCGGTAATTAACCTTGGGCACTCAGACCCGCCAATAAAGATTGATCATGCTTGGATGAATGAAGTGGAAGTTTGCCATCCAGGCGCTGCGGTAGACCTATTTATTGGAGCCACTAACATGTCGGAGAAGCAGCCTTTTGAGTATGGTGGCGGACACGTTATCCAAGACCTCGCAGCAGGCAAAGAGGTTGAACTCCGTGCTACAGCTTATGGAACTGACTGTTACCCGAGGACTCAGCTTAAAACAACATTAACAAAAGACGATTTAAACCAGTTTTACCTATTGAATTTCCGTAACTGCTACCAACGCTACAACTGCGCCGTGAATACAAGCGATGAAACCATTTATACTTACATGAGTAAACTTTTGCCTAGACTGCGAAACGCGACGTTTTCTGGTGCAGGCGAATTAAACCCGCTCATGAACGACCCAGACTACGAAACAATTGGCATGGGCACCAGGATTTTTCTTGGCGGAGCGCAAGGCTACGTTATTGGTGAGGGAACACAGCACAGCCCCAAAAACCTAAACGGTACCTTGATGGTTAAGGGCGATGCCAAGAAGATGTCGCCTGAGTTCTTGCAGGGTGCTGCCTTCACGCGCTATGGCACTTCAATGTATGTAGGATTAGGCATTCCTATTCCCATCTTGAATGAGGGCTTAGCAAAGAAAACTGCGATTCGTGACAGCCAAATTTTCACCGACGTGGTTGATTACAGTGTGCCGCGAAGGGACAGACCGAAGCTTCGGCAAGTGAGTTATAAAGAGCTAAAGTCTGGCTCGATAATGATTAATGATAAGAAAGTTAGGGTCAGCTCACTGTCTAGCTTAAAGATGGCTAAGAAAGTTTCCCAATCACTAAAGTCTTGGATTGAAGAAGGCATGTTTTTGCTAACTTCGCCTGTTGAGCGGTTGCCAAGTGACAGCGTGTTTAAGCCTATGAGGCAGACTCAGGAAATACCGTTCGTCATGAGCGTTATGCACCCAGCTGTTACATGCTCCGAGAATGAGGAGATACGTGCTATTGCCGAGCGGATTGTTACTAAATCGGTTAACCACATCGTTGTTGTTGATGACGCTGGCAAGTTGAAGGGTATAGTTACATCTTGGGATATCACTCGAGCTATGGCTGAAGGCAAAAAAGCGTTAGCCGACATAGAAACACATAACGTATTTACAGCTAAACCGGATGAACCGCTGGAGATTGCTTCAAAACGGATGGCTCAGCATAATATTTCAGCGCTACCTGTGGTTGATATTGAAAAGAAAGTGCTGGGAATAGTCACATCAGAAGATGTGTCTAAACTTTTAGGACGGTAGACCATGGTGAGACTTCTCTTAAGATTCACTGAAGAACAAGTACCGCAGCCGATAGCTTCCCAAATAATTCTCGAGTGCAAAGTGCCAATGGCAATTTTGACAGCGCACATAAACTCTAAGGGCGGCGAAATACTTGCTGAAGTTCCAGATGAGGCGCAGGAGAAAATAATAAAAGCTTTCCGAGAAAGAGGCGTAACAGTTACAGTACCGAAACTTATCGAGGTAGATGCAGAGAAATGTTTTAGCTGTGGCTCCTGTGTGGCACTTTGCCCTGTGGAAGCCATAAGCATAGACAAAGATTTCATAGTACAGTTTGACAAGGAAAAATGTGTCGGCAGCACTTGCAGCATTTGCGTTGACGCGTGCCCAGCCAGAGCAATAAAATCAGTTAAGCAAAACACTGAACAAACAGTAATCAACAGGAAAAAATAAAGTTGACCAGAAGTCTATTCAAAGAAAACTTTGCCCTAAAAGAAACTCAATGCACCATGATTTCTGACAAGCAAAAAGCTATTCAAGTAGCTGTTGAATCAATCAAACGCAACAGGCAAGAACTTGAAATTTACGTAAGAGCGAATCCCAAATTCTTTTATACGCTAACTCCAATTCCTGCACCAGAAAAGCCGCTTGTGGCTAAATTGATGGCTTTAGCTACAGAAAAAGCAGGCGTTGGACCCATGGCAGCTGTTGCTGGAGTCATAGCGGACTTAGCAGTGAACGACATGACCCGTGAAGGCTGTGAAGTGGCTGTTGTGGAAGACGGCGGAGAAATCTCAGCAATATCAAACACGTCTGTCGATGTGGCAGTCTCCGCTGGAGACGAGCCCCTATCAAAACGCTTCGGTTTCCGGCTCACAGAATTTCCAATCGGCGTCGCCACAAGTTCAGGACGATTCAGCCACGCATTGAGTTTTGGTGATGCAGAGGCAGCAACGGTTTTCTGCAAAAACGCCTCCCTAGCCGATGCAGCAGCAACAGCAGTGGGCAATGTAGTTAAAGGCGAAAACGCCCAAGCCGCGATTAAAGTAGGAATCAACAAAGGCCTATCAATTGAAGGGGTAGAAGGAGTGTTAATAATCTACAAAGGCCAAGTGGGCACCGGAGGCAAAATCCCCCAAATAATCAAAATAGAAGGCTAATCTCTTTAGAAACCAATTACCAAGGCTTTCAAACTAAAAACTTCTCTGAAAACAAGCCTTTAAGTTCCTTGCGTTTTTCAGTTTGAAAATTGCCTTTGAAAACGGGAAAACCTTGGTCGTTCATGAAAACTCTTAAATTATACAATTCCCAACTGAACTGCAAGGTTCCTTTCATGTCATCAAACACTAACGCGCTTGAAATCCAAAGCTATGACGAAAAAGAAAAAATGTTTCTCGTGAAATCGCCCAGCGGAAACATCGTGAAGGTTCAAGATACTTTTGCAGAAATGTTCCCGCTTTGGGTAGGAAGAGTTTTAATTACCGCTCAAAACGAAAAATGGGCACAAATCGCCGCAAGTTTAACTACAGGTTTTGCCACAAGCGTAATTGAGGCTACTGCCGAAGCAGCAATCGAACGAACTGTTCCAGCAGACCAGACACCAGACAAACGACCAGGAATACTTATTCAAATTTATAATCGTGACCGCTTTGAACTCAAGCACCAACTTATGCAGCGTATCGGCCAATGCACCCTGACTTGTCCAACAACCGCCGCTTTCAACGGCATGGACAAATCTAAACGAACGTTAGATGTTGGCAACAGCCTCCGCTATTTCGGCGATGGCTTCCAGAAAAAAGCCATGGTTGGCGGAAGGAAATGCTGGAGAATCCCCGTTATGGAAGGCGACTTTATCGTTGAAAATGGCTTCGGAGCCATGGAAGCGGTTGCAGGCGGCAACTTTATGATATTCGCAAAAGATCAGCCCTCAGGTCTTGCTGCTGCTGAAGCAGCAGCAGACGCAATCCGCGCAAACGCTCCTGACGTTATCATGCAGTTTCCAGGGGGAGTTTGTCGTGCAGGAAGCAAAGCTGGCTCGCTTAAATATAAACTGAAGGCTTCAACTAACCATCCGTACTGCCCAACATTGCGCACACTTGTGCCTGATACAGTTGTTCCAGAAGGCGTGGCTTGTGTTTATGAAATTGTTATGAACGGCTTGTCATTGGACGCTGTCAAAAAGGGCATGAAAGAGGGTGTAACCGCTGCTATCGGCGTGCCTGGCGTTGTTAAGATTTCGTCTGGTAATTATGGTGGGAAGCTGGGCCCATTCAAAGCTTATCTCAGAGAAGCCATAGGCGCACCAATGCCTGAGCCAGTGCAGGCACCGCCGGCTAAGCCAAAAGCCTAAATCTCCGCTTTTTAAGTCGGAACTTTTATTTGATTCCTTTTAACGTTAGTTATCCAATTAAAGATAGCTTTAGTGAAGTTATTTGAGTACAGCGAAAAAATCATCCCTTGAACTATTCAGGCTAAGAAAAACACTCAACGCCCTAGCCAGCAAAGAGGGCAGCCACACGGAACTGATCACTGTTTATGTTCCGCCAGGCAAACAAATCAGTGATGCCTTAAACCTTCTGCGCAACGAATATGGAACCGCCAGCAACATCAAATCAAACGTTACACGTAAAAACGTCTTAGACGCCATCACTAAAGCCCAGCAGAAGCTCAAGCTCTTCAAAGACCCTGGAGAAAAGGGCATAGTGATTTTTACAGGTGCCCTTCTACAGGAAGGTGGCGCTCCAGGTACCGAACGTATGGAATCCTATGTCATCGTTCCGCCTGAGCCTATTAGGATTTTCCTTTATCGTTGTGATTCACGGTTCCACACCGAGTATCTGCAGGAGATGTTGAGGGAGAAAGAAACCTACGGCATCCTGCTGGTGGACGCAAATAACGCTACTATTGCAACCCTACAGGGCAAACATCTAGAAATTGTTAGGCAAATGCACTCCGGTGTTACAGGCAAAACTAAGGCAGGTGGACAATCAGCTAGGCGATATGAACGCTTAAGGGATATGCAGCTAAACGAGTATTTTACCCGAGTAGGCATACATGCAAATGAAGCTTTCCTGCCCATTGACACGTTAAAAGGCATTATTCTAGGCGGACCTGGACCGACAAAATATGATTTCGAGAAAGGCGACTACCTCAACTACCAACTGAAAGGTAAGATTCTTGATGTCGTTGACACTGCTTACGTGGAAGAGCAGGGCGTTAAAGAAGTAATGGATAAAGCGCCTGAAATCATGCGCAAAGTCCGTTATATCGAAGAGAAAGAAATCATGCAGAAATTCCTCTATGAGGTTGGCCATGACACTGGAATGATAACTTACGGTGAAGCTGAAGTGCGACGCTTGCTGCAGGCTGGAGCAGTTCGCTTGCTTATCATGTCTGAGAGCTTGGATTTGGTTCGTGTCACGGTTAAATGCAGCGCCTGCGGCTACGAAGAACAGCACACCCTTAAAAGCCAAGAAGTAACCAGTTTCGAGCAAAGCTTAGTTGGGAAACCATGCCCAAAATGCAACGCACCATCCATGACAGTGTTAGAGAAAAAAGATGTCATAGATGATTTAGCTGAACTGGCGGAAATGTCAAACACGGATGTGGAGATTATTTCGACTGAGACGGAAGAGGGGCAAATGCTAAAGAACGCGTTTGGCGGCATCGCTGCAATGCTCAGATTCAAACAACAAGCCTAAACCCCTGAACGCAGCGGCTATGCTTTTTTGCTGTGTTGAAAAATATAGAGCTATTTTTTAGGGGTAAGGTGAAGGGGGTTTGCCCCTCTCCCTTGAACTACAATTCTTTCCACTTGTCTTAAGCACTTTTTTGGTTTAAAAGGGATATTTCGGTTCTCGTAATATATCTTGTTGTACAAATAAATTATTAACGCAAAAGTTGCTCTGCTTGGCTTTTTCCAATGCCCTGCACGAACAGTTGTTTCTGTCTTGAGGTGGCGCCAGAGGCAAGCTCAACCTTAGCGTGCAAAAGTTTGGTGAACTCTTTTATTATTTCCTTGTTAACCTTTCCCTTGACTGGTTTCTCGGTGCAGTGAACAATGATTTCGTCGCCCTCAAGTTCTATCCTAAATTTAGAGGAGTTTGGTTTTACAAAGATGGTGATGATTGTGCCGTCTTTGGTTTCGGTTATGCTCATGCAGCTATGCACTCGGGGGCTTGTGCTTTGCTGCTTTGCAGTGCCCAGCTGAATTTGTTGCGCAACGTTTTGGGGTAGAATTTTTCTATGTCAAACTTGACTTTTTTAGCCCATTTCACGTAAGCCGTCGGGTCAATGTACGATTTCAGTGATGTGCCCAAGTTGTATTCTTTGGTTAGCTTTGTCAATTCCAAGTCAAGCTCAGCCTTGTCTATTCTTGCTTCGAGTGATGCGGTTTTTTTGCCTGCCGCTTTTTTAGCTTCCAGTTGTTCCTGAAGCTTTTTGAGGTTGGTTTCTTTCTTGGCTAAGCGCTGGTCAAATGTGGGCGGAATCTTTTTCTTGTGGTTTGCCACTTCTGCAACTTTAAAATTGGCTAGTTTTGCGTGGTAGGTTTTTTTGTAGTCTGGGGTGTCTTTTGTTACTCCGCTTTTGTCGAGTTCTTCTTTGAGTGTTTTTGTGCATCTCCAAGTGCGGAAAACTTTTGCGGTTAATTTTGGCATTTTTTCGGAGAGGAAGCGGGAAACTTTTTTGGAGTCGACGCCTTCGAAGAGGTATTCTTTGCTTGTTTGCATGTAGTGTTGGATGTTTAGGATGACTTCTGGTGGGGCTTTGACGTTTTTTATCCATCTCACTGAGTCTTTGCCGAGGAAGTCGAAGTGTATGGTGTCGCCTTCTATTTTGATGTGCTCTGCCCGAAGCGTTATGGCGCCTACTGTGTCGGCTTCATCTGGATCTTTTTCGTCGCCAACTCTCATGTTGGGCACCAAAATAAGCCACGAAACCGTCGCAACCTTGCGCCTTGAATCATCTTTATCGTTGAGGTTTCGCAGGATGTGCTGTTCAATTGTTTTAATTTGCTTGCCTAAAGTTTCGGCTTTCTGGAACTTCTCTTTTTCCCGGTTCTGCTTAAGAAATGCTGTGTCGGAGAACCAGACGTACTTGATTTTGCCCGTTAGCTTGTCTTCCCACTTTGCCACATACATCTTGTCGGGTTCCCAAACAACCCCTTTCCAATGCCCAGATGGAACAGGCGCATCAGGCGGCAGGTTCAGAATTATGTCTTCTTCGTTTGGGCCGTCTTTCCATTTTCCACGTTGCGGATGGTCACCGCGACCGGCAAAAAGGCATGATGGCTCCGAAGTCCAGTTAGCAATCTCAAGCCTTTGACCATCAACTTCCGCATAACCATATTTCTCTTTAAATTCTAATCGCTTGACTTTGCGCTCTTCAGCTTGCTGCTTTTTCACTTCTTTAGCTAAGGCTTCTTTCTTTGCTTTTTCTTGCTCTATAAAGTTGCAGACTTTGGTGAAGTCGATTTCTTGAGCCGTTGGCTGGTTTCCGTTGTCTATGGTTGCTGGAGCATCTACGTTGGTTAAGTATTTTGAAGTAAAAGCGTCCAGGAAACTTGCTGAAGGGTTTTCTTTTTTCAGTTGCCCAAGGAACTCCTTCATAAAATTCTTTTTAAAGACATTGTCTGGCGGAGAAACGGTTGACAATGATTTTCTTATCCATGCAACCGCCATCTGCTCGCTTTTAGGCGTCAGCTTTACTGTCTGACCGTTAAGCTTTATGCTGAAGCCTTTATAATCGTAAATTGGAACGAATATGCCGTTATGGTTTAAACTTTTCATAACGTGTCTCATTCAATAAACCTCAATATTTCAGGGCAAACGACTTTAACTCGTTTAAGTCTTACAATAAATGCTTATGCATGGTTTTTTTACTTTTCGCTGCGAAAGCCGCAATTTTTCATTACCTCACGTCCGAGGCTTAAAAACATTCACTAAAAATCATTTAGATTACTGGAAGAAAAGCTTTTTTTGCTTTTTCACAGCCCGATCACTCTGAAGCTTCTTATAAACTGCCTCAACATTTTTTCTTTCAACATACCCTTTATGCGGACGGAAACCGCCGGAGAACCCGCCTGGAATATGCATAAGTTCATGAATCAAAGTTCTCTCTTTATCCTCACTAGACATTCTGTCATAGACCTCTGAAATAACCTCGATGGTGTATGAAGGCGGCAAGTTCAAAACGCCCTGCCAGATTCTTCCTAAACCGTGAATTCGTGCGATTGTGCGTCTGGCTTTGGAGCCTTTGCTTCTGACGCAGAAAACGAATTGTGGAACAACATGGTAGAACTCGCATTCTTCTGCTAACTGGTCTACTTGCTTTTTTATTTCTGGGGCTTCAAGGTATTTTATAGGCACGGTTTCGCTCTCTCCTAATGGCATGTATAGAGCTGTTTGGGTTTAAAAGTTACGTGCCTCTCTGAAGGTTTTTTTTAAGCCCAATTCAGAAAGCTGCTATAAACGCGGCAACGAACACTATAGCCCGATCTGTGAAGTTAAGCCTGTTACTTTAAGCGAGTTTGCAATGACCCGCAAGCGTTTATAACGAGAAAACTGCAATTTAATACTTAATAATTAAGCGAAACAGGGTAGCATATTGAAAAAAACAAGAATTTATTTTTCGTAACCGGTACTGCGCTAATTATGCAAAACTTTATTACAGCGCCAAACGTTTTGGATTCTAAAAAGGTAGATTCAAATTGAAATTCGGCACATACATGTTTGAAGCAAAAAAAGTTCCAGGGTTCGACTATGACCTTTTCCGCGTTAAACCAGAAGTAGGCAGACGATTACCACCAAAACCTGACATGCATAGCAACATTGCGATTTTCGGAGACAACGTGACTGCCCGTAATCACCCAGATTGGATTTCACAGTCAGACCTAGGTCCAGCATGGAGGACAAACGACAACTTCAACGTTAGATGGGATATTCTCTGTGCAACCCAACCAGAACACCGTGAAGAACAACTAGAGTACATCGAAGACGTCGCACGCAAAAGCCCAGGAATCTGGCTAAACAGCATCCACTTCGCAGACCATGGACACTGCACATGCCCACGCTGCAAAGAACTCCACGCAAAAAGCGGCTTAAGCTGGTATGAATGGCGAAGAAAAGAAATCACCGATTACATGGCGCTGGTAAGCGAACGAGTACGCGACCGAGCTAAGAGTAAATTTGTCATCGGTGTTCTTCCAGACCCAGTCACCAACTATGAACGTTTTGGAGTTAACTTTGATGACCTTGCCCCACTGACTGACGAATTTCTCGTAGTCATGTTTAGCAAAAACTACGCTACACCTTGGTATTGGGAAATGCTTACCCGCAACTTCAAGAAACTCTTCAAAGACGTAAAACTAAACATTGCATTGTACGTTATCGGTCCAGGCGACGACCCAAGAGAAACTCCAACCACAAATGAACTCTTAACAGTCTCAGTCCGCATGGCAAGAGCAGGCGTAGACGGAATTCTATACTTAACAGACAAAGCTTACCAGATGCAAGAATTCCAGAAAGCTGCCATAGCTCAAAAGGACACTAGAGAGCGCTTGAAGAGCTACGGCGGCAAACAAGGCCAAGAAGTTCTTGACTTAATTACAAGCTGGGAAAAGATCGTAGCATAAGTCTTCAGAACAGAACAAAACGATGCATTGCAGGCAGTACAACCTGATGAGTGGTGAAAACCACCAGGCTGCCCTTTTTATTTTATTGCTAATGAATGTAGTCTAATGTTTTGTTTTCTGTTTCTCTGATTTCCTTCATGGATTCGTATTGTGCTTCAATTAGGATTTTGAGGGCGTCAATATTCTGTTTTATGTTCTCTAACTCTGCGTTTTTTAGAAGAACACCTGATTTTATGAGCTGCTCGTTGATGGTGCCAACAGTTACTTCAAGCACTTTAACTTTAAACGCAAATATCTGAAGGGTATAGAGCAAACTAAGCTGGGAGTTTAAGGCTTCTAGCTGGTCTAAATAACGAGTTTTCCGAATAAAAGCCTTGATTTTTTGATCTTGCGACGCTTCAGGTGATTGCATGATTTGGTCATATAGAGCTGATTGTTTCCAAGTTGCCTCTTTTGTTTCATCAACAACTTTCTGTATGCGCTTTGCAGTTTTATCCAACATGTCTAATACTTCATCCAACCTATTCTCCCCCAAATTAGACGGTAATTATACTTCCAAGAGACTGTAACAACCATTATATATAATTTTAAAACCAAAACTCAAACCCAAAAAAGTCTCCTTGCTAATTTTTTCCAGAGAGAGCTAACTCGTCCTTCGGTGCCTAAATTGGGCTTAGTAACTGAAAGCAACTACCCTATTTGTGTTCAAGCAGAATGGCTGTTCCCTCAACTTTGACAGGGTAAGTGGGTTCGTTGTTGATTTTAGGATGCATGAAGAGAACTTTTGGAGGAGAAACTACTTTGCCTGTTGTTACGTCGAATTGTGCTTTGTGTTTGGAGCAAGTTACAATGTTTCCCTGCAATGTTCCCTTTGAAAGGTTGCCGCCTTCGTGAGTGCAGACGTTTTTGATAGCGTAGTATACGCCATTTATGTTTGCAAGCAAAATTTCTTCTGCTCCAAATTTGACTGCTTTCATTTGCCCGGGAGATATTTCGTGGGTTTCAGCGACTTTTTCAAAAACCATTTTTCCACCTCCTTCATTTATAAATTTGCGCTAGTTGCTTATTGCAGGTGCTTCTCGCATATATTTTGTTTCCTGTATTTGTTTTTGAGCATAAAGTCGGCAATGTCTGCACGGCTAATCTGTGTTCCAACTTGTCCTGTGCCTATGTAGCCCGCTTTGACTTTTCCAGATTTCGGCTTATTATTTAGAATTGCCAACCGCACAATTGTCCAGTCAAGATCTGATGCGCGAACGGTTTCGGCGACGCTGACTATGTCTTCGTATGCTGCGTGCACGGTGGTTTTAACAAGATTTACCATGGCTTTGGTTCTGAAGTCTGGTTTGTCCTTTGAGTCTTTGGCGCTCAACGTCGTGTCATGACTAATCTGCGGACACCTTGATTCTTCATAGCTGCTATAATGTTCTGCATTCCCTGTGTAAGTAGCTTATTTTTTGAGCCTCCCCGTGGTCCCAACGCGCTAAGAACTGCGTCGGTACCTTTTACGGCGGTTTCAATCAGCGCTGCGTCAGACAGCTCGCCCTGAATAACTGTTAGATGCTCATGGGTAATGTTGAACTTGGAGGGGTTACGTACATAGGCGACAACTTCATATCCTGTTGCTAGTGCCTGCTCAACAAGTTGTTTGCCCGTGTTGCCGCTTGCTCCGAAAACTGTAATTTTCATCTAATCATCTCACTTTAAGCATCTGTTAACATGTGGTTACTATTGAGCCACAATTCCAGTCAACCATGTATAATCGGAATATTTATAATTTGTTCAAATATATCTGGACAAATAATATGTGTGATTAGCGGCATTCAAAATCAGCAGAATCTCTATCAAAGGAATTAACCACAAAATTCGGTGTTTCTTAGGTTTGGAACATAATTTTCATCGACGAAGCTGCGACCAAAGCCTAAGCTGAAGTGTTCCAGTGGTGGAACAGATTGTTCCGTAGGGAGAGTAATATGCCACTTGGGTATTAGAGGTAAAGTAATGCTTAACAATGGAGGCTTGAATGAAACATGAATCTGAAAACGGCTTTGGTGGCTCTCATTATTTCCATGCTACTCGCTTCGCTTGCGATGGGTGTTAACGTTGTTAAGGCGGATTCTAATGATTTTATGTCTTATCCTGGTGGAGTCACCATTTACTCCCCTGTGAATACAACTTATAATTCCAATTTTCTAACTTTGAATGTCAGCTTGGGAGAAGGAGTGCGGTGCTCATTGAATTACAGCATTGATGGAAACTATGGTGGTCCTATACCTTTGACGTTTGGAAACACGACAGGTTTTCAGCTTATTAGCTTAGCAAGTGGACTGGTGCAATTGCCCAAATTATCTGAGGGTTCACACCGCTTAACAATTTATGAAGAAGCTTACCTCAATGATTATCATGGCGCTAACCCTCCAGGCGCACCCTTCAAACCAACCAGTCCTGGCAGCGCAGATTATTATGCTGCTTGGGTTGACGCAGTCAATTTCGCAATAAACTCAGGCACCTTAACGCAAACCCCAGCTCCACTTGAAGAATCAGCTCCGACCATAACGATCCTGTCAATAGAAAACAAAACATACACTACACCAGATATCCATTAAATTTCATTGTTAGCAAGAACACATCAAAAGTTGCTTACAGCTTGGACGGAAAAGATAACGTCACAATTAATGGAAACGTTACGCTAACAGGCCTATCCGTAGGAGCGCATAGCCTGACAGTTTACGCATGGAATAATGCTGGAAACATTGGCGCCAGCCAAACTGTCAACTTCGCCGTCGCTAATGTGACATCCATAGTTTCTCAGTCGTCAGGACCCTTCCCAAAAGCATTAGTCATAGTTTTAGTAGTCTCAGCGGCTGTTGTAATTGGTGGTTGTCTGGTTTACTTCAAGAATCGTAAGCACTAAACAAAGCTGTCTAAGCGTTCTTGGTTCTAGAGCGGAAGGAAATATAATTTTAAATTTTAGATAAAAAAAATGACGCTGGGTTGCAATGGGATTAAGAAGAGAAAGAAAGAGAGAATTATACAGAGGCAAAAAGAGGTTGGGAAATTAAGATATGGAGAAAAGTAAGGATATCCGCCTTGGTTTTTTCTGGAGCGAAAAAAGAAAGGTATTGCATCGCTCTGAAAAAAGCAGGCGGCGTTGGGCTAAAGAAGATAGCTGGCAATGCCTGAACCGCTGAAGAAAAAAAACACTAGCGGAGCAGGCGAAGATAGCATACAATAGTAGGTAAAGGAAAAAAGCTAATTCAATGCCAAATGCAACGCAAAAAAAAACAATAGCGCTGGAAGGATTCGAATACTATTGTTCCGAAACTGAGCAATAGCTGGCATAGCCCGAGGTCAGTCAGTGGAAGGGTCAGTTGGGGTCAGTAGGGGTATATATATAAATTTGCACCCCCATGCAAAATTTTATGTATTTTATGTTCTTGATGTGGAAGGGTAGGTAAATTAAGTTTCCAACATAAAAAATATCAAGAACGAAAAATCTATAAAAAACAAAAAGAACATAAAAAATATAAAAAACCTATTTTATCCACGCTAATTTCTGTTTGAGTAGATTTTTATCTACTGCTGTTGGTTTGTATTCATATGTAAATCTGCGAGGCTTGTCTTTGTGTTCAATTACTTTGCCATATTCCACAAGTCTTGAAATAGATGCTCTAATTGCAGTCATTGAATGCCTTTCATTCATTTTCCAAAATAGGACTGGTACTCCTACTGGTGAATTTCCGTACTCTTGTTCCAGAACTAACAATATGTCTTTGTCTATGCCATATTCTGGCTGTATCATGTGTGAATTGTAATATTCTCCAAACGTAAACTCCATTGTTTTGTTTGCTTTATTTTCTTTCAGCACAGCAATGAAAGGTTTTATGTCTAATGGAATTCTCTTTTGCACCGGCCTAACGTAAAGCTTTTTCAGGTTATCTGCCGATTTGCTTCCGAGTACAAAAAATTCATCTGCTTGTTCAATTATGGTTGAACTTCCCATGCTTAGACTGCTTATGTTTTCAGTTGACATCATTTCGTCGACGGTTAGCAACGAATGCGTTGAAACATGATGAGTTATAATCAGTGTTTTTTCTTGCGAAACTATAGCCTGTTTTAGATCTGAAATTATAGCCATGTCTTTTGTTGAATTTGGGTCTAAAGTTCCTGATATGGAATGGAAAGAATCTATGATCACGAGACATGCCGGGCAGTTTTTTATTGCATTAAAAAGAGATCCATCTGCTAGGTTATATCCCTTGTATGATTCGACGTAAAGATCACATATTTCCGGTGATTTAAGTGCACGGTTGAATTCCTGAAGCCTTCTGTCCAAAGTATTAACTGGCGTATCTTGGTCGATTAGTAGCACACTTGAAGGAATTGTATGCATGTTCATGAAATCTGCACCGTGTGTTATGCATTCTGCCATCCACTCTACGAAAAGTGATTTGCCCACGCCTGATTTGGAAATTACCGGTATGAATGCAAATTGCGGTATCATGCCATTGACTAGCCATTTGGTATCTTCTATGTTTTTGTTATGATCATATGGCTTTAAGCAACGCCAACTCATGGTTGAATCACCTGTCAGACTCTGCGAATTCTGAAGTTTCTTGGTATTGAGATGGATTTTTGGATTCCATAGTTCTGCCGCTCCAGCAATTTTCGCATATCGGATATTTATTCCAAGAGCCGTAATAATGGAGCTGATAATATTCTGTATTGACCGGAATGGCATTATAGCATCTATGACAGCTATGGTTTAGTTTGGCTTTTCTTTTGACAACGTATCCTTTCTCATTCTTGAATCTCATTGCTTTAGGGTCATATGTAAATCTGATGCTCAGTCCTTTAGATTGCTTTTCTTCTTCAATCTTTCTTTGTATGATTTGAGCAAGTTTTGGCATTTCAGATCAGCTTCTTTGCTCTTTTGCTCTAACTTTTTCAGCTATTTCCTGTGCTAATTTGTATGTAGATTTGTTTGTGAAATCTTCTGGTCTCAACCATCTCAAAGAGGCCATTTCTTGGGTGCATTGTCTAATCATTATTACTGAATTTTCAATATCGCATAACAAGCCGAATATTTCTTCAGCATCGAAATTGTAATTAAATGCTTCTGAAAATAATGGGCAAACGTCGCTGCAATTTTTTTCTAATTCTTTACATTGACCGGCTATGATTGATAAATTGTCTGCTGTTATTTTCTTTGAGAACTCTTTCATTTCTTTTTCGCCTCAGCCATCTTTTTGTTGATTATTTCTTTCAATTTGTCTTTTTTCAGCACGTATATGAAGTGGCCTGTTGAATCCAATGTTTGGCAATAATTTTTATGTTTGTTGTGCATCCAATTTCTTTTGTATGCCTTGTATATCTCAGCTCGATTTTCTGGGGGATATTTAGCTTTTCCAGTCATTTTTTTAAAACTCCTTAAAATTGATGGTTGTAACTAAAATAATTAAAATGAAGGTTGATTCTCCGCATATATAAATGTCCTCTAGGCTCCCCAAATAGCCTTCTTTTTAACGAATTTACCAAAAAAAGGCAAAAAAAGAAAGCCAAGCCGCGTCAGTGGGATGAAAGAAAATGCATGCATAATCACTAAAATGACTCTAGGTTTTTATTTGTCCATTCAGCCGGTATCTTCGCAACTTTTGTTTCTGGGTATTCACAAATCGGTCTGCCCAAAGGTCTCCGGCTTAGTGTACCATTAATAGCATTGATTATCCTCTGGAAGGCGATATCTGAATAAATCTTTTCTTTTTCAACACCAATCCCATTTCGATTGTGAAGTATAGCCGCGATTACTGAAGAACCGACTCCGTCAAACGGGTCAAGTACTGTGTCATTTTCGTTTGTAAGAGCTAAGACCAGTCTTTCTACAAGTTCTATTGGGTATTGACATGGGTGAATGGTTCTTTCACAATGACTGGCTTTAACATTAGGAATGTCCCATACTTCCAAATCCCAATCTCTTAATACAATATCCCAAATGTTGGAAGGGTTTTTTCCAAGCGGATTGCCTGTAGGCTTTCCTATGTCCTTTCCTTTGTAAGCCCTCTTTCCGGGATATTTCTGTGGGACTCTTACAGCATCCAAGTTGAATACGTAATCCTCGCTTTTTGTGAACCACAATATTGTTTCATATCTTCCGGAAAATCTCAAATTTGCGTGCAGTCCATGTCCAACGCGCCAAACAATTCTGTTTCGCAGTTTCAGTCCTATATCTGTCATCATCTTATAGAAGAAAACGTCTAGAGGAAAAACTTCCTTGTCCTCGATATAATTACCGATTTCCCAACAAATGCTTCCTCGTGGGTCAAGGGTTCTCACGCATTCAATAATCACTTCTTTTTGTAACCTAAGATAATCTCTGAATTCTAATCTTTCTTCGTAAGGTTTCCCAACGTTGTAAGGAGGAGAAGTAACAACAAGCATTACACTTTGGTCAGGAACGTCTTTCAGGAATTCCTTTGCATCGTTTAAGCCCAATACAACTTTGTAGCCTGTGCGATAGAATTTATCATAAAGCATTTTCTTTCCTTTCAGAATGACTTCTGACGGGAAATGCTCTGCGGTTGGTTTTTTGTCAACTGACATTTGAGTTCCAGTTTATTATGCTTGTGTTAAATATAAAACTCAGTATTTATTCCTCTCTTAATCTTTGGGGATGCCTAGCCAAAATCAACTGGGTTATTCCATAAAGCTTAATTCGAAAGTGGCATATAGCAAGTAAAGGTAACATTGAAGTTCGTTCAGTTAATTACCCTCATTTCAGATGACAAGTTTTTATCTTCGCCATTTTGGATTAGAGTAATCTCTGATTTGAAAAAATCAATTGACAGCGTAAAATGGCCTGTCGGCTCGACAAAGTTTACTCTTTATGATGACAAAGGCCGCAGCCGCGGGGAAGGGAATGGCGTTACTCCAATTAAGAAGATGTTTCAATCAAGTTTGAAAAGACAAGGCTGGGATCTAGAGGAAAGGTTGCCTCTAGCAACACGCAAAGCGCCGGGAAAAGTGGATGCATTGCTAAGAATTGATGGAGTATTGCCTTTTGTGGTTGAATGGGAAACAGGCAATATTTCGTCAAGTCATCGTGCTCTAAATAAGATGTGCATAGGCCTCTTAGACAAAAAATTGTCCGGAGGCATTTTGGTGCTGCCTACAAGAAAAATGTACAATTACTTGACTGATCGGGTAGGGAATTTCGCAGAAATTGAGCCATATCTTGATCTTTGGAAATCGTTGAATATTGGCAACGGTTTTTTGGGCATCATAACCGTAGAGCATGATAACGTCAGCAGAGATGTTCCTCGGATACCAAAGGGCACTGATGGAAGGGCTACTGCATAGGTTTTGAAAACTTAAAAGAGTTAAAAAAAGTAGGTACGGCTTTTCTTTTGCAGCCTAATAAATCTGCGATTTACTTTTTTCCTGTTTTTGTTGCAAATAATACAATCCCCACTTCTCCACTCGACTGTAATTTTGCAAGATTTTAGAGGCTAAATTGAATCGAATAAATCAGTAATCTATGCAATTAATTTGATACTGTTGTGCCCACAACCCATATATTTGGGTTTGATAATGGTTTAGGTTAGAAGATGAATTAGTATGGAGAATTCAAAACAGCTTGAAAGTCTCAACTCAAGAATATCTATGGCCATTAATAGCAGCATGGGAAGATTTTCTTTATCTCTTAAAGAGAACAAAACAGCCCTCAAACATCTCTTGGCGATAAATGGAGATCTGGTTTTCGGGAATGGGGTTATCTGCGCCCTTCATAAAGGACTATTCATGTTTTCTGCGATTCAGGTCGATTGCCGTTCAGACTTCACCATTAGATCCTGCGAACGCTTAGAAAATATGCTAAGCAGTAAGCAATTTGACAAAATATCAATTGACCTGACTAACGGAAAAATTACAGCGACTAAACCCTACAGATATAGTGTAGGCACGCCCGAAAAAGATGACTACATGGACATGATTGAAGAAGTTAAAACAAGGCTAGAAATAGTCGATAAGCTGGAATCCGCAAAATCAGGTCTATACCATCGTCGGACAGGCAATGATAGGCCGTTAAGCGTTATCGCCGATGTGGACACCAGCATATTAATTGATATGATAGAAAGGTTCGATGACCAATCAGAAATAATGTTGGAAACTTTTGGAAACACAGTCAAGTTGTCGAGCGGACAGGACGAAGCCTCTTGTGAGCTTGAATATTCTTTGCCAACCACTAGAGTGTTAATTGACGAACATGAAACCGGAATTTTTAAATCCAGTTTCTTGCGCGGGGAGGGCGAAAGCTCCAAGAGCAAACTAATCATAGCGGATTCGGCTTTTGTGCTAATACTAAACCAAGCTGCGACGATAATTAGTTGCATGGAAAATTGAACTTTGTGAGGCCATAAAACTCTATGTCACTAGTAGAAATATGGATTAAAGAAAGTGAACTGCAAGAATATCGGGACTTGATGGAGCAACTGATCTTTTTCTATGATGAGGCCGTAAACTTTTCGCTGGGATTTGATCGTTATCAAGAATACAAAGTGATAAAAGGCAGCGGCAAAAGGAAAGGGCATTTGGCTGGAAGAGAAAAAGTTAGAAAAGGCTACGTTATAATGGAAGCACTTAGAAATCTAAGACAGAAAGAGTACGATGACTTGAAAAATGGGAAGTTTTCTGAAGACCGAAGAGAACAATCTCGCTTGATGAGTTTATTGAAGCCTAACTTAGAACTGACGCCAGAGACAGCGCTGAAACCTGCTACTGGCCCCACATATGAAGAATGGCTCAAAACCAAAGGGCTTCAACAAACTTGGCTATCATTCAAGCAATATCAAAGTGAATATCCACATTCAGCAAAGCATCAATGGGTCAAGAAAAATTCTGGAACATTAGGGGCGTCTACTAGTAGCTAATTAGAAATCTAGCTATTAGTTGTTAAAATCTAGCTATTAGTTGTTAAAACTACTAGTAGATAGCCTTAACGTTCTGAAAATTCTAACTAAAAGTTTCGATTGGCTGAAGTTTAAATAGGCGTTTGTTACCTTGCGCCGCCAAAAAGGATTGTGTAATCAAATGGAAAAAGAAAAAGAAACCGTTCCAAAAGAGAACGGCCAAAACAAACAGGCTAAGCCTAAGAAGGGCAAAATCGAACATGTATGGGAACTAAGCCAGAACGGGAAAAAAGTCAAGGAAATCGCGAAGAAAACTGGACTCAAAGAACAAATTGTCAGAAGTTACATTTGGCGCAAGAAGTTCCCAGAAAAATACAAAGCTTTGTTAGACAGATACTATGCAAATAAAAAGAAAAAGAAAACCCAAAACAACCAAACAATTCCGGAGAAGGCACAATAAATTCCTTCTCTTTTTTTGAGTTGATGTTTGATGCCAAAATTCAAATCGTTGAAAATATCTTTAGAACCGGGCTCATATCTCGGCGTAAAAGATGGTTACCTAATAGTCAAAGAGAAAAACGGAAACACTCAAAATTTTCCGTTAGTTGACAACCTAACCTCTGAAATAGAAATGACAGATTGCAACTGTGTTTCAACGGCGGCGTTGTCTACTTGTGCCTTCTGGCAAATAAGCACTCTGATAAAAACAGTAAGGGGCCGTCCCGTAGCCTATTTGCGAAATGTAAATGATGACAGCCACATATCCACTCGGATAGCCCAATACGAATCCATTAAAAACGGAAAAGGAGTTCAAATTGCTAAGAATCTGGTTCTAGCTAAATCTATTGGACAAAATGAAATATTGAAACGGTATGGTCTAAAGCAACATGATTTAGATATGATAAAAAAATATGTGGACAGTGTTCAGCCGCCGCTTCAAACTGCAAGAAGACGATTAATCTCTATAGAAGGAAAATACACGGACTTCTACTTCAGACAAATATTTCCGATGTTTCCTCAAGCTATACTAAAAAACACTTTTCCGGGTATGCGTAGAACATTCAACGCGTATGACGGTATCAATAACACGTTTAATCTTGGCTATTCGGTACTCAAATGGAAATGCCATAGAGCTGTAATACTGGCCAAGTTAGAAGGTTTCCTTGGCTATTTGCATTCTGAGCAGTTTGGCAAGCCAAGTTTAGTATGCGATATGATGGAGCCGATGCGTTATATGATAGACAGATTTATTATAGAGTATAGGGGTGTGCAGAATTTAAGCTGCCCCCGATCATGTTCTATTATGGAAGCCTGTGAGGTTGTCAGGCTTTTCGTCAACAAAGCGATAGTTCCAGCTGAGACTAAAAGAAGAGGAAAC
>JBEKNP010000027.1:0-34554 GCA_049522695.1 Bathyarchaeia archaeon | reverse complement strand
ACTTTCGCCCCTAGGAGTTGCGGGACTAATATATGACGAGGACAAAGCCGTTTTCTTTAGCCGTTTAGAAAGCCGTATACATGGGGAGCCTTCGGACACAAGCCTTGAGTTCAGGGCAGTACGAAAGAACGGTTCGATAGTTTGGCTGGAAGCGTTTGCAGGCCGCATTGAATACATGGGACAAGCTGCGGTGCAGGGCATGTTTTTGGACATTGATGAACGCAAGAAAGCTCAGGAAAGTGTTAGAAAAAGTGAGGCGAGATATCGAGAACTGGCTAACTTTTTGCCAGAGATGGTTTTTGAGACTGACCTATCAGGAAAGATTACTTTTTTCAATCAACGGGCTTTTGAGATTGCAGGCTTTACACCAGAAGAACTCGCAAAAGGAGTGAATATGCTGCAGTTTGTTGTTCCTCAAGAACGCGAAAAAGCAAAAGAAAATATCAAGAAGGCGTTATCAGGGGAAGAGCGTGAAGGTCACGAATATACACTCTATAAAAAGAACGACGTCACCTACCCCGCCATTGTTAAAACATCGGCTATTATTTCCGAAAACAAAATTGTTGGGCTTAGAGGAATAGTCATAGACATTACCGAGAGCAAGAACGCCGTAGAAGAAATTCGTAGTCTAGCCAAGTTCCCCTCTGAGAACCCTAATCCTGTAATGCGAATTGCAAAAAACAATGTTATTCTGTACCTAAACAACGCTGCCAGGTTCTTGCTGACAGACTTGAAAGCTGAAACGGGACAAGGTGCACTCCCCGAGCTTAGCCGTCACGTCTCTGAGACCCTGAAATCAGGGTTAACCAAAATCGTCCAAGTAAATCGCAAAGATCGGGTCTTCTTATTTACACTTGCCCCAGAGATTAATGCTGGTTACGTAAATGTGTATGGAATGGATATAACGGACCAGAAGAAAGCTGAAGAGGCTCTTAGGCAAGAGCGGGATATGCTTGAATCAGTTGCAAAAGCCAGCGGTGCCGGTCTGGTAATTGTCAGTAAAGACTACCATGTGCTATGGGCAAACGACTTCATAAAACGATACAAAGGTGATACAATAGGAAAATTGTGTTATGCAACCCTTAACAGTTTAAATACCCCTTGCTCAGATTGCGGTGTAGCAAAAATTTATGCAGGAAAAACAACTCTTGACTCCCACGAATACTGCTCTACAACTGTAGATGGCAACCCATATTGGGTTGAAATTGTCGCTACCCCCCTGACGGATGGGAATGGAAACATTACGTCTGCAGTGGAGATTTGTGTAGATATAACTGAACGCAAGAAAACGGAAGAAGCATTCAAAACGCAGGTTGCTCTCATCGATCTTAGTCCTGATGCTATTATTGTAAAGAACAGGGATGAAAAGATAACTTTCTGGAATACGGGTGCAGAAAAACTCTATGGCTACACAAAAGAAGAAGCGCTGGGTCAAAAAATCAATATTCTCCTTAAAGTTAAGTATTCCAAATCATTTGATGATGTTATCACCCAACTTAAGCAAGGCAAAAGCTGGACGGGGGAACTAACTAATTACAACAAAAACAACAACAAAGTAATAGTTCAGAGTAACTGGTCGGCGGCACTCAATGCTCAAGGCGACATAGCAGAAATTCTTGAATCAAACGTAGACATTACCCAGCGCAAAAATGCCGAGGACGCCTTAAAGGAAAGCGAGGAAAGGTTAAGAGCAATAGTCGCCAACTCTCCAGTTGGGATTGCTACGTCAGGTGCTGACAAACGCTTCTTAAGCGCAAATGAAGCCTTCTGCAGAATACTAGGATATACAGAAGCCGAATTACAAAAGCTAACCTTCAAAGACATAACCCATTCGGAAGACCTCAAAGCAAGCGCCATAAAAATGGGCGAACTGGGAAAGGGTAAGATATCTTCTTTTACGCTTGAGAAACGGTATGTCAAAAAAGACGGAACCGTGATATACGGAAAAATCATGGTTAGCGCGGTGCGGAACCAGAATGGCAAACCCAGCCTTTTCGTTGCTGAACTAGAAGACGCCACCGACCGCAAGGTTTTGGAAGCAAAAGTGAATAATTATTCGAAACACTTGAAGAGTATGGTTGAGTTGAGAACCGCCCAGTTGAAGGACGCAAATGAGCGACTTGTCAAGTCTGAACGTTTAGCAGCTATAGGCGAGTTAGCTGGTATGGTTGGTCATGACCTTCGCAATCCGTTAACAGGGATCAAAAACGCTGCTTACTTCTTGAAAAAGAAAGGTACAACAATTTCTGAGGCTCAGGCTAAAGAAATGCTTGAAATCATCGATAAAGCCATCGATCACTCAAACAAGATCATTAACGACCTGCTAGATTACTCCAGAGAGATGCATCTGGAACTCACAAAATACGCAGCCCGCACTCTCGTGGACGAGGCAAAGGAGATGATTCAGGTTCCAGATCGAATACAAATTGTAAACCACGTTCATGAAAAGACTTGGATTTGGGTTGACGCTGACAAGATGATGCGCGTTTTCATAAATCTTATCAAGAATGCAATTGACGCTATGCCTGAGAAGGGAACACTCGAAATCAGTAGCTGCCAAGCAGAAGACTGCGTAGAGATCACTTTCGCTGACACGGGCACAGGCATATCTGAAGAGACTTTGCATAAGATTTTCACGCCGCTGTTCACCACGAAGGCGCAAGGGATGGGCTTTGGTTTAGCCATATGCAAACGCATCATAGAGGCGCATGGAGGCACTATCACGGTGAAAACAGCCGTGAACAAGGGAACAACGTTCACAATTACGTTGCCCAAAAAGAGCCAACCAGCCAAAAGGGCGAAATCTACAGTGGTTAATATTAATGAATTTGTTTGAAGTGAGAGCCACATTCCTTACATGTGTAAGCTTCAATTGAGAACGCCCTATTTATGAACGATTTGTCAGGCGTCGAAACCTCTTTGCCACAGTTAGGACATTTAGCCAACAGCGTTGCCTTCCACTTCACAAGTAAATATAAGAAAGACATTATGAAGATTTGTTGGCACAAAAGGATACAACAAACGATAAGAAACTAAACTTGGCGAATTTTCACTTATCACCCGATTTTAACAGAAAGATTTATCGCCCATGAAGTTAGCAGAACCCAAAAGAAATTGCCGAAGGTCATTTATGGAAGAACAACTTACTCTTAAGCGGTGAGGGTTTAAACTAAATTTGTGAAACCCGTAAACTTGCAGGCTAAACGAGGGTTTGAAGCCAAGCGCTCCACGTTTCTAATTCCAACTTTTTACACAGTCTGTTTTGGGCTAAAGTCCCAGAAAAATGAAAAAGAGAGTTCCGAAAATCTGATTCAGGATTTCTTACCGGCAAATGCGCGGCTAAATCTTTGTCGTGTTCTTTCGCTCGTCTAGGTCGTTCGAGTTTATGATCGGAGGAAAGTAAAGGGGAGCTGCCGCGCCGTACAAGGCAGTCATCACTTTCTTTGCTGCAGTTTGCAGTTTTTTCACTCTCCGCTCAAGTTCAATGTTAGTCTCACGAAAATCATCGGTAACTGCTACCGCGTAGGCTTCCTCTCTAATTTTGAATGCTTCATCAAGCATGTTTTCCCTCTCTGTTGTTTCCATAATGTTCGCAAAGAGCTCGCCCTCAAGTCTTAAGAGCGCATGTTCTCTCAAGTCAACATAGACTTTTGGCGGCTTGAGCTTGCAGTGCTTCACTTGACCTATCTTACCCTTCGCAGCCATCTTGTCCAAGGCATTCTTGACTTTGATGAAGGAACAACCTGATTCTTGGGCTATGAAATGGACCAGATCATCCTCGGCGGTGCTACCATAGGTTATGACGTATTTGAGTATCCGTTTCTCAATACTTTTTGCTGAATCCATCCTGTCTCTAAAGTAAATTGATCCTATAACAGATTTAAGGATTAACTTAGAAGAGCGCACGGCTGTTCCTAATCGAATATGAAAAACAGTTTTAATCACAGAATTTGCTTAATCCAAAGAATACATATAAAGGTGTAGAGAGAAAATGCCGAAAATCAAATGGAAAAAACCTTACACGGCAGATAGTTGTCGACTTTTATTCGCATTCTTAACTCAAATTTTGTTCTCAGACATTTTTCATTGGGCACCTTTCAGATAATCAATTTTAAATATGAATTTCAGTCAAGGGTAAACTCCCCAGGAGGCTCCAGCCTTTAAAAAACTTACGCTCTTTATTTCAGAAAGTGCGGATTTGCCCACTTTACTACGGCCAACGCGAGAGGATGTTAGGAAGGTAGTTGAAAACCAATACAATGAGATGTGACTTTGGAAGAAACACCAGTAAGTAAATCGTTTCTGGCCTTACCTCCGCCCTTGAGCAGTGTTTGCCCTGCGCTTCCTTTCCCTTGCTTTCAAGGATATTACGTTTGGGCAGAGAAACTCTTCGAGTCACATCGTTGGGAAGAAGCGTTGGTGGCTTACAGTGAATGCTTAAGACTGGATCCCTCAAGCGAAAACGCAATGTACAAACGAGGATTAACTAAGGGGCATCTCCAAAGCATAGAAAGCTCTCTTAGCGACTTAAGCTCCGTCCTGCTGCACCGCATTCTCAAAGAGGCCCACTTCTACAAACAAAACATTTTAGAAGCAAGAAGTCAAGAACCCAAAGAAACTGCAATTCTTCAAGCTATTCCGGAGAGCAACGAATTCTTTGCTGCAATATCAGACTTTCAAGACCTTGGAAAAACCCTCCAGAAAGCCTTTGACAATTTGATAACAGAGCAAGAATATGAACAACTAGAAAATGATCTTTCAGAAATTGACACAGCGATGGCTACAATGATCGGCTCAGACAATTCACAGGAACTCAAACTCGAGGAAAAAAGTGAAAGGAGTGATGGAGTAATCAAGCTTTCTGATGTCCAGGGACTTGAAGTGGTAAAAGAAAAGTTGCGCAATAATGTATTGCTCCCCATGAAAAGACCTGACTTGTTTGCCAAATACAAGAAAAAGCGTGGTTTCGCAATTCTTCTTTACGGTCCACCCGGTTGCGGAAAAACATTGTTGGTTAGAGCTTTGGCAGGCGAAACAGGTTCCAAACTTATCAATGCAAAACTTCACGAACTGATGGACTGTTGGGTCGGAGAGACCGAGAAAAACGTACATAGGCTTTTTGCCGATGCCAGAGCAACGATAAAGAAAGAGCATACTTCAACTATTATTTTTCTTGATGAAGTTGACGCCATTGGAGTAAACAGGCGTTTGGTAGCTCGCGAAAGCCACGGTTCTCATCGGGATGCCCTCAATCAACTACTTATGGAGATTGATGGTGTAGAGAAAAATCCTGAGGGCTTATTCATTATTGCCGCTTCAAATAGGCCTTGGGGAATTGATCCAGCATTGAAGCGTAGCGGCAGAATAGGTGAGTGCATCTACATTCCTGCACCTTTATGCTCAGCTAGAAAGGAATTGTTCCAGTACTATATTGGAAGCTGTGTTGCAGAGAATTTGGATTTTGATAGATTAGCAAAAGATACTGAGGGGTGTTCTGCAGCTGACATAGAAGCGGTGGTTGAAGAGGCTAAGATGCAGCCAATCCTTAGAGAGAATCAAACAGGCATTGAAAGTTCACTGTGTATGAATGATTTTAAGGTTGTACTAGCTGACCCTGTGCTCAGAAAAGGCACGTTGAAGGACTGGTATATCTCGGCTGCGAAGGAGTTATCTCATGAAACAATGGATTCTGAACGCTACAAACCTATGATTGATGACATAAAAAAAGCTGCCCAAAGGAGTAATGCCGGCGCAACTATTACGCCTTCCATATAATTTTCGAAGGTTTTCCTACTCTTTTGTAAGCATTATTTCAATTGTTGAAACCATCCGTGCTCTGGTTTCGCCCTCTCTTGGCGGCATCTCCTCTGTTCCTATCACGATTTTGTGTACTTTCAGGTCTTTTATGAAGCGGTTTCTCGTTATTTCAGCTGCGTCAACAGCTGTAGTTATTGCTTTCCCTCTAGCCTTCAAAGTTATCTCGTTACCATCGCTCGCTGAGAAGCTTGTAATAATCGCCATAACATAGTCCATAGGCATTTTATTTCCAACGAAAACAATTTTTGATTTTTCCGACATTTTCCATCACCATTTAATCATAACGCAACTGCCCTTTACTATGCAACCTTCCTTATAAAGCGATTAAACAACAGACCATATCGCGCCCGCGTTAGTTTTCTCTTCAAGCTTCTTTTGCTTTATTTTCCTTCTTTGGACTATGGCTCTAAATCTTTTTCTAACGTAATTTGTCCTACACTTGTTTGAATGGTACACTTTTTTTGGATCATATGTTTTGAATACGATGCCACAGGGGCAGGTTCTAATGAGAACTTTATTACTTAATCTCTCAAAGTTTTCCATATCACTCTACCCAACAATTCTTACATTCACAAAACTTATGAACAGCCTTATCCACATCATTACACTCATCGACTAAGATAATAAGTCCTTCTTTTCCATTTACTCGCTATTTTTTTAGACTCGTTGTTCATATCTCCATCCCATTAGCATCTAACAGAACAATACCAGAATACTATGAATGTTTTAGCACGCGCTTAACCCCTTTATCAAAAATCTTTCCTTGTCAAACGATAAAAGTACCAGTTCATGCGGGTGGCTTTGTTCTTCTCGTAAAACATCTGTGCAGGCTTGTTCCAATCAAGAACAGTAAATTCGATCCTGCCACAGCCCTCTTGCTTAGCCTTTTTCCTGCAGAAGTCAAACATCTTCTGACCGACTCCTTGCCGTTTGTGCTCCTCTAGAACGAAGATATCTTCAAGGAATAAAGTGGGCAGAGCGAGAAAGCTTGAATAAGTATAGAAGTAAATCACGTAAGCCACGTACTTTTTGCTTATTCTTCCTAGGTACGCCTCGTATTTTGGGGTCTTTGAGAGGCAGTCCTCGCGGAGCCTTCTTTGTGCGTCTTCATTAGGAGGCGTTAATTCCTCGAATTGAGCAAGCTTGACAACGAGAGCCAGAAAATCATTGAAATTCTTAAGCGAGACCTTTTCGATTAAGAGGCTATTCTCATCCTTTTTCATAAGGCGGATGTGATTGTTCATTGCATAAAAATGTTCTCTTCCTTAAGAGCAAGGCGTATGGCTGTTCCAAAGCGCTAAAAACTGATTAACGATGAAGAAAAAAGATGTGATAAAGTGGAAGATGGGAGGCAGACTGTACCTAGATTTTCTGATGGATATACATGATTAAACATAAAACTTCTATTGATTTTACCATATAGGATTTCTGAGCAAGCATTGATTGACCTTGGCTATTTTGTGGAGGATGCTATGTCAATTATGTATCATTAAAAATAAGCATGTTTCAATGAGGAAGGCGGGGAGATTCGAGCGCGTGCGCAAGCCCAAATCTCGCATACCTCAAATTTAAGTGCCAAGTTTTAAATAGTAATTGGGATTACGCAGTTTTATGCAAGTTACTGATTTAATCCGCTACAACCACTTCGTTCGCGAGCTTTATTTTGACGCTATATCTAAATTGCCTTGGGCGCAGGTTGTCGAGGCTCGAGGTTTAAGTTTTGATTCTATGCGCAACGTGTTCTTGCATTTGACACGTGTTGAGGACAGGGTAGTTAACTACGTAATTCTTGAACGGGACAAGGATTGGGTTGGCGTGGATTTTGATGCTTTCAACAACATGGATTCCTTGAAGAATTACATGTTACATGTGAAGGAAAATACTGAAAACTACTTAGCGAATCTTTCAGCTGCAGAGCTAAACAGACAAATCATTTTCCCGTGGAGTGCCACCGCAGAAACAAAAATAAGCATTGAAACAGTCTTAAGCCACATTGTTTTGGAGGACATGATTCATTACGGCGAGTTGTCGGCTGCTTTCTGGCAGATGGGTTTGCAAGCACCTTACATGGGCTTTTGGCAGTATAAACATCAGCACCCTTAGGCTAATCAAAGGAAGGAAAATAACTTATTTCGAAAGGTCAATACTTCAAAGAGTTAAGGTCTATTATTGCGGAGAATTTTGATTAGCTGGAAAAGAATAATTCTGGAAAAAATCCGTGGGGGGAATACTTCCCTCGTCGCCAAATGGTTGAAAGAGAAAAAGTAGAGAGTGGCTGGTAAATCTGATGAAACTAGCGCGCACTGGAGAATATCCAATATTAGCGTTAGGAGTTGCATAATATTCATCATTTACAGCGAGGGCAGAAAGGTTTCTATATCAGAAAAGGTTGGTTGATAAGACCAATGGTTAAGGAGGTTTTTTATGAAAAATTCTTTGGGTGCAAAGACTATTGTTCCCACGACGCCTGTCTGGGTTGTGGGAACTTATGATCGAGAGGGAAAACCAAATGTTATGACTGCTGCTTGGGGAGGAATTTGTTGTTCTCAACCGCCATGTATCTATGTATCTTTGAGAAAAGCTACGTATACCTATAGTAATATTATGGAACGGAAAGCGTTTACTGTGAGTATTCCATCCGAAACCTATGCCAAGGAGGCTGATTATTTTGGCATCACTTCTGGAAAAACGGTGGATAAATTCTTAGCAACAGGGCTTACTCCCGTGAAAAGCGATCTTGTTGATGCACCCTATGTAAAGGAATTTCCTCTGATTATAGAGTGCAAGGTTATTAAAATAATTGAAATTGGGCTACATACAGAGTTCATAGGTGAAATCATGGATGTCAAAGCTGATTCTTCTGTGCTTAATGAAAAGAAACTTCCAGACATTGAAAAAGTGAAACCGATCATCTGGAATCCTGCAGAAATGACATATCATAAAGTTGGGAAACCCGTAGGACAAGCGTTCTCAATTGGAAAAGAGACCTTAACAAAATAATGTCTTACTCAGCCCTCAACAACTACTTTGGATATTCCACTACTAAACTGATCACTAAGCCATTAACTATATTCGCAAAAGATTTACCAGCTCAAATTTCAAGGAAGATTGAAAAGGATACGTGGCTATTGGCACGTTATGATTTGACCTTCTCATATCAGAGCTAAAACAATTCCTGCAATTCCAAGAACTATTGCAATTATTCCGTATGTTTTGTAAGTTTTTTGTTTGTAAACCCAATATCCTAAGATAATAGCTATTATTCCAACTAGACCATATACTAACAATGAAACCAATCCGATAATAATAGCTATCCATGAAATAGTCTTTTCATGTTTCTTCATGAAAGATGTACTGTTGTCAACTTCTATCATTTATTCTCCCCCAATCAAGATTTTGCCGTTTAAGTCTTCCAATCCTTCTTTATTCCAGAGTTTAATTTAACTATTGTTACAATTAAATTGCTTGTTTCTCCCATAATACAAGCTTGTTCCCTTCTAACTAACAATAGATATGCAAACACTGGATGGAGAGGGTCAAAGTCTAAGATGTTCTTTACATAACTGAACCCGCGAAACTAAGAAGTATTAGAATAACTCCAATTATCATGAAAAACAAACCAATAGCCCTATCGCGTCTTCCATATTGATATGACTGTTGATTTGTTTGACCTATTTTACGTCTTGCCCTATTTTCCCAAAGCACATGAATTTGGCATGAAAAACAAAATGGCAAACCTATGATAATTAAAACTACACCCAACGCAAAAAGAACGATTACCATGTTTTTCTTAATAGGAGTCTCACAAATAAAAAAGTTGCTCGCCTGAACCGTACAGCTTTCATAAACTATAAAATGAAAGGCAGACTGTACCTAGACTTTGGTGGATATACATGATAGAATAATCTTGAGTCTTACATAAGAGAAAGATTAAAAAACTAATTAATACGCTCAAGCTAACCAATAAAACGATATTAAACATTAATTGGGTACAGTGATGCTTGTTGACAGATAAATCAACGAGACAAAATAAGAAAAGCAGATTTCCCGTTAAGTTCTGTCCAAAATGCGGTTCAACCGATGTGTTCTGGGCTCAGGGCATGCCTCAACTCTGGTCGTTATGGCAGTGCAAAAACTGCGGCTATCGTGGAGCATTCATTCTTGAAGATGGTAATATTGCCGAAAAGCTTCAAGAAGAATGGAAGGACACACACTTGAAGAGATAGAATCATAGAACGCCAGTCAATCT
Organism: Bathyarchaeia archaeon; assembly: GCA_049522695.1. Classification (GTDB taxonomy): domain Archaea; phylum Thermoproteota; class Bathyarchaeia; order Bathyarchaeales; family Bathycorpusculaceae; genus Bathycorpusculum. The sequence goes on along the minus strand of JBEKNP010000027.1, from coordinate 24,488 downwards.
TCTTAAGAACCTTTTTTGTTAAAGTAAATGGAAAGAAACCCCGTAGCAGATGCTAGAACTCCGGATGCCCATGTCAACAAATTATTATTGAGCCATAGAATGGATATACCAAAAACTAAGAAACTCTAAATTTTTCCCTATCTTACTTCGAAAACAAATCTGTAGCGGTCTTTCCCAACCCTTTTCACTGTAAGAATTGCAAGATAGCCAATCTCGCTAGTGTTTTCGACGTGCGGATCCTTGCAGGGTGTTTTGTCAAAACCCTCGACTTCCACGATTCTAACTGTTCTCACAGAAGACGGCAACCTTGTCAAATCAAATTCTTTTTCGGCATCTTCCCTCGTCAGGATGTGTTTGCTAACCAAAAGATTCTTCTTTATTATTGCATTCACGTCATCCTGCAGTAATGCCTTGTTGACTTTCCGCAAGTCCTCTTTGGTTACAATTTCCATATATCCAGAATTCTCTTCAAACTTAGAAATGATGAATTTTGCATCCAAAAACTTGCGTTCCAGCGTCCTTGCGAGAATGTGCTCGGCGGTTTGAAGTCTCCCTTCGTTTGGTTTCATAACAATTTGTGATGCTAACTTTTATTTAATAACTTTTAGCCCTGCAATACTACAAATACCTGTTGATGAAAAGAATGGATACCATTGTCCTTTCCAAATTTAAAATAAACGAAAACCCTGAAAAAATACAGTAAAAACCATTTTTCACCAATTAAGGAACACGCATGCATGCGAAACCTAACATCCTGCGTCACATAACAATTTGAGCTTTGTTATTGTAACCGTTTTTTATGGATTGATAGGTATCTTCTGATAAAGTAGTTTACGAAGCCTTCTTCGGGTCGCTGCAGAGCTTTGTAGTAGGATTTTCTTTTGCTGTATTCTATTATGAGCATGGGGTAGCCGCTTTTCCATAAAATATAATTCATTAACAGTCTGCCGATTCTGCCGTTGCCATCGCCGAAAGGATGAATTTTCTCAAACATGTAGTGAGCTCTAGCCGCAAGCTCGACGGAATTAAGGTTTGATTTGTTTATGAATGTAATAAGTTGTTTCATTAGGTTTTCTACGTTCTGCCAATCTGGCGCTAAGTAAGGCCCAACTCTAACAAGATAACTTCTAAATCTTCCCGCGATGTCAGGTTCTGTTTCTCTGAAAATGCTTTCATGCCATTTCAACAGAAGTTCATTTGACATATTTTCTTCAGTTCTTAACATTTGTAGGAATGCTACTGCGTGCGATTCCGTTTCGCGAATGTCTTTAATTGGCTTGTTAGGAGCAATTTTATCTTCTAGTATTAACCTCGCTTCCTCAAGCGTTATAGTGGATCCTTCAATGGCGTTGGTGTTATAGGTGAAGGCTATGGCTACTTCCTGCAGGTCTTTTTCTTTGGCTGACTGGGGAACTTTTTTCCATTCTTTCTGAAAATCGTTTCTTATCTTTTCTAGTTTTTCGACCAAGACCTTATGGGATTCATGCATGAGTTTGTTTTTTATTTCTTCAATGTTGGCGGGGATTTTTTTTCCAAGATAGAGTTCTTTTGTAACGACTTTTCCGTCTTTTCTGAAGGAATGCTGCAGATAGAAATACTCTGTTTTACCTTTTCTTCTTTTGATCGTTCGCACAAGAGTTTTTACCATTACAAACTATATAAATATTTCAGATTGGCTCAATATTGTAATGGTAAACTTTTAGTCTGTCCTGATAGACGAGCGCAGCACAAACTCATCAAGCAACTTCTTGTATTCCATTTTCGTCGCACATGTAAGGATAAACGTCGAGGCGCCAAGGACGCATTAGAAATCTACGAGCGAAACCGCGTGTTCGTTGAGGAAAAAGACGGCGCTGGTCGACAAAGACGATTTAGTTGACGCCTTCCGCGAGGGCAGTCTCCGATGGCTTTCCCAATACTTCTTGAAGTCATTCAGGTGTTCTCGATTTTCGAGATGACTATTTAATTATCTAATTTGCCTATCTTAGATTTGCTGTCCAATCATATCTTGAACAAGCCTTTTCCCAACTTTCCGTTATGGTACACCGCTCGATTGTTTAATTTCTCTATTGATTGTTATTTTGCCAATGCGTATGATTGCTTTAACAATTCCACAGTATAAGCCAATTTGCTCTTCCTGCGTAATCTTAATTTCTTTTTCTTCTCCATTTCCATCGTTGAAATACCACTTGTAGGTTTTTTCTGTAATCCACTTTTGAGGATCAATAAGTGTTCTGGGATTTGCTCTTAATCTGATGGTTATTCCATCTTTGCGAAGCATTAGCACTGCAAACCTGTTTCTTAAACCAATCTGTCCCCTGCATAATTGAAAGTCATCTCCACTTAGTTCAGTGGTTAAATCGGAAAACGCATTTGTTATAGAAAGCATCAAGTATTTTACCAAAAGCTTAACCTGGTCATTGTTATCTTCCAACTTCTTTTCCCAACTCACGGGTAATTTCAAAGGTTCACTATTATCTTTCTGCTTAACAGAATTCTGAGCAACTAAAACTGTTTCAGATGTTTTTATTGGAGTGTTCTGTTTCGTTTCTTGCAAAAACCTTTGCAGGTCGGCCTCCGTATTGTAGAGTTCTTTTACGGCATCCATTTTACGTTTCATGATAGCCCATTTGGTCACACCAATCGTTTTGATGACTTCCTCGTTTCTTATTGGGGTACCGTACAGCAACCCGTCATAGGTGAACCTGAAGGCTTGGCAATCCAGTAGATATCTTTCGGAACATTCTTTCCAGCGAACTTTACCTCCATCCTTATTTTGCTCGAGAATGTAACCTAAGAAGCCCTCTTCTTCGTTGCGTAATCTTCGTCAGTCACAACGAAAACAATTTCAGAAACAGTACCACCCTGCACGTTTTCCCAAGTGACGTTGAAGACGCCGAGTTCCCGAACCAACTCTATCGTCCCTTTTGTTGCATTCATCTACCAAACGCCAGCCTTTTCCACATAATCGATTTTCCGTTGCATCTTACCCATGTTTGGTCGCTATAAACGTTACGGTAAACAAAAATACGAGTTAAAAATCAATGTTTGCTGTTTCGGGTTCTGGTAACTTAGCGTCATACGGTTTTTTCTGTTAACTGCCGTCTGATAACTTGTTTGGTTTGGGGTTCATGTGAAAAATCGGTTGATAACTTACTGCGAGCATAGGATTTATCTGACTTTATATAAGAACAATCGGAAAGTAACATAGTGATGAATGCGGATGCGAACCGAAAGTAACAGGCACTTCCTTAAGGTTCGCAACCGTGTTCATACCTATTCATGTAGATGGCAACTCTCATGCCAATGTAAGCCGACAACCCAGACAAGATAGAACCCAAAGAAAATGCAAAGGCTACAGAGTAGCCAAGAACAAAATCTAAAGCGGCAGTAATACCGGTGACAAAGAGACCGGCCACTAAAAACTGACGAACAAGATAAGCATGGGCACCTGTTTTTATTGCATCGGAGATTTCAATCATCTTTGCCGTTCCCTCCTTCTTTCGCAGCAAATCACGTGTCAGGTGTATGGCAAAAGCTATTGCAAGAAGCCCCACGAGAGGCGCGAACACCAGATAAAGGTTCATATTGACTTCTCCGTTAAGGTAAAACTTCTGGCGATAACTTGATTATGCTGCTTTTGAACAACTTGGTGAAGCAAGATCATAAATCTGTTCAAATGGTTGTATAACGGTTTTGAATAAAGACTTTTCTGGAATACAGGAGTTGAGTTCAACAAATGGCAGAGACTACCTCGCCCGGGTCACCTTAGAAAGAAAAAATGGAAGGTTTACGAGTGACATCTCCACTTTGGTGAGGGTTCAAATACGCTCTTACTCTGTTAGGGTTCAAATAACATCGGACCCGCTATTTGATTCACTTAATGTATCGAACGAATCGTGCTGCGTGCTAAAGCTCACTAATCGTTAAGTATTCTGGTGGCGTCTCCATTTGTCTTGAGTTCTAACCCTGCATCGGCGCTACAACATCGTTTTGGATAGTCCCTATACATCTGCATTTTTCATTTCCTTAAGAATCTGAGCGCGCAATAAGGATCCCAGTCCAAGACAATTTTATGAAAATCGCTTTCAGTCTGAACCAACTCTTGATTTTCAAATGTCCCCAAATGCTCTTTCCTTCGATAGTTCTCGGTAAATTCTTTAGTGCATTCGGAAACTTCAGTTTCTAAGAGAGTCATAGCCTGTCCTCCGACAAAAAAACGAAAAAAGAAGACGCGTTTTTGATTACTTGAATCTGCAAGTAACACATATTAGGTTGTTCTATAAAATTACTAGTTAGTCACAAAAGTTAGTGAATCTAGTGACCGAAAACGAAATAGTCTCGGTTCTAAGAGATTTTGGGTTGACAGAAAAAGAAGCCGAAGTCTACTTATTTCTTGCAAAAACTGGTGTTCAACGAGCAGGAGAGGTTTCGAGACGCCTGAAGATGCATAAGGCGCAGGTGTATCGTATTTTAGAGGCCCTGCAAAGCAGGGGACTGGCAGAGGCAACACTGGAATTCCCAGCACGTTTCGTGCCCGTATCGTTTGAGCATTTTCTTGATATGACGATACGAGCCAAAAAGGAAGAAACCTTTCAACTTGAAGCCAGGAAAAGCAAGTTGCTGACCCGTTGGGAATCCATAATCCCAGATAGACCGTCGCCGTTGCAAGCGAAATTTACAGTCATTAAAGGAAGGGAAAACATCTATTCCAGGATTCTGGAGTTGATTGAGCATGCGAATATGGAGGTGCTGGCTATGACCGATAGCATAGGCATCATCAGGTCAGAGCAAGCTGGAATATTTGACCTTACGGAGAAGAATGACATTAGATTCAGAATCTTAACGAACGTTACAAAAGAGAATTATAGACTTGTGAAGGCTGTTCTTCAGAAGACTTTGCCGAAACGTTTTGAAATTGAAGGACGCCACAAAGACTTAGGAGCCAAAGCATATCCTCGTTTCGTGATTAGGGATAATGAAGAAATCGTTTTTTTCCTGACACAAACAGAGGACGTGTCTGGTCCAGATCGAGAGGACACAGTCCTATGGACCAATAGTCGAGAAATTGTCTCGGCACTTAAAATTTTCTTTGAAGGAACATGGGATGAAGCAACAGATCTTGGAATAAGAATAAACGAGATTGAAACGGGAGCATCAACACCGGAAACGGTCATTGTCAGAGATGCAGAGGAAGCCTATCAAAGATTTTGTAGAGCAATAAGTGAAGTGAAGGAAGAACTGATTGTAGTTTCCACTTCGAAGGGCTTCCTGAAGGTGTTGTCGAATTGTCTTCTTTCTCAACTATCCAAAAGACCTATAACAGTACATATTCTGGTTTCTTTAGATTTGGAAAATTTGGAAGCTGCGGAATTGCTTTCCAAACACTATCGGGTGAAATATTCCGATGCTGTTCAATCGAGTATAGCAATCGTTGACGGCAAGCAAATGTTCATGTTTAAAGCCCCCTTGTCAGTCAAGAAAAAAGCTGAGCCTTCAGTGTACTTTGATCACTTGTTGTACACAAACGACGCCGATTACTTAAGGAGCATGAGAACCATGCTGGACGATTTATGGACCAAGTCGCTTGAACTCTCTGATATGAAGGTTGGAGCGGCGATGAGGTCGCCGCCAATAACAATATCGGCTGAGTCCCCAGTGTCCGAAGCTATCGACTTCATGCTTGCAAATAACATTGGGTCAGTGATTGTTGTCAAGGGCGAAAAGCCAGTAGGCATAATAACAGAAAAAGATGTCCTTAACCGATTAGTCGGTACCCGGCGAGACCCTAGGAAAACAGTAGCAGAAGAAATCATGTCCTCGCCATTAGTTACAATTGGCAGTGAAAGGAGTCTTCTGGAAGCTTTGAATATTATGAAGTCCAGCGAAATTCGGCGACTGGTGGTAGTTGAGGAAGGAAGAATTGTGGGCGTACTTTCTGAAAGGCGAGTTCTGGAAAAATCAGAAGTGGGATTAATTCAGGAAATAAGTCAGCGCAGAAAGTTCTCCATGAAGCGCTTATGAGTGTTCCTAAAATAGTTAAAAATTGTTTTGATTCGCTTTTTAGGTTCAGGCCGTGAAAAATGAGATGGATAAAGATATAACAATTAATATTTTTATTTTGTTTTTTTATATGTTCTGAAAACTTGCTTAATGCCGAAAAAGCTTTTCTTCCTATGGGCCCAAATTTTGAAAGGTCTTACGCACCTAAGGATGCTAGACAAAAAAATGAAAAAAATTCGGTGAGAAATTATTTACCGTACGCTGCTTACATCATTGGTATTATTTCAAGGACCTCAATGCTCGTTTTTGGCATCATAAAATGCGGGTGGTTAGCGATTATTGCTTTCACGCCTTTCATATCTTCTGCTTGCACGATAGAGTAACCTGCTACTTCGGTCCGCCCTTTGGAGCTGCCCGTCTTAGTAAAATGCATCCCATTTCCCAACATGTTCCCGTTATCGACAATCGATTTCCCGTTTTTCTTAAACCAAGCAAGCCATGGTTCCATTCCTTTCTTCATCTCTTCAGGACTCCTCGCTTTCATTTGAGCTTCAAGAGCGGATACCGGCGCCATGTACAAAATCATAAATTTCTTCAAAACAAATCACCACTTAATTTGTAATTGGTCCATGTTTTTATCTTTATTGCTTCAGGAGCTAAATGCATCGTACATTGCGAGGACTAAAGGCCTTTCACAAAATGGGCGGGATAGAAAAAGACAAACCAACCCCAGAAATTTGAAAGGCCTTCGTAGGCTTGGACAGCGCAAACGTCGGTGAATACGGCGCGTCTTAGGTTACGCCGGCTACGTTAGGTACGCGCGCCGTGCTAGATACTTCGGCGTAATGTTTTTAGCAATGGTGCGTAGATAACGCTATAGAAGGCACTTTCATGTCCGGGGCTCCGTTGGAAATCGCGATTGATTTTGCAAGGGCTGTACTCGTGTTGTTTATTATTGTGGATCCGTTTGGCGATATCCCCATTTTCATGGGTTTAACGGAGAAGATGACTGAAGGCGAAAAACGAAGCGTGTTTAACACAGCCACTGGTGTAGGTTTGGTTCTTCTTCTAGTCTTCGCGTTTACAGGGCAAGAAATTTTTACGCTTTTCGGAATTTCCATTTACAGTTTCGAGGTTGCTGGAGGCATTCTGCTACTAATTATTGCAATTAAAATTTTGATTTCAGGCAGTATGAATGAGAAAGCCGAATCCCCAGAAAGCCTGGGCGCCGTGCCCATCGCTATGCCTCTTCTTGTAGGCCCAGGAGCCATCACGACCACGATATTAAACCTGCAATTGTACGGAGTGATCACAGCAGCTGGAGCAGCCGTAGTTGTGGTGTTTATAACTTGGGTCATTTTAAGATTCATGGGTTCGATCTACCGAGTCTTAGGGAAAACGGGATCTCTGGTCATTGCAAGGGTCGTGGCCTTGCTAATCGCGGCGATAGCCGTTCAATACATCTTGGTCGGGATAACACACTACGTCGTTCTGTCTCACTAGAACAACAAAATCAGATTATCGGCTTTGACTAGTCATTGAGAAAGTTTCGTCTCAAAAACTGGCAACTGTCCGCCGTTTAGTGCAACCACAAGGCCTGTCGCGAAAAGGACGGGATAGAGTAAGACAACTCACAATTTATTTTATATTTTTTATATGTTGTGAAAACTAGTTAAAATCAGATAAGCCTCTCTCTATACCCCCGAAATTTGAGAAGCCTTACGCATGCAAAAAATCCCGTATTCGCATGGCGCACTAGTTCTTACGTATGGCCCAGTCAAAAATTTACAAAAAATATTTCAAGCTAAGTTCTATACAGTGCACATTACTCGCGTACGCTTTGCAACTTCACCATTTTTCTTGGTGAATTATCTCTGCGAGAGGCTTCCGTTTTCCACCTCCGACTACCGTTTTTCTGAGTTTGCTGCCGAACCCTTCCTTGTTAGCTGGGTAACCTATGGGTGTCATGGCCACAACCTTGATGTTTTCGGGAATTTCCAATGTTTTTTTGATTTTTGATTCGTTGAAACCGCCTATCCAGCATGTTGCAAGCTCCAGATCGGTTGCCGCCAGAATCAGCTGCTGCATAGATATGCCCACGTCCACAAGGTAATAGTTCATGCTATCGTGGGCGCCGGAATCTTTAGGGTCAGCACAAGCAACTACGATAACGGGTGCCTGTTTAAGCCAGCCGTTGAAGCCGCCGGCTAACTCTTGAATTTTGGTCTTGTCTTTTACAACAATGTATCTGCAGCATTGTTTGTTCGTCCATGAAGGCGCCAGCCTAGCCGATTCGAGAACTTTAGAAAGTTTTTCTTCTTCAACTGGTTTATCCGAATAGCTACGAACGCTTTTCCGTGCCGCTACAACATCCCTAAAATCCATAATTATCCCGAACAGACCACAGAAAGAACCAGCTTAAAAGCATTTATTTCTGGCGCGCCTCGCCGCGCTAAAACTTATATATGAAAAGAAACGATGTGGAATAAAGAGGAATTTTGAAATGAGCGAACAGAAAAAAACTACTGACAACCGAAACATGCATGCCATCATTCTGGGTGTGTTAGGAATAATCGCACTGATCGCTGGAGTAGCAGTGGCAACTGTTAAAGGTACCCATCTACGAGGCTCAGGTCTAGGCACCATCTTAATTGTGATAGGTGTCGTGCTGCTGATCATTGCTGTCTTAAGGCTTTATTACAAGCGCAAATAATGAGTCTTCTTTTACAGACTCATCCATTTTCTTTTTTCTTGATACACCTACGTTAAGGACTCCGCCCGTTGTCACCCAACATGTTTCTCTGCCCGCCATTTTATTTTAGGCACAACGTTATTTTCACCACATATTAGTCGCACTTTATTACTCTGTTTTTTGTCTCGAGAGCAGAGACGTGGAGGCAGCCCTCTTCTCAAAGTAAACAGTGGTAATTTCGGGGCAAGCCAGAGCGCTTTCTTCTTTAAATCCGCCTGAGATCGGGAGGAACCTGTACCTGAACCCAAAATAAATTTCTCTATTGCTTTCTCTATGTAGGCTTTGAAAATCTTCGCTCGCTGAGACAGCTCAAGGATGCAGGGCAAGCTCAATCTGACCGATGTTAGAGACGACAATCTCAAGTGAAACCATACCTGCAAGTAAACAGCCAACAGTCAGAATCTCACTAACACACTTCAAACGTGTAGGAACACATTTCTTCACTCCATAATAAATTAAGAAAAACATCGTTCCCACTACAGCCACAATGCTGTATTTCCAAGCCATCAAACCCCAAAAACCATAGTTACCTAACACTCCCTTCGCATAAGTGCCAACTTCAACAAGCCCAAATTCAAGCCCATCTTAGTTGTCAAACCATCCAAAAACTCCCCAACAACCGAAAAAACATAGGAACAAAAAAGCCACTTTGAACTGAAAACAGGTCTCTTAATCAGGTCTTTAAAGTGTCTCAGAAACATCCTCATGGCTTTGCCGTCTCCTTTCCCATGCTCTTAGCAGTTTTCAGCAATATCTACGATAGCGCACCTAGATTTTGTTCATAATTTCAATCTCTATCGCTGCTATTCTGTGCTATGCTTCTAGTAGTAGAGTTTTTGCAGTTCCTCAAAGATTTTGGGCAGTTGCTCGAAGGATACTATTGGCTGTATGTCTAGTTTGGCAACGTCGTAGAAAGGAGCTAACCACTTCCATAGCTCTTCGGCTGAATCCGACTCGATTATGAAGAACCCTTTTCTGTCATCAATAAGGAGTCCTGATTCTTTGACTTTTCCTGTTTTCAGTATTTTTTGTATCGTGTCTCCAATCCTATTTTGTACACTGGCTATTTCAGACAACAGAATTGATTCTCTCACAGTAAAAGTTACAAGAAATCGCATAATACTTACCTGTGTTCCCTAAACTAACTATTAGCTAATAACTATATGTGACTACAAGAAGTTACAACAGTTTTTTACATCTACTGGGGCAAGAAGAATTCTTTTCATCACCACACCACGTTAATTCAACAATTTCCTTGAAACTTCAGCCAGCTTGGTAGATTCTTATTATAAAAAAGAGAAAGAGACACAAGAAAAACTTCAGGCAACAGCCTGTAGAGCTGTTTTATATGGGTTCAATTCCCAGCCCAGCTCTATTTCATAAACCCCGTATACGCTTGCGTTATAAAGGCTTAAGCTTACCCATTTCTCAAACATACTTGTATACTGATTCAATAGTTTCACTGCCTTGACGTTTGATGATTATGAAAAGTAGTGTTTTTACTAAAACCAGTCTTTACTCTTGAATGTTCTCGGTAAAACGGCACATTTTAACACATTAATGTCCTGCAGAACTCATTATAATATGATTACCACACTCAGGGCACTCATAATAAAGGAACCTTTTTTCACCGTTACATTTAGCTATCATTTCTACGTAACATGAAGGACAAAGGGGAGGAGCCTTCTTCACAGTTTTCATAGTTGAGTTTATGCTTGTCACTGTTTTAAAATTTTGCTACTGCCTAATTGTAGGCGTTAGATGGTGTCGATAAAACTAAAGAGAAAAAAGGATCATTTGAGCCTAAGAATCATAGTGTAAATTCGCTTCTGGCGAAGCGGCTCGCTGGGATTTGAACCCACGGGGCGAATCAGCGAACACAGGGGTGACAATTGCAACTATGCCCAGCAAAAGAGATCAGGGTCCAACTTTCTGCTCGTTTGTAATTTTTAGGAGAAAAAACAACCATTGCTGATTGCTTAAATATGGCTATGGTTCTGAGTACTATAGAGCAAGTTTTGAGTGTGATAAACATGGTTAAGCCTGCTAAGAGTTTTGGAAAAACAGCGTTGAAATGGCTTTTACGCTTCATTAAATTCAATATTGTAGGATTCATCGTTTTCCTCATTGGAACCGCCATCTTCGCGCTTACTTTCAGCACTTTTGGGGCTTGGGCATGGGTAGTGGCCAGCGGCTCTGGAGGCATACTGCAATTTATCTTAATCAGCTACCTAAACACAACAAAGAAAGGAAAAATATTCGACAGCTGCGAACAAAGAAACCAACAAGAAAACGGAAGACAAAAATAAATAAAAACAAATTCTTGCAAAGAAACGAGGCTGCAGTTGAAGTAGAATACCCCGTGAAGCCTTTAACACTATAAAAATTGACCCTGCGCGCTTTTCAGCTTATTTAGTTTTTGGACGGCAGTTTTTTTAGCTTGCCCGGAGAATCTCAATAGGCTTAATGGCTAAAGGAGATTGTGTGTCAGTGGCTCACAGGGTTGCGCGGAATCCTCTGAGTACTTCTTTGATAGATTGGATAAGGGGATGCTTAACTTGTACGGGTTCAGGTAGATTGTCCAGGCGGTCCACTCGCCAGTATATGGGAGGATGGCTGTCTAATCCGACCCATTCTTGAAGGCGAAAACTGGGTGTGCGTTCGAATAGGAGGCGTCGGAAACCGATTTTTTCTAATGAATTCGCCAAGATTTTGGGGTGTCCCATCATTATAGCGGACGTCAAGTCAGCGCGGGCTTCGAAGAATTTGGCTATGAAGAATATGAGCGTCATGACTGCGAAGAAGTAGACGAAGAACAGTAAAGACAAAAATATTTCTGGGAACAGTGCAAGTAGAACATAGAATCGAAATATGAACTCGGCGCTTAACAATCCGAAAAGGATAAGAGGATCTCTACCCTTGAGGTGGCCAAACTCGTGCCCTAGAACGCTTATAACTTCAGGTTCATCAAGCTGTACAAGCAAACCGGTGGTTATAAGGACTATACCGCGACTGGGACTGGGCCCGGAAGCAGCGGCGTTGGGAACCATAGTATTTGAAATGACGATTTTAGGTACCTTGTAGCCAAAGCGGTCAGCCACAGTCTTCACTAGCTCGTAGACATTGATTTTTTTGGCTGACAAGCTGCCCTGTCTGCAGGATACATTGTATTTGGAGAAGACGCTTTCTGCTTCGTTACAGTCGATTTCGCCGTGCTTCGCTATAATTTCTTCGTAGACTTCCTTTTTGAGGGCTACCAGCTGCTCGGGCGGGATTTGTTTGTAATCGTCAAGCGTGCCGAGTGAACCGATTGGCGGCTGGTATTCCAAGAAGTGGATAGTGGGGTTGTCTCTTGTGATGGTCCAGTCGCCTGATCTGGCAATGATTCTGTCAGAGTAGAAAATGAACACGGATTGTGACGCGATTAGGATTATCGGGGCGATCCAGAAATACTGGTGGTAATAAACGTAAACGACGATGAATAATCCTAAACCTAAGGTTATGAATACGAAGGAGAGGAGAACTTGGGTTTCCAAAAAGATGCGTTGGAAACTTTTTTCGTGAAGCTTAACCTTTTCGGGAACGATTTTTTCGCCTTCCTGCCACGCGAAGTACCATGTGGCTTTGCGAGCTTTTTCCTCGAACATCTTCGTAGCAATAACCACGTCCTGTCGGGCTTCCGCTATAGCTGCGTCGGAGACCTGCATGTCCAGAAGCGTTATGGTCACGTTCACAGAATCAGCACCCACAATCTCTACTTGCAAAATTTGCTTTCCCTGTGCGTCGAGAACAACGTAAGAGATGCAGTTACTGTTCGGGGTTACCTCTCTGGAAAGGTTGGAGAACCGCTGCTTCTGCGGAGTCAAATATTGCTTGAATATGAAGTCGAATAGTTTTTCGTAGTAGCTGGAAGGAACTTCGGTGTCAATCTTGTAAGAAACAGGCAATGTAACGATAACCTCTAAAACTAAAAGTGCTTCAACTTAAAATATGCTTTTCTTTTGTTATTAACTCTGTTGGTAAATAAGGCTGTAGAGCTAAGCATTTCGGCAGGCCACTAAAGTCACAGGCAAAACAAAGAGTTAACGCGCTCATGCGTGGTTTGTTATGAATGCTATTCGCTTTTATTAACGCTGGTATGAGTTGATGAACCGTTTGTTTCTTGTACTTTTTGTTCTTGAATTTTTTCAACCATGACAACCAAGCCTCGCAAAGCCTTAACCCTAACTTGCTCGCCTTTATCGATATCTCCTGATAACGATTCAGCCCGCCAGTTTTCCCCCGCTACCCTTACTTCTCCTTTAGGTTTCAGGTCAGTAATAGCTACGCCTGTTTTGCCCATCATGGATTCTGGACCTGTTAGTTTGGAGCGGCGCCTGATTGGTCCGATCACCCATCTAATGTACAAGCCAATGATTACTCCAATAACGACAAGCAAGCTAAGCTCAATTTCCGCCAGCATCGATATCGGCGAAGGCGAGTACTGCAGCCCTAACGAAAGATAATAGATGCCGAAGGCGCCCAGGATTACTCCTGCCATAAGCGCGAACCCGTGTCCTATCTTCAGCTCCGCGACAATCAGCGCCGCAGCCATGACCAATATTATTATGCCCAGAAGCGAGGCACCAATTATCTCCGCTCCCACTAAGCCCGCGGCAATAGCGATAACACCTAAAATGGTCAGCACGATGGTTGGATGGAAAACATCCAGCACAACTGCGACGACTCCAATTAGGAAGAGAATGCCATCCAGAATAGAATTGCTCAACGCACTAAGTATTTGCTCGTAGAGGTCTTCACTCAAAGACACCTGAGGGTTTGCAGATAAACCCAGCTGGTTAAGAGCAGCGGATAGTGAGTTTGCTGTACCATCGGCAACATGAAAAGCTACTGCATCATTGGCTGAAAATGCTTGATCAGACTGAACCATATTATAAGTTGCAGTGGTGTTGCGTCCCCAATCCTGCGCAAGGCTAGTTAGTAAATCCAGCATGGCGTCTTGAGTGTGATTTTGCTCCAGCGCTGTGCCGCCAACCACGATGGGGGTGCTTGGACCAATTTCTGAGCCTGGCCCCATGAGAATCTGGTTTGTTGCCATAGCTATATAGCTGCCAGCAGAAGCGCCTAAACCGTTTCGCACGATAAAAGTGTATGTCGGAATACCTGATTCATTCGCCGCCGTGATGGAGGATATAATAGAGAGCATGTCGCTGAGGCTTCCGCCAGGAGTATTCATCTCGATAACTATGGCGGCTGCTTTTTGGCTTTGCGCAGTGGCGACGACACGGGACATGAAAGCAGATGAGCCAGCATCTACAGGAACATTAAAATTCGCTATGATCACGCTTCCGTTTCCAGAAGCTTCAATTTGAGCGGATGCGACTGCAGAAGAAACAAAGAAATTGCTTGCCACAAGCAAAAGCAGCGCTACAAGTAAACCTAAGATTACCGAGACGTAGAAACATTTCTGTGCTGTTTTTGACAATTTGCTTCTATTCTTGGCTATTTAGAAAGCTACCTATAAGCTTTGGCATAACTAGACTGTAATTGTGTTAGCGGGTATTAATAACGAAGCTGGAAACGTCAAGTCTGAAAATAGCTCTTTTTACGTGGTAAATTATCTATCTAAAGACATCGCGAACTTTATGCCCCATCTCGGTCCCGTCTAAGCATTCTATCCATGCATATGAGTCTATGACATTCTTACTCATGTGCGGACAACTCATCTTCAACCGTGAATGGTGCCATGCCTCTTTGAGGGTGCCGAAGCAGTTTTTTGACATTTCTTTATGGTGATTTCTACGTACTTGTTTTCCTTTATTTTTTAGGTTTCCACCAATGTCTTAGGTAAAGTAACCACGATGGAACCGCCTACTTTCCTTATTTTAGTTAACCACTTAGCCATATGTAATTGCCGCCACATTAAATTATACATGTGATACTTAAGTTCCTAAAGTGAACAATTAAAGCAAAGTTAATTTTTACTTAAATCCACACTTCTCGGTTGCCCAAGAAAACTAGCTTTTTAAGTGCATTTTCTTGCGCCAAACTAAAATTGCGGCAATAGCTACTACGGCTACCACCACTGCAGTTATTACAACTACAAGTCCATAAAAGACGACTAAATCTAATCCAAGAATCTGGGGCTGCCAAATGTTGGTTCCGCTGGTCTTTGTAATTATACTATATCCCGCGAAGTTTGAAGTTGCTGCAACCATGATGCCTGCTTGCTTGTCCCAGTAATATGTGGTCTCGTTTGAAACGCCTGTGAGAACGGTTCGTTCGGCTCCTGCAACCTCTATTTGCCCAACGCTTGTTATGTTTATGATGCCTTCATATTCAGTAGGGTAGTGATCGCCTGGAGTTAGATTTGTGGGTATGAAGAAGCCGTCTCCTATGGCGCCTGTCGCTAGGTTGAGGGTTATTCCGTTTTCTGGATATATAGTTCCGTTTGCGTATCCAGTTTGGACATTAATGTTTATGGTTTCGCCTTGAACGCCTGTGATATTCATTCTTGCCCAAGTTATGTTTTCTTCTGGCGGTGGAGTGCCTGTTACTGTTACCTGGTATTTTATCCAGTCACCTTTCTTTACCCCAACAGGTGAACCGGCAAAAGCTACTGCAATAAATGAAACGGCTATGATAAGCACTATTAGAGTGATTGCAAGCCATCTTGATTTATGCATGTTAGGTCAAACTGTCCTCTGCTTTTGCACTTTTAAAGGTTATCAGATTTCGGCTCGCAAACGTGTTTTTCGTTTTTAGCATGAATTATACGAAAAGTATTATCATTGCACTTGACGAGGAAAAAACATAGATGTAGAACAGCCAAAGTCGGCAGGAATTCAAAATTAAACCAGGCAACCTGCTGTCTTGAAGGCATTTGAATAGCTGTTACTGAGAATTCGCTTTTTCATGAATATCATCGGCGAAAAGCAACGGTATCCCAAGCAAGGGAAGTGAAAGCATCCACAAGTCCATATTATGACCTAAAAACCATGCATACCAATCGCTCCACAAGTAATTGCCTCCGAAGAAAATCCATGTTAAATAGTTCCAGAGAAAATACATTCCAAACGCTAAGATAATAGCACCGATGGTTTTGAGTTTCAGTTCTTGCAAAGTCGCCGTTCCGATGGATTTCTTCGCAAAGTACGCTGTATAAATTGCCAACGCCAACAGCCCGAACGCAGTTAAAATGAAACTAAGCAGGTTTTCCGGGTAAGAAGTCAGGTAGGCGGTTCCTTTTTCAAACACAATCGTAGTAAGCCAACTGGTTGTGTTAGTTAACCAAAACACGAAAATGTAGACTGTGCCTGTGATTAATCCCCATTTTATAGCATTCTTCAAAGGCTTGCCAGGATTAAGTTTAAAGGCAAATATGAAAAGCACGATGGGAGGAGCTATGGATTCCACCAAACTGGGAAGAGGCCCCAACGCAAATGAACGTAGCAATAAATTTATGCCCATGCCACTTGAAGCTGAAATTAAGCTTTGAACATCCGTTACTCCAGTTGTAAGAAGACTCAACCAGTAAATTCCTTCAAAAACCAAAATCCATCGCAGTAGCTTGTAAGCCGTGGGTTTCGAAATATTCTTCTTGGCAAAATAAAAGATTATTGCCGAAAACGCTATGATGCTAGCGGCGAATCTAAAAATAAGTCCAACTAATCCCGAAATGTCCGTAATATAAATGTCGAAATAAAAGTGCCCTGAACGGTTCCATTCTCCGATCCATGAGAGGGTAAACGTTGTGTGAAGAGTGAACAGGAAATAAGATAAAACGACTATAAACAATCCTATTTTGAGGGGCGTATAGAACTTTTCTTCAGTCATACCATTTAACCGGCAACATGAAGAAACTCGTTCCCTTAAGTATATTATATTTGCGGTTTTACCGCAGCCACAACTTAGCCACAGACTTCTTCTTTCTAACAAGATAAAAGGTAAAGTTAAATACAATTTAGTCTTAATCAATAAACAATATGCTCAAAGAAGGACCTTAAATGACCTTAGCTGACAAAAAATTAACCACAATTTTATTCTCCCTTGAAGGAGTAGGCGCCGTTTTCGTAGGGATTTTCTTAGCAGCTTATCTTGGAGGTCTACCCACAACCACTGTGCTGCATGACGAACCAGTCTTTAGGATTCCGCTTATTATTTTCGGCGCAGTGCTCTTAATGCTCATATTGGCAACCGTTGTTCTGGCGATTTCTTCAAAGAAAGAATGATTTTGTTAACTTTTAATTTGAAAAAATAATTTTGTTGTCAGCTTCTTGCAATCACATATGCTTAAGTGTGTTAACCCGCTTAGTTTAATTTGTCATCGTTCATTTGGAAGTGGATACCTTTGGCTGGAGAAAAGGAGAAGGCACTTACAGCAGTATCCAGCAAAGGGGATGCTGATATAATAGTATGTAAAATGTGGAAAAAGATAGGCACCA
The DNA here is from genome assembly GCA_049522695.1 of Bathyarchaeia archaeon. Taxonomy (GTDB): domain Archaea; phylum Thermoproteota; class Bathyarchaeia; order Bathyarchaeales; family Bathycorpusculaceae; genus Bathycorpusculum. The sequence goes on along the minus strand of JBEKNP010000027.1, from coordinate 7,289 downwards.
AGTGGTGTGAATGGAAATAGAAAGTGAAGTCCAAACTAAAGCTCAAAACGAACCGTCTAAAGTGGCATTTGGAAAAGGGATGCTTGATAACGATACGTACAACTTGATGGAGCAACTGGAAATTGAGAACAGAAGCTTATGGCGCATACAAAACAACTACAAAAAAGATGCTTCAACAGATAATGAAAGTAGACAACTTTGGAATCTTATTGAAAAGGATAAGGAAGAAGTTGTCAGGCTTCTTACAGAAAAAGTGAGAGAACGATTATAACATCCGCTTCTTGCCATTCTCAAACAAATACACTTCGCCCATCAATGAGCAAACGCCATTATTGTAAACAAGCGCTGAACCCTCAGGTAAAGCGTAAATTTTCTCCTCCCTTGACAGCCGTTCCAACGCAATGTCTTTTTCAGACCTATAGTGGACTTTAAGAGTAAGGTCTGCCAATCCAAGACCGCTGATAATTTTAACATTTGAATTACTGCGGCAAGTGATTATGCATTTTCGGCAAAGCGCCAACGCTCCAGCGCTTCTTCCCACAATAACTCCGCGATAGTCATGCAGCAAACGGTCAACACCCATATTTTTCAGGCGTTCAACTAGAACGCTTGCAAGCCCACCTGTTAAATAAACTAGGTTAGAATTAGCCATTTTTTTGGCGATTGTTTCATTGGAATCAGAGTATTCTGTAAAGTTGATGGTGCTGGCGCCAAGACTTATAAAGTAATCAACCAGCGTTTTCCTTTTCTTATAGCCTTTGTCGAATGATGCTCTTGCCCAAGCAAACACAAGAACAACAAGAGGTTCTCCTGCATCTTGGAAAGCTCTCTCGTTAACTTCCCTTGCGCTTCTTTTAAAGACGTTTTCTCCACCTAAGAGGTAAAGTTTGGGCATACAAGCACAAATTGAAAAACGCACCTAAAAAGGGAATGCTACTTTACAGCTTGCTTCCCACTCAAAGGTACCGGCCCTCGTTTTAGCATTTGCTAGCTTCTTGTTTTTAACTTTATTCGGAAACGTTTGTACTAGAGTCTTACCCCACTAGCTTTTTAGACTGATTACTAGCATGAAAGTAGACCCCTCCACTATGAACAAGGCTTATTAAGTCTAAATGAAGAGTAAGCCACCGATGAAGATGATTCTTGAAGGATTTGTTGAGTATAAGCGAAGAGAATTCTGCAAAGACGTAAAATGCCCTATGCAGATGGAGCTAAATAAGCTGACAGATGTTTCCCCAGCTTACGAGCAGACTAGGCAAAAGTGCAGCAGCGGATGCCTATATACCACATGGCAGTTTCACCACTGGCTCACAGAAAAAGGATATATTATCTCAGTTAGCTCGAAACTAAAAAATAATGAAACAACAGTTTTAGTAAACATTGACAAGCAACTAGTCGAGTGGATTGACAGGCAAGTTCAAAAAGGGAATCTTAGAGACAGAAGTCAATTGATTGAAAATGTTATAGCTCAACACAAAGAACAGCAAGAATAAATGAAGTGCACTTTAAAGAGAAATATAATCTGTCACCACTTAAATTTGGACTGGACACACCCAGACATGGGAGGGGTGCACAAGATCAGGGGTTCAAATCCCAGCTGCCCCACTACTACAGCAGACCCGCGTTTTGTGATTTGTGCCAAATTTTTTAGTTCAATCTTCGGTGCTCGCACCAGTATCAGCATGTCTTTCTCTTTTTCGCTCTATTAGCTGACGACTTTCCTGAATTGGTATAAAGTGGCGCCGAAAGTCAGAAGTGCCATAAGCCCGATTACAGCATAGACAAAGGCGAACGTGCTCCAAGTCAACCCTCCCTCGACTAGGCCCCTTGTTACGTTAGAAACATAACTTAAGGGGTTGTAGTCAGAAACGGTCTGCGCCCAAATAGGCATGATGGATATTGGGAAAAGAGCGCTACTTACAAAGAGAAGCGGAAAGACCAAAAGATTGCCCACTGCCGATACGGTTTCTGCCTTCTTTGTCTTCAAACCCACAGCAAGCAAAAGTCCTGACCAAGCGAGTCCGAAGAAGGCAAGAGTCACAAAAATCAGCAAGAGCCCAGCGAGTCCCGTTGCAATTCTTAGACCAAGCAGCAGTGCTAGCCCAATTATTATTGCTGACTGCATTATCAACACGAGCAGGTCAGTCATTAAACGGCCAAGCAAAATTGCCGCTCTGCTGGAAGGAGTTAAAAGCACCTTCGAAAGAAACCCCGAATTGAGATCGTTCACAATCGACATGCCCGACTGAAACGCACCCGTCACAACAGTCAACACCAGAATTCCCGGCGTAAGATATGTTAGATAGCTTCCGGAAGGCCCTAGAAAAACGCTGAGCTTTTGCAGTAACTGTGAAAATAAGAGTAGAAACAGCAATGGCGTGAAGAGGTTGATGAAAAGTAGGGTGGGGTTTCTCAGTATTTTTGTGAAGGCTCTTATGAACAAGGATTGCGTGTCGTAGAATAGCGTCATTTTTAATTTACCTCACATTAAGAATGTTTCGGTGGTTTTCCTGCCGAGTTCTTCCGGCCGTATTCTTCTGCCTGTATGGTGCAGGAAAACATCGTCAAGTGTTGGAGAGGACATATTCAAAGAAGTCGGTCGTATGTTGTTGCGGTCCAACGCCGTAACTATGTCAGCTATTATTTCGTTCGCATTCTTCGCGTGGGCAACAACGCCGCCGTCTGAATCAGTAACATCCGCAACTCCTGGGACCCCTTGCAAAATTTTTTTGGTTTCAGACCTCAACGTGGGGTCTTTTGGGTTCTTAAGCGAAAGAGTTATGGTGTCATGACCGATTGCTTGCTTGAGTTCTGCAGGTGAACCTTTAGCGATGATCTTCCCGTGATCGATTATTGAGAGCTGCCTAGAGCTTGTCTGCCTCCTCCAAGTACTGTGCGGTCAAAAATATTGTGATGTCTTCTTCCCTGTTCAGTTCATCTAAATAGTCCCATATTGACGCCCGCGACTGGGGGTCAAGTCCAGTTGTCGGCTCGTCTAGGAAAAGTAGTTTAGGCTTATGGATTAATGCAGACGCGAGGTCAAGTCTTTTCTTCATGCCCCCCGAGTATCTTCCTGCTGGTTTGTTAGCAAATTCCTCAAGCTGCACCATCTTCAACAATTCATTTACACGGGTTTCAAGGGTGCTTCCGTGCATCTGTTCTAGGCGACCTTGGAGGCGAAGGTTTTCTTTGCCTGTTAGGTCGACATCGACGATTGTTTCTTGGCTTAGAACGCCGATGACTTTTCGGATTTCTTTTGGCGATTTGTCTAAGTCGTAACCAGCTACTTCGGCGTGCCCTGAAGTCTTTCTGAGAAGTGTGGTGAGGACTTTGATTGTAGTACTTTTTCCTGCACCGTTGGGTCCCAGAAATCCGAAGAACTCGCCTTCTTTAACATCGAAAGAGATATTGTCGACTGCCTTAGTTCCGTCGGCGTAGACTTCGACGAGGTCTTTTACTGTTATGATGTACTCCATTTTAGGTCAACCTAATTAGGTAAGCCTAATTTGGCTAATAAAAGTCTTTCGCAACAAGAACCAAAAACTCCAACATACAGCCCGAAAACCGAAAGAAATTCGCGCTTCTCAACATTGAAAGAGATTCTGTTAGGTGCCTTTATGTCGTCAGCATAGACGCTGACAAGGCTTTCGACAGAAACAATGAATGACATACTTCGCATCTGCTTTAATCTCCCAAACCATTGTTATGTAACTTCATGATCGAACGTAAGTAAGTAATCGTATCGGATTAGGATTCTACCGCTTAAGCTAGGTTTTTTGGCAATGTTATTATTGTTGGGGTGATATGTCCTGTTCTATGCGCAGACTTATTTTGGAAGGGTCAATCGAAGAATTTAGAAAGATCGATGGAGAATCGGCAGACATGTCGATCGAGAAAATAAAACTGTTCGAGTTGTTGCACGTTCTTAGGTTCGCCTAGGAGCAGTTTGTTGCCGTACAGAGAGTCAGATTTTCAGATCCATCCACGCGATTAGAGGACGTATTCTTCAGCGACAAACTCAAGATCGTTCTCTTGGAAGAAGAAAAGGAAGGAACCTGCATCTGTTTTGCCAAAGAGAAATTTCCTAATGGTTCTCAAGACCTTTTGAGGATGGGAGTTTATTTGTCAGTTCCATGCGAGATAAGAGATGGCATTGTTAAGGTCGGTGTGCTTGGAGAAACGAGGCAGTTGAAAGCCTTCATTAATTTTATTCAAAAACTGGGTGTTATTTTTAAGGTGGTTCGCTTATGGACGCGAAGTTTTTGCCGCACTCTCCGCTAGATTATTTGACGGAAAAGCAACGGACAGTTTTGAGCTCAGCTTTTGACAATGGGTATTATGATATGCCAAGGAGAATCGATTCTAAGGAGCTTGCAGAAAAACTTGATCTGCGCAGTTCCACTTTTATCGAGCACCGAAGAAAAGCAGAGCGTCGCTTACTTGCCAGTGTATTGAGCAAATCATAAAAAACACTGAATACTTCAAAAATAGTCTACAAAGATTATTTATATATGTTCTCTGAACAACGAAATGGCGATCATTTATGTTTAGACAAAGTAAAGCTGGGGAAATTGGTAAATTTTTTGCTTTGGGACTTTCTGAGAACGAGATTGCCGTCATGTATCTTGGGGCGTCAGGAATCCTCGCACGAACCTCGAAACAAACCGTTCTAATCGACGCGGCAGGTTTTTTGAAGGATGACGAGATGGCAGCTCTCAAAGAAGTTAACCTTCTGCTCTTTACGCACAGTCATCTGGATCATTTCAATTTTGGCAAGACTCTGAAGCTATTCAAGAAGACAGCAACGCCAATATTGGCCGAGGCAAAAGTCGTGGACAAATTAAAAAGAACCATTCCCGACGAAAAATTAACAAGTGCCACATCTAATCAAACGTACGCCTATGGAGACCTCACCGTAAAGGCAGTTCAAGGGGTTCACCGTGGCCCAATAATGCTCTTCCAGATAAAAATGGGAAAAATTCTCATCTTCCACGCGGGCGACTCAGGATACGTACCAGTAAAAGATTATCAGTCACAGCTAGCTTTTCTGCCTACAGGCCTCTGGTCTCCAACATCTTCTCCCGAAAACGCCTTCAAAATAGCATCTGAATTAAAACCAAATGTTGTTGTTGTCATGCATGGATCTAAAGGGCAGCACAAAAAATTCGAAAACATATTAAAAGAGAAAATGCCTCAGACAAAAGTAATCGTGCCCGTGCCCTTCACTACCCAAATCATGGAAATTTGAGAAATCATGGGGTCCCGAAAAAACATTTAAACATTTTTGCGGTTTCTGTTTCGAGTGAGCCATAAGGTAACGACTGGTAAAGGAATACATCCTAAAGATGCTAGCCATTGGATCATGATTCTTTTTGGCGGGTCTTACCCGCAATCGAAGAATTTCAGTAGGATTCAAATCCCACCGAGCCCGCCAGCTTTGTAATGGAAAATTGCTCCGCTGTTTGATTTTTGGTTGAGGATTCGCTTAATAGTTTAAACGAATCCCAGCGGACCCGTTTCTGGAAGATAATCCCACCGGATCTGCTCCTATTTTGAGTTCAAATCAACTCTGCACTTCAACTTGACGAATTGACTTTAACGTCAAAAATCACTCGGGCCTTGGCAAACTGCAAAGAAACGTCAAATAAACGCAAAATCACTAATAAATTGCGCAAAAAAGCGTATAAATCACGTCAGAATTCTTCACAACTTCAAAGGGCTCTAAGCATTTTTCATGGAGCTCAAGCGTTTCTAACCTCAATTTGGGTTTCTTTTTATTGGCGTTTTAGAGTTTTTTGAAGATTTAGCTTCAATTCAAACATAATTCACTACGCAAAAACCTGCAAACCAAACAATCCGAGAAAAAAAGCCACTTTCTAAGAACGACCCAAATTTAGTCTTTTCCAACAGGGGTATCCCCCCAAAATTACTCAGAATTGAGTAATGATGAAGTACGAACAAGATTTGAGGCAAAAGCAAAATCAATCAAACCATAAAGCATAGCTGGAAAGCAAAAACAGAAAAAAGGGCTTTAGGGTGACTTCTCCACATAGTTGAAGGTTCAAACTCAAACAGTTTTTCTTGCAAAGGTAGCAAAGGTTATTTAATTCTTAAAACACAAGGTTCCACGGAGCGATAATTATGGAGTGGGGAATGAAAAACAGGTTAAGCAGACTTATCCAAAAAGACGGAAAAGCCCTATTTTTACCCGTTGACCACGGCTATTTCCAAGGACCAACACATGGTCTTGAGAAGCCTGAAGAAACAATCAAACCAATTTATCAATACGCTGACGCTATCATGCTTACGCGAGGTGTCCTGCGCAACTGCATTGACCCAGCTATCGAGAAACCCATTATCCTGAGAGTTTCCGGAGCAGTTTCAGTGGTTGGTGAAGACTTATCAAACGAAAGCGTTGTCACATCTATCCAAGAGATTCTTAGGCTAAACGCCATGGCAGTTTCCATGTCAGTTTTTGTGGGAACAAAAAACGAAAACAAAAGCCTCAGTAACCTAGCCAAACTCGTGGACGAATGCGAAGATTATGGTGTACCCGTCATGGCTGTAACCTCTGTGGGCAGGGAACTTGAGAAAAGAGAACCCAGATACTTAGCCTTAGTTGCAAGGATTTCAGCTGAAATAGGTGCAAGAGTAGTGAAAACCTATTACTGCGAAAACTTCCGAAAAGTTGTTGACGGATGCCCAGTGCCAGTCGTAATTGCGGGGGGACCAAAAACTGAAACGCAAAAAGAAGTATTTGATTTCGTGTATGATGGTATGCAGGCAGGAGCGATAGGTGTTAACTTAGGCAGAAACATTTGGCAAACCGAGAACCCAGTAGCCTCAATCAGAGCCATCAGAGGCATAGTTCACGAAAACTACACCGCTCAAGAAGCCTTAGACCTATACAACCAGGTTATAGCTGGCAAAGCTTAGCCCAAACTTCTTTTTTTGGTGAAGCCTCTTGCTTACCGTTGTCTACTGCAACAACCATGACATCCGCGTCCAAGAAATGCCTATTCCCAAAATCGGCGAAGACGAGGCTTTGTTGAAGGTTATGGCAAGTGGCATATGCGGCAGCGACCTTATTGAATGGTACCGAGTGCCTAAGGCTCCGCTGGTGCTTGGTCACGAGGCTACGGGCGTAATCGATAAAGTCGGCAGTAAAGTTACCAGCCTCAAAGTCGGCGACACGGTTTTTGTTTCACATCACGTACCCTGCAACCAGTGCCGTTACTGCCAAAGAGGCCACCACACAGCCTGCCATACATTGCATACGACAAATTATT
>JBEKNP010000026.1:0-34761 GCA_049522695.1 Bathyarchaeia archaeon | reverse complement strand
GATGGCTCAAAGGCAAAATAGGCGAATACAGAGACTGGTTTAACAATTTACGCTTTCACAGAGGCGTAAAAGCGTTCCCAGCAGACCTCTACGAGTGTAACGTTGGAAAGTTGACATGACATATACTGGTGGTTTAGTTTTTGAGAAGAATAGCAACAGTCCTAACTACATTAGGGATAGGTGGTTGCCTTTTCTTGAAAATGGAATTCCAGTTTGGAGTATTGAGGCTGAGGATTCTATGCGTAAGCCCTATAAGAAGTTGGATTTATCGTCTTCGTTGATTGCTGGTTCTCGTCATGGGAGTTAATTTAAACCCTGAATGTTTTTTGGTTGGTAATCATGAAGGGTGTTTATGTCCATGTTAATGGTAAGGATTATTGGCGGCTTTACTTGGATGACTGTTTAAATGTTAAAGTTGGTTTGTATGTTCGATGTTTTGGCGATGTTTTCCTTTATGACATTGCTATGATTTACGATGCTTTTATGTTAAAGTTGGTTAATCCTTATTTATGGAGTTTATTACATGGTCAAGTCTGTGTTAGTGATACGTGGCTTGAAATACATTATGGCGATGATGATTTTTAAGTTTTATTTTGGTTTTTTGGGAGTGGAGCGGAGCGAAGCGAAGCGAAGCGGAACGTTAAAACTTTGGTTTATTTTCGTTTCTTGTAGATTGCCGTTGTCTCGTTGATTGCTCTTACTAATTGGTAGCCTGATTCGATTAGCTTTTGCTCTTCGTTTAGGTCATGTGATACTTTGCTATTCCATTCGTCTGTATCTGCTAAGAATGTTGCTTGTTCGATGTTTATGTATATCATTGTTACTTTGATTTCTTTGTGTCCTAACATATATTTGACGTGTACGATGTCTTTGGTTTTGTGGTATTCCATTGTACCTTTCCAGTGTCTTAGAGTGTGGAATGATATTTTTCGTATCCTTGGGTTTTGTAGTTTTTCTGCTGTTCTTATTCTTTGACCGTTAAAATTGCTTCTGAATGTACCTTGATTTTTTGGTAATATGTATTCTCGTTCTTTTTGGAGACTGTTTAGCATTGCTATGAGTTTGTCGCTTATTGGTAGTATTCTTGGATTGCTTCCTTTTTCGGGTGTGATGTTGACTGTTTTGTTTATCAGGTTCATGTCTATCCATTTTAGTTTATGTGCTTCTCCGATTCTCATTCCTGTTTCCTTTAATATTTGAAGTGCTGTGGCAAGCATTTTTCCACATGATGCTATTAATTGGTCAATTTCGCTTTCTGTTGGTATGAATGGGAATTTTTCTTCTTGGGTGTATTTTGGTTTATCCCATTTTAAGCCTTTATATTTTAAGTAGGCTGTGTATAGGTTGGCGAGTTTTCGTCTGCTTCCGTTTTTTAGGTTTGCTGTTGCTATTTCTAATTTTATTTCTTCGGGTTCGTTTAGATTGCATTTTCTTGCTAATCGTTTTAGGTGTCTGAGTTCTGGGATTATTGTGTTCTCGGATTTTCCGTTTTTCTGTCTGTATAATCCATAAGCTAAGATGTCGTTTATTGTGATATTGGCTTTAAATGGGGCGGGTTCTGCTGGATTTAATGCAGGTTCTGGAAAACCCGCCTCAGACGTTTTGCATGTTGGCAGATCAAAGAAACCAACTAAAAAAATCTTTGGAGGATACTTAGCAGAATACGGCGGAAAAACAACAAGGAAAATTAGCTCAAAATTGCTTGACGACGAATATATTGAAAAAGTTGAGGTCAGCTGAATGTTTAGTGAAAATCCGAAGGCAGCATAGCAAGAGTTTCTGAAAAGTTTTAAGAAAGAACATGGCGAATACCCCGTTGAATCTTCGAAGAAGACCTTTGTAAAATCTCAACCAACGGCAAAAGTTGCCCCAAAGGTACCCTAAAAGTTGCCAAAACGCGTCCTGCTTGTAAATAACCTGCTAAGTCTGCGCCTTATAAGAGCGAACTTTTTTAATCTTCGGTTTTGCCTTTTTTGAATGAATAGTGACGGATTAATTCGTCAGTTGACCATGACAAACAATCTTTGGCTTTGAAACCTAAAAGAGCAGCGTACTTGTGGATTAAATCAATGTTTTCAGCTTCTATTTCCATAAACTCAGGAATATATCCGTAGTTGCCGGCATAGCGGTCGATATCAAATCGTGTGTGGTCTATTGTGTAGCTGACTCTGTGTTTCTGCATGCTTTCAGTTATAGATAGACCTATGTTTTCCAAGATTTTCTTCATTGTTTCCAGATTTGAAACTTCGACAGAATATTCTTCCGCCAGTTTGGCTGTTTGGGTAACGTGAACTTTTTTGTACGTTAATTCGGTTTTATCTTGTTCTTTCCTTAAGCGTAACACGTTTTTTGCTTTAATTATTGCGCTATCTTTGAAATCAAAAAACATGGTTTGGATGTCGCCGTCGAAAACCTTTTTGGCGACTAAACTCATGAGGATTTCTTCAATCTTTATTCTGTTAACTTCTAAAATTTTGACTTCCAGTTCTTTCATAAAAGCTAAGAAAGCTTTTGAGAGTTAAAAGTTTGTGTTATTACATGCCATCGGGATAATTCTTGAAAATATGCGTGAAGATTTAAAAAACTGAGAATTATGGATGTTTTTGACTTTTATGCACATTGTAATGATTTTATTCTAACGTGGCTTGTTTTCTTGATGACTTGATGGTCTAGCCCGCAGATTGGGCAGAACACTACTTCGTAGTTGGAGAAGTTTTCTGGGTAAACATAAAATTTTCTTTCGCATCCTATGCATTTAACTTTCAACCATTGTCACCTCACTTAGATCGACCAAACGGCGTTTCATTTGGGTTAAACTCAAAAGATTTAAGCAGTAGTGATTGGCCTTTTCGGACGGTCATAAAGTCGATTCCGCAGATTGGGCAAGATACTAGTTGATATTCTCCAACAGAGTCAAATTCGAAGATTTCTTTGATTCCAGGGCAAGTGATTGTTATTGAAGTGTTCATTTTTTCCATTTGTTTACGCTCCCCTAGTTACTTTGACTTTGAACCAATTAAGAAATGCCCTAGTAGTTTTCAGTAACTATATAGAAGTCGTCCTGTTCTCTGGGTCTGTTTTTAAAGGCTTTACCTGCCAGTGGATCTGTGGCCCTTCAGCATTTTACAGAAGCCAAATCCAGATTAATTGACCTGAACCAGCCCCCAATACACCTATTCCTCTTTCCCTTGAAGTAGCAAAGCTTGCCCTTCGACCCTGCTTACTCCCTAAGCCGAGAAAATGGCAAAATATATAGACCATTTTTCTAATGCGATTGGTTTGGTTTGCTCTTGGTTTTTAGTATATAGTTTAACTTCTTTAAATCAGCGCTTTCCAAGCTTTTTCCTTATGGTTGTTCAACGCTGTATTTTTAGTCTCGAAAACCTTACATGTCAAGCTTGCAAGCATTAAGCTTATTAACATGCCACCACGTAAATAAAGTCAAGGGATAAAAGTTGGAAACACAAAAATTTAGACTGATTGACATATTCTACGGCATAATCATACCACTCATTCTAGTGCTTCTAATCTTCTTTCTCGGAATCTATATCAACGTCAGCGGAACTTACCACATGCTTGGAGCTACTAATGTAATCGCTGTCATCCTAACCTCTGGCTTTGCTCAAATGATCGTTCTCGGCATCCCGCTGGTATTAGGCTTGTTATGGAATAAATGGGCTGGCGGCGCAGCAGGCTTTATCACAGGTGGCCTCTATTACGTAGCCAGCGCAGGGCTTTATACTGGATACTATAACGGAGCTGGAAATTACAACTTTTTCGGCGACATGAGCATGCTAGGATACCTCGTTATGGCTGTTATCATAGGTTATATGGCTGGTGCATTGACCAATGGATCAACGAATTTCAAACGGATGCTAGGTGCAGGCTTAACAGCTGCGGTGATAACTGCGGTAATCCAAGCTTATCTCAATTACACTGTTTCGCTTCATCCGGCGCAGGTAATGAACCATAATATGTGGGCATCCACACAATATCTAGGGGTAACTGGGTTGTATGGCTTCGTGTTGCAATTCATTCCGAGCATTGCTTTAGGAGTAATAGTACCTATTATTGCTAAAGTTATGACTTGGTATGGGCTTCAGCCGATGAGGCACTAATAAAAATCCCAATCTCCTTTCTTTTTTAATCCCATTTTCTGGTTATAACTTCCAGTTTCAAATTACATGCTTTGCTTCATATTAGCATACTACTCTTTGCTTGCTACTGTGGTTTCTCTTGCAATTAACTCATGTACCTTTAGCCAGCTTAGTTTTCACTTTATGGGCAGGAAGGAGTCGTGTCAATTTTGCTAGCGAAAACTTGTAGCTAAATGAGAAAAAGATAGGCTATTTTTAGCCAGTGAAACTAACTTAAAAGAGTACCCAGCTGTTTTTAAAATAAACTTTGTACGCAGTTGAGGTTGGAAAAAAATTAAGATTGGTTAGGTGCGAATTCCCAAGCGATATTTCCTTTCCAAATCTCACCTAACTTTGTTATTCTGACCTCTTTGTCGTCAATTTCAATCAATCCCTTATCTTTTAGCTTTTGAAGCTGTTTTGGAAATACTTTCTCTGGGGTTGTGCCGAATTTTTGCATAAACTCTGTTTTGATAACTGGCAACCGTAGGTATAATCGGGTCATTGTCCGTCTCATCATATCTTCAGTGGTGGATTCTGAAAGTCTACTTATGGGTAGTTTTCCTGTTTTTACAGTTGCCATGTAGTCGTTTATGTTTTCAATGTTTGAGTAAGAAAACCGTTGGAGGTACCCCATGAAGCAGCCCGCGCCCGTTGTCAGTATGCCTCCCCATGGCCAACCGTTGAGGCAGTTCTCTCGCATGTGCCATTCTACTCTACTAAAGCGGTCATGACCTACTGCCTTGTAGCCTGCTTCGGTCAGCATTTTGTGGGCGGTAAGGTACATTTGTTTTTCATATTCTGCATCGCCAGTGGGTGGAGAGACTCCTGTTTTAATCATTTTTTCAAGTGTAGTTCCTGGATCCACATGTAACGAGTAAGTATCAACTTCTACGTCAAGTTCAATCGTTTTCTTTAGTGTATTAATCCAGCTTTTCATGGTCTGCCCTGGAAGATTGTACATGAGATCCACGCACACGCACAAGTTCAGTTTTCGTGCATGACGAATGGCTTTTTCAACGTCAACTGCACTATCGGGCAAGCAAAGCATTTTTCGTAGTATGTCGTCAAATGTTTGCGCCCCCATGTCCACTTGGTACACGCCGTACTCAGCGAGTTTATCGATTTTCTTGAGCGCAAGCGTCTTTGAGGAACCGGTAACTTTGATAAAATATTCCTTGTTAATGTTAAATTTTGCCTTGCAAAAGTCTATGAGGTCAATCATCTGCTCAGCAGCCAAGACACTGGGTGTTCCACCCCCTAAAACTATTTCATCAAATACGCTTGTTTGCACATATTTGGTTTTGGCGTACATTTCGAGCTCTTTCTTAACGAGTTCAAGATACGGCTCTATCTTTACATTGCTTGTGGCAGTGGTTGGGAAATAACAGAAAGCGCATCTTGAGTCGCAAACAGAAATCCACGGTTGCAACTCCATCAATCTGCCTGACTTATTCTCACTATTAAGGAACTCCGCGAAGGCATGATACGTTTCAGGTTTAATGTATGGGTAATCCCTGTACGTGTAGGGAGGCCAGTTTTCCCGTGAAGCGTAAACTTCTGACTTACCTTCTTCAAGCTCAGAGCTCTTATTCATGCATTTCTCCTCAGTTTACCGTTTTAAAACCGTTCGATAACATAATAAAGTTTCCGTTAAAAGCTCTCATTCGCCAAAACTTTACCTGCAACATGTTAACACAATTTTACAGTAAAATTACATTCGACTTTTTGCTCGCCAAAGCATATAATTCGCTGCAGTTCTTGCCATTATCTTGCTGTACAAGTTGCCCTTCAAATATCCTTTTACACCTTGACGCAGAATATACTGTGGACTATAGAATTTATCGTAAAAGTTTTTCCTCATTTGAGCTATCTCTTTCGCAGGCAAAAGTGGGTCCTCAAAGATTGGGTTCATAGTGTTGTATAGTTTCCAGTCTTCCACCATTTTCCACCCATTACTCTCCACTAAAGCGCGGAGTTCAGTTCCTGGATATGGTGTAGCATGGCATAAATATACGTCGTCAGGCTCCACTTTGCGGACAAAATCAAGAGTTTCCTGCAATGTCTCCTTTGTTTCGCCAGGATAACCTATAATGATGGATGCAGTGACGAATATGCCTGCTTCTTTGGCCCATTTAATGGCATTTTCACACTGATTAGTCGTGACTCTTTTTTTCAGCGCGTCTCGAATTCTTTGGCAACCTGATTCCACTCCAAAGCATATTTCGTTACAGTGCGCCTTACTCATTTTGGCTAAAAGCTCTTTTGTAACCAAGTCTGCTCTGGTTCCGCATCCCCATGGCAAATTTATTTTTCTCTCTATGATTCCATCGCAGAGTTCAATCGCCCTTTTCCCATCGAATGTTAACGTGTCGTCTTGGAATGTTATTCCTTCTGCTCCATACTCGTCTCTTAGCCATTCCATCTCATCAAGTACATTGTTTGGGCTTCTTGCTCTGAACCTTGCACCAAACATTTGAGTTGCAACGCAAAAAGAGCATTGGCAGGGGCATCCTCTGCTAGACATTATTGGAAGAAGTTTCCGACCATAAATCCTGTATTTGTCAACTTGAATATACTTGTACGCTGGGCGTGGTAATGCATCAAGGTTTTCGATGAAAGGCCTGCTAGGTGACTGAATAATCTGGCTATCCTTTCGGAAAGTTATGCCTTTAATCTCGTTGATTTTCGGCAGTTCAGGCGATTGCCTTGCCAGTTCTAAAATTGTTTCTTCCCCTTCACCCCTAACAATAATATCGACTGCTTTTTCTTCAGTTAGGATTTGTTTGCCTGAAAAAGTTGCGTGGGGTCCTCCCATTACAACTTTAGTATCAGGGCAAACTTCTTTTGCAACTTGTGCAGATTTAAGCGCTGATTCTATTGTCGGAGTCATAGAGCCGATTCCGACTATTGTAGGTTGGAAAGAATCTAATTCAGTTTTAAGCTTTGCATGGTCTATTTCGCACACAGGGCAATCGAAAATTTTTACTTCAAAACCGTTTTGTTCTAGTACACCCGCCATATATGCTAAGCCAAGTGGGGGAAAAAGTGGGTGATGTCCAACATCTTGAAGAAGTGGCGAATTAACTAGTGCTATCTTTGTTTTATTTGTCGTCATCACTATACACGTTAATGCAAGATATTAGAATGAATTAATCATTCTATTTTCAATATAGCTCTTAGGCAATGGTGCTTTAGAATTTTAAGCTTTTGCTAATCAGCAAGTTTTAAGCGGAATCGGAAACCGCAGATATTTTTAACTTAAACGTGGCTTTCATTGCATGCGACTACAGCTTATGTTTCTTCTTGTAGAGCACAGTTGCTAATACCGCAGACAACACTGCAGTTATCAGTAAAATTAACGAAATAAGAACCGCAAATGACAAAGAAGGGGGTTGTTTGCTTGATAAGGAACCAAACGCGTAGAGCATATGGTTGTATGAACCAACGTAAACGATGTTATTGGCTATGGCAGGTGAAGAAACAACCATTCCTCCAGTCGCATAACTCCAAATGAAAGCACCAGTCATGGCGTTTAGAACATAAAAGTTGCCATCATACGACCCTACATAAACTCCTCCATTTGCTACAGCAGGTGAGGAAGCAACCTCGCCTCCAGTTGTGTAAGTCCATACCAGCTTACCGTCGGTTGCATCCAGAGCATAAACCTTGTCGTTCCCTGAACCCACATAGACCTCGCCATTTGCAATGGCAGGTGACGAGGCCACAACACCGCCTGTAGTATAATTCCAAACTAGTCTTCCTGTTATAGCGTTTAAAGCGTAAACTTTTTGGTCGTACGAACCAATATAGACTATGCCATTTGCGACCGCGGGAGAAGAAACAACATAACCGTTTGTCGGGTACTTCCAGATGAATGCTCCGTTCGAAGCATTCAAAGAATAAACATTATTATCGTTTGAGCCGATGTAAATTCTGCCGTCGTAAACTGCAGGAGAGGACACAGTAATCTGGCCGCCTGTAGTATATTTCCATACAAAGGCGCCTGTTGTGGCGTTTAAAGAATAAATGCTGTCGTCTTCTGAACCCACGTAAACCATACCGTTAACTACTGAAGGAGAAGAAACCACTGGATCACCAGTTTTGTAACTCCATATGTAAGCGCCTGTTGTGGCGTTTAAAGCGTAAACGCTATCGTCATATGAACCTACGTAAACTATGCCATCTTCAACCGCTGGTGAAGAAAACAAAATCATGCCGCCAGTAGTGTAGCTCCATACAACATTGTTATGAAGCTCCAAATTGTAACCCATCATGCCCGTTGAAGCATTCAAAGCGTACACTTTGCCATCATGAGCCCCCACATATAATAAACCAGCCGCTATGGTGGGAGACGAATCGATCTCACCTCCAGTTGCATAACTCCAAATATAGCTGCCGTTTTTAGAGTTTAAAGCATAAATTTTGCCATCCCACGAACCTACGTAAACCACTCCTTGAGCCACAACAGGACGAGAAATCACCATATCACCTGTCGTATAATTCCACAAGAATTCTCCATTTGAAGCATTCAGTGCGTAAATCTTGTTATCCTCTGACCCAACGTAAAGCACGCCGTTGGCAACGGTTGGAGAAGACGCTACACTGCCCTGCGTTGTGTAGTTCCAGATGTATTTGCCATTGGCTGCGTTCAAAGCGTAGACTCTGTTGTCTAATGATCCTATGGATACTACGCCGTTAGAAACATCTGGGGAAGAGTAGATTGCAGCGCCTGTAGTGAAGTTCCACATTAATTTGCCGTTAAAAGCATCTAAGGCATACAGTTTATCGTCCAATGAACCCACGTAAACCAAGCCATTAGAAACCGTGGGGGAAGAAACCATCTGGTCACCGGTTGTGTAGCTCCAAAGGAGTTTGCCGTCTGTAGCGTTTAAAGCGTAAATCTTGTCGTCCAATGAGCCTATGTAGACTATGCCTTCACTAACGATGGCAGAAGATAACATGATTCTGTCGCCCGTTTTATAGTTCCATATGCATTCTCCTGTTGTAGCGTTCAAAGCGTAAACATTTTTGTCCTCTGAACCAAAGTAAACTATTCCATTGGCAACAGTTGGATCTGAATCAACATAGTACCCTGTTGTGTAGTTCCACAATTTGCCGCCATTAGCAGCATTAAAGGCATAAAGGTTATGGTCCTCTGAACCTACGTAAACTATGCCGTCAACCACAGCGGGACGAGAAATCACTATGCTGCCAGTCAGTGAATCCCATATTATCACCCCAGTGGAAGCGTTAAAAGCATAAATCTTATGGTCATACGAGCCTACGTACACCACACCGTCAACCACTGAGGGTGAGCCCACTTGACCACCAGTGTTAAATTTCCACAAAGTCTGGTTCGTTTCCGGTGCTTGCGAATTTGAATAGCCAGTATGAGTAATATCATCGTGAAACATGGGCCATGAATCTGCACTCAACTGGTCTCCTGCGGAAGCAACGCATCCTAAAACGTCTGAGGCTAAAAATAACACTATCAACATGAGGCAAATAATAGCTGTTCTTTTCATTTTTACTCTTATCTATGTTCCGCACTTATCCACTTATAAGATATTTTCTTTTATTGACTAACAAATAAGAAATGAGAAGACGTGCTATTTTTTGCGAAGGCTCTCAGGTACATATACACACGCTGGGTCAGCTTCATAAATGTCGCCAGTGTAAGCATACGCTCTGTTTCTGCAACCTCCGCACAGTTCCCGGTATTCGCAGACTCCGCATTTGCCCTTCAGAAGGCTTCTATCTTTGAAGCTTTTGTAATATTTTGATTCTTGAATTTCTTTCCATGCTGTGGTTAGGCTTTTTTGTCTTATGTTTCCCAGCATCATCGGCTCTGAAGGCCGAAGGTCTGTGTAAAAGCACGGTATTAAATCGCCATTTTCGGTCACACTCAAGTATCCGCCGAAAGCAAAATACGTGCATTTGCCATGAAACTTATGTTCATACCACTCGTCAAAATTCGCCGGATTTCTTTGTTTCACAACACGCGCATAATGCGGGCAATGCACATGGATTTCAAATTTGCCCTCATACTTTTGGGTTAAGTCCCATATATGATTGAGAGTCCACTCGTACTGCTCAGGCGTCGGAGTTAACTCCATTGTTTCTTTTGCTCTTCCGCTAGGAACAAGATGGTTAAACCAGACAAAGTTGGCATGGTATTGCTCAGCTAACTCCGCAACATGGTCTAAATACTTATAATTTATAGTTGTAATTGCGCATGCTAAGCCATTTAGGATTTTACCTTCCGATAGCTTCTGGATAGCCGCCAGCGCCTTTTTGTATGATCCTTTTCCTCTCAATTGATCGTTGATTTCTTCTGGGCCGTCTATGCTTACGGATGTCCAAACTTGCTTTTTGACCAAGTTATCATAAATTTTTCCGTCCACAAAACATCCATTAGTTAATAAGCACACATTAAGACCAAGACTCTTTGCATGACCTACAATTTCAAAAATGTCCTCACGCATTAGAGGTTCACCGCCTTTTATCCCGAACCATCTTACGCCAAAGTTATGAACCTCATCCACTAAATGTAGCGCCTCTTTTGTGCTCATTTCTCTTGGGGCATGCTTACCAGTAGCGTCAACATTGCAGTACCTGCAACGGGCATTGCAAGCACCTGTTGCCCTCCAAGAAGTCATAAGTAACGGACCTTTACTCGTCAAAGTTTAAAATCCACCCTCAAACTCTCTTCGCTGCCTCATTATTTATCTTAACGTTTCTTTTCAACTTAAAAAAGATTGTGCGCTGCTCTCTTGTTTTATTTTTAGCGTTATCTTTGCAATTTTTTGTTCCAATGTAACTAAAAAATATGGAATCACAAGTTTCCGTAAGCTTTATAGTGAAATGATCATCATACCATTATTGGTGGCTAGGCATTTACCTCTTAATTGGAAATCTCTATACCATAAATATTAGGGGTGGCTTGTAATTCCCCAAAAAACCCTAGCCATTATTTTGGCTCTATTACTTGTATCATCAGTTTTTGCTTCAATTTCAACCTTCAAGACAAATGCAAATGCACAAATGAACGCTAACACAACCTCCAGCCTTGGCAATTTGAGTTCGTACGATTGGCCCGAATTTCAAGGTGATTCCTCTTTTACGCGGTACTCAGCGGGACCAGCCCCTGACACATCAAACATACTTTGGAAAGCTAACATAACAGGAATACAACCCTATATTGCAGCCTTTGACGGAATGATTTTCACCTGCACCAACACTTCAGTCGTGGCACTTAACCAAGCAGGAAAAATCATGTGGCAAACAGCAATTCCAATGAATAAAACTTGGCCGATAGCATACGAAATCGATATTTCACACATGATTGTGGAAGGCACTTGTCTTGACCCAAACACAGGAAAAATATTATGGACCAGCTCTTCGTTCTGCTCTGACACTGGTATTTTCAACGCCAACGTCTACAGTCCAGAAGAGCAAATGTTTTACATAAAGCTCAATTCCTATATTGAAGCTTGGAGCTTTTCTGATCCCTCGAAACCGCCCACTATGGCTTGGAAAACCTATATTCCAGGTGGTGGCATAACCGGCATCGGAACAACATACGGTGACGGCATGGTGTTTCCAGGCTCTTTTGAAAACCAGCAAATGGCGCTCAATGCTGCGACAGGAGCAGTCCTTTGGACCACTCCCACGAAGGGACCTATGATTTTCAATGGCGCCTATTCTGATGGCAGATTCTTGAGAGGAGGAACAGATGATAATACAATGTATTGTTTCAACGCCACTAACGGCCAAATCCTCTGGACATACACTCCAGACACAAATGGCTACTTCACCACAAGCTGCGCTATAGCGTATGGAATGGTTTATGAAATGAACAAAGACGGATATCTTTACGCTATCGACATAGCGACAGGTGATATAGTATGGAAATACAGCGCGTCAGATAAAACACTTATCTGGCCAGGAATGCCCACAGTTGCAGATGGCAAAATCTATGAAACAACAGGCGAAGTCGCAGCATATAATGGCCCACCTGGGACCTCCGAATTTGCATGTTTGAACGCTTACACTGGGCAACCCATCTGGACGCTTCCTATAGAAGCATTGCCTCCAAGAGAGTCTGTTGCAATTGCATATGGTAATTTGTACATCATTCCAGGCGACGTAACAACAGCGGTCGATACAATCTCAGGAACAGAATATTCCACAGTCAACCAACTGTGGGCAATAGGGACCAACTCAACTCCAGTTAGTAACTGGTCTATGTTTCGGGCTGATTCCACGCACTCCTCTACTGCTCAAGAAGGTCCTTCAAACCTAGCTTTGGCTTGGAAGTTCACAACGAACGGTTCAGTTGTCTCTTCGCCAAGCGTTGCAGACGGAATAGTCTATGTCGGTTCAGAAGACAAAAACATCTATGCTATTGGAGCATGGAGCGGTAATCTCATTTGGAGCTTTGCTACTAAGGATGCTATTTTATCCTCACCTGCCATTGCAAACGGCAGAGTTTACACGGGAGGCGATGATGGATACGTTTATTGTCTTAATGCTTACACGGGCGCCCTTCTCTGGCAAACATTTGTCAACGGTGACCTGCCTTTCACATATGCGAACTTGGCGCTTAAATCTTCACCAGTAGTATCAGGAGGCATAGTCTACGTTGGATCCTTAGACGGCTATATGTACGCTCTTGACCCAAACACCGGTAACATCATCTGGCAAACTAAAACCAACGGACCAATTGAGTCTTCTCCAACCGTTGCTGACGGCGCTGTCTACTTTACTTCACAAGAACCAACGGCAGGCGCTCTATACAAACTAGACGCCAACACTGGGACTGTAATTTGGAACCTATCACTTCCCTATCAAATTTCATTCGTAGGCGGCACAGAGATGCTTGGTTCTCCATCAGTCGCAGCCGGCATGGTTTTTGCTTCCTCCGACTGGGGAGCTTATTACGCTGTAAATGCTACGACAGGCATTGTTGTATGGAAATTCATAAATCCAGCCGCCATTGAGTTCATAGTTTCTTCCCCAATTTACGTTAACGGTGAAGTTTTCATCATCGACATTTTCAACATAGCGTGTCTTAATGCAACGAACGGTCACACCCTTTGGAGTGCCTACACTGGGGACGAGTTATATGTTTCACCCTCTTACGCTGACGGCAAAATCTACGTGGTAACTAGTCAACGCCACATATACATACTTAGCGCGGAGGATAACGGCGCAAAAATCGCAACCTACACCACACCTTCCAGCAGTTGGTCTTCACCGACCATAGCCTACGGGAATTTATATGTGGGATGTAATGATTGGAACCTTTACTGCTTCTCAAACAATGTCATTAACACAACTTCGACTCCATCACAAGTTTCGACTCCAGCTCCATCACATAATGTGACTTTAAGAACCGCATTGGTGGGAGCGGCCATCTTTATATCTGCTGCTTTGATTCTGGCAATGGTTGCGCTTGGCTATGTAATCATAAAAAAGACGAAAAAATAGAAGGCACGTTTTGCAGGAAGATCTTGTATATCCATCTAAATAATCCATGGCGACAGCATAACTTATCATTCCCCCGTACTTTCGAGGCAGAAGCACTGGAATAAAGCGGAAAACGACACACTTCTAGCCAAAGCGGTTGAAGTCTACGTATTCAAAAGCACGCAGTGGCTTATGTCTCAAGAATGAGAAATCAACGTTTACTCGATAAGTTTAAAGAAAGCAAGGACTTTGTTAAATTCCAGATAACAGTACTACGAAACTGTAACAGAGAAAGGAAGCGTAGTTACACACTTGGGTTTGCATATGAAGTTTAAAGATGCTTTACCTTAGTTTTTGAGGTGTTCGATTATTCCAGTTTTGAGCTGGGCGAGAAGAAATAAGATGCGCTTCAAACGTTGCATGGCCAATCAAGTAAAAGCTGGACATGTTGTTTTCTTAAAGTAGAAGATTGGCAAGGAGGCTATTCAGTTCTTGCTTATTCTTAATGCTTCGGAAAATAGCTTTTCCGCTTGAGTAGAGGCGGAAAGATGTGCCTTGAAAGGTTAATTCAAAAATTATTCCAGCTATAGTATTTTTCAATTGGGCTTTCTTTAAGATTTGGGCGATGGCTTCATCCTTCTTTTCGTACTTGAAAACTACTATGACATCTTTTTCTTCGCCGCATGTTCCTTCAATTCGCGCCACGTAATCTTCAACAGTCGCCATTAGAGTTGTTCGATCTCCTTTAAAACTTCAACGAAGCGGTCAATTTCCTCTTGTGTGTTGTAAATGTAAAAGCTTGCTCGGTCAGAGGAGTGCAGTTTTAGAACTTGTTGATGCAGTGGCTGTGCGCAATGGTAACCGCTTCGTATCATTATTCCGTAATTGTCACAGATGAGTGCAACATCATGTGACGATAATTTTTTAACGCTGAAGGGTATTATGCCGCATTTCTTGGAAAGGTCACAGGGACCATGAACCGTAATTTTATTGCATTCTTGCATGCGTTCAACTGCATACTTAGTTAACGCTTTCTCGTGGCTTAGCACCTCATCCATGCCTAAAGCTTCAAGATATTTTACTGCTTCTGCTAAGCCGACAGCCCCGCCAATGTTAGGTGTGCCTGCTTCAAACTTCCACGGCGGGTAATTCCAACTTATGCTGCACCCTTTGCCTTGGCTAAACTCGACTTCCTTTATCATTTCTCCCCCACCTTGGAATGGCGGCATCTTTTCAAGCAGTTCCTTTTTGCCGTAAAGCACTCCGATGCCTGTGGGTCCAAGCATTTTATGTCCTGAAAAAGCCAGAAAATCTGCATCCAAATCCTGAACATCAACCGCCAAGTGCGGTACTGACTGTGCACCATCGACCAGCATTAACGCGCCCCAGTCATGTGCGACCTTTGCAATTCGTTTGACATCGTTAATTACGCCTGTAACGTTTGAAACATGGCTTAAGCAGGCAATCTTTGTTTTGCTGGAAAAATTGTTTTCAAAATCCTCGTAATCTAACGTGCCGTCCGTGTTTACATTGGTATATTTTATTGTGAAACCCTTCAGTCTAGAGATGATTTCCCACGGAACAATATTGCTATGGTGCTCCATTAGGGAAACTAAAACCTCGTCACCCTTGCCTAGTTTGCTTAGTCCCCAAGAGTACGCAACTAAGTTGATGGCTTCCGTTGTGCCTCTTACAAAAACAAGTTCTGAAGGCTCTTTGGCGTTGATGAATTTTGCGATTTTCTCCCGTGACTTCTCATAGAAATCCGTTGCCTCTAAAGAAAGCGTATGGACGGCTCTATGCACGTTGCCGTTGTGGTTTTCATAAAAATCGCTTACGGCGTTTATTACTTGGCGAGGTTTCTGGGTTGTTGCAGCATTATCAAAATAAATTAGGGGATGGTTGTTTATTTGGCGTTTTAATATTGGAAAATCCTGACGAATCGCTTGTATGTCCACGATTACTTCTCTGCCTTCTCTTCTGTCTTTAGCCTCTTTGATAGCATCTTTGCTAGCTCTTCTTCTTCCAGCGCCTGTTTTTCTTCAAAAGTGTGTTCCGCTGGCAACCAGCTGGGTGCGGCGACACCTTTTTCTTTGAAGTATTGCCTTATTGCACGTTTCAATGCGCCTACAGCTAGGACTCCGCAGTGGAATTTGACGCTTGGTAAGCCGCCGATTTCCTCAGTTACTTTCTTCCAAGTTATGTCTCTCCATGCAACTTCCAAGCTTAAGCCTTTAACCATTTCTGTAACTATGCTGGATGTGGCGATGTTTGCTGCGCAACCGTAACTTTCGAAAGTTGCTCTTTCGACAATGTCTTGGCTGCTTATTTTTAGGTAGAAGGTTATCATGTCTCCGCAAGCTGGGTTTCCAGCGACTGCTACGACAGTGGCATCTTCCATTTTTCCCAGATTCTTGGGGTTTCTGAATAAATCCATGACTTTTGGGTTGTAAGGTAGTGGTATACGCGACATTTTTAATCAACTCCTGTTGAGCCAACTATCCCTCTAATACGGTTAACAGACGGAGGTAACACTTTCAAAACGTAAGCTATATCCTCTTCTGTAAGGTAACGCGTGGTTTTCATGAGTATACTGCCATGTGCTTCGCTGAATCTGCGGCCGATGGCGACAAGAACGTGGCTTGGCTGGAGCAGTCTTCGGCTGCATGCGCTACCGCTGGAAACGTAAACGCCTTTGAGGCTTAGCTCAATGGTTAGTGCTTCGCCTTCACAACGTAGAATACTGATGTTGGCGTTGTCTGGGGAGTGCTTATCGCCTTTTGGACCGTTAAAGCGCAGGTCATCCAGTTCGCTAAATATGCCGTCAACAAGCTTATCGCGTAAGGTTCGCATCTTAGCGGTGTTTGCTTCGAAGTTTTGGAATGCAAGCTCTGAGGCTTTTGTGAAACCAACGATTAATGGGGTGTTTTCGATTCCTGGCCAAAGCTTCTGTGTTCCAATTTGCCCTTCAAGAATGCGTTCCATGTTTACGCCGTCACGCAGATACATTGCACCCATTCCCCTTGGACCCTGAATCTTATAGCTGCTGATTGTAGCTAAGTCCACGTTTAGGTTTTGCACGTTAAAGGGAATTCTGCCATAAGCGTCTGAAGCGTCTGTGTGGAAGAGTGCGTGTGGGTTTTTAGCCTTAACAATATCAACTGCTTCTTTAATCGGCTGCACTGTCCCAATCTCATTGTTTACGGCTGAAACGCTTACAAGAATGGTTTCGTTATCAACTGCTTCTTTGAGTTTTTCAAGATTGATGAAACCTTCTTGGTTTACTGGGATTTTGGTGGTTGTGAAACCGAACTTCTGCATCATTTCAGCAACCTGCAACACGTTGATGGGTTCGATTTCGGATATGATGATTTTTTTGCCTTTGCTTTTTTGCGCAAAGCATGTGCCCATGATGGCTAGGTTATTGGCTTCGGTTTCGCTTGGGGTGAAGGTGATGTCTTCTAGGTTTTTTGCGCCCATGGTCTTGCTGATTTTCTGGAAACAATTCATTATGACTTCGAAGGCTTCCCAGCCTGGCTTATGGGTAAGCGTCGGGTTGCCGTAGGCTTTCTTGTTAAAGTAGGGCAGCATCTCGTCCACTATTTCTTGGGGAACTATGCTGGAGTTCTCGTTGTCAAGGTACACTTCATGTGTTATACCTTCATGTAGTTTAAGGAGTTCTTTCACGTTTTCAACCATAGAGTATCCTCCTGTTTTGAGGGATAATATAACTCGTCACCTTGTTAGTATCTAGTTCAAATAGAAAAATGTAGCTGAAAAAAAGGTTGTCGCTAGGCTAATTCTATTAGTTAGCTCGTTCAAATAATTGATAAATTAACTAATTAGTGGCGAGTTCAAAGTTGAAGATTGCAGAGTTGCCCGTGCCCGAACCAGTCAAAGAAATACTGCTTAATTTGGGAATTGCTGAGTTGTTTCCGCCTCAAGAAGAAACCATACGGGTAGGAGTGCTAGAAGGCAAAAACATCGTTTTGGCAAGCCCAACCGCTTCGGGTAAAACGTTGATTGCTGAACTCTGCGGTCTCAAGCATGTTTTGGAGAAGAATGGCAAAGTAATTTATCTTTCGCCGCTTCGAGCGTTGGCAAGCGAAAAGTTTGAGGAATTCCGAAAATACTCATCCATCAGAAAGGTGGATGGCAGAAGAGTCAGCGTAGGCATCAGCACTGGTGACTTTGACACTGCTGACACATGGCTTGAACGGTATGATGTTATAATTACAACAAACGAGAAAGCAGATTCACTTTTGCGGCATCGTGCCAAATGGATGGACGATATCTCGTTGGTGGTTGCGGATGAGGTTCACCTTTTAAACGATGCAGGGCGTGGTCCAACTCTTGAAGTGGTTTTGGCTAGGCTGTTGCAGGTTAATCCTGGCATTCAGGTTTTAGCCTTAAGCGCCACCATAAACAACGTTGACGAAATTGCATCGTGGTTAAAAGCAAATTACGTTGTGACGGAGTGGCGTCCAGTAAGCCTTAAGGAAGGCGTGATGCTAAATGAAGAAATCCAGTACAAGGATGGTGACGCAAGAAAAATCGAGAAGAAAACCCGTTACCCCGCAGTAAACCTTGTTTTAAACACGCTGAAGACTGGTGGGCAAGCCCTCGTTTTTGCTTCAACACGGAAAAACTCGGTTTCAGCCGCAAAAACCATTGCCCAGCACACAGGCGAAGTTTTATCTAAGCCTATGAAGCGGACGCTGGAGCATGAAGCACAAAAAATCTTGGCGGCTGGCGAGCGAACGCAAATTAGCGAAACCCTCGCTGAGCTTGTTCGGTGCGGCACCGCTTTTCACCATGCCGGCTTAGCAGGGGCGCATCGTAAGCTGATTGAGGATTCGTTTAAGGAGGGAAAAATCAAAGTATTAACCGCTACGCCTACGCTGGCGTTTGGTGTTAACTTGCCTGCGCGGACGGTTATTATTCAGGATTACAGGCGTTTTGAGCCTGGCTACGGAAACTACCCGATTAGTGTGTTGGAGTATAAGCAGATGGCGGGTAGGGCTGGAAGGCCAAAATATGACAAGGTAGGCGAATCGATACTTATCGCTAAAACTTCGGATGAAGCGGATTATTTGATGGAAGGCTATGTTTTGGCTAAGACTGAGCGGATTTGGTCTAGACTGGGGGTTGAAAAAATAATTCGAGGTCACGTGTTGGCAACGGTTGCTTCAGATTTTGCGCATTCGGAAAATGGTATTTACGAGTTTTTCGGCAAAACCTTCTACGCTTACCAGTACGACGTGAAGGCGATAAAGGGCATTATCGGTAAAATTTTAGAGTACCTCTATGAAGAGAAAATGATTGATTATAGCGGAGACAACCTCTACGCCACAAAGTTCGGGAAACGGATAAGTGAACTCTATATTGACCCGCTTTCAGGAGTTGTAATCCGCGACGCCCTAAAAAACAAACCCGCTTCTCTGACAGATTTTGGTTTGCTTCATCTGATTTCCCACACACCCGACATGGGAACCGTCATGAGACCTTACACGCGAGAGTGTGATGCGCTGGCGGTCCAGCTTGAAGAGCACAAAGATGAATTGTTCACTGAGGTTCCAAGCGAGTGGGGCGACCATTTTTCGTATGAGGAGTTTCTTGGCGAAATCAAAACGGCGCTTGTGATGAAGAGTTGGATTGAGGAAGTCAGCGAAGAAAAGCTGATTGAGCAGTTCAATGTGCAGCCTGGGGATTTGTATCGGACTATTGAGAATGCGAAGTGGCTGCTTCATGCTACTGACGAGTTAGCTTCGCTTTTCGGAGAAAAAGAAGTTCTGCTACTCACCAACGAGTTGGTGGAGAGAGTTTCTAAAGGCATAAAGAAAGAGCTACTGCCCATCGTCAAGCTGGAAGGCGTCGGCAGAGTCCGCGGACGCATAATGTATAACGCAGGATACCAAACCATAGAAGACATAAAGCACGCATCCATCGAGGACTTGACTAACCTGCCGCTTGTAGGTCCGAGGCTTGCTAAGAAAATTAAGGAGCAAGTCGGCGGATTCGTAAAAAAGGACACATGGGATAAACTTGACAAAGAGCAAGAATTTAAGCAGAGAGCGATTTCAGATTTCTAGTTCTTAGTTTTAGCAAATTTCTCCGCTTGTTTGATTGCCGTGCCCAAATAGTTCTTCGGGTTTAGTGCTTCGTCTATCTCTTTTTCGCTTAATTTGCTGCTTACGAATTTGTCTTGGAGGAGAACTTGCTTGAAATCGCGTTTTTCCAGTGCACTTTGAATTGTTAGTTTCCTTAGCAGCTCGTGTGCTTCCTGCCTGTCCACGCCTTTCTTTGTCAACGCAATCATTACCGCTTCAGACATCGCTCGTCCCTGCGTTAACGACAGGTTCTGCAGCATCCGCTGGCGATCGACCCGCAGGTTAGCGACAATATTGCACATCAAGCTAAGCATGTAATCCAGAAGAATGTTTGATTCGGGCAGAATGAACCGCTCAGCTGAAGACTGCGTTAAGTCTCTCTCATGCCACGTAATCATGTCTTCCAATGCGGGAGTGCTGAGGCTTCGGACGATTCTGGCTAAACCGCAAACTCTCTCGCATGTTTCCGGGTTCTGTTTATGCGGCATCGTGGAGCTGCCGACCTGCTTGCTAGCTTCAAACGCCTCAGAGAGCTCGCCGATTTCGGGTCTTTGAAGCTCCCGTATTTCAGTTGCGAAATTCTCCAGCGAAGAAGCAACCACCGCGTAAGCGCACACAAGTTCAGCGTAACGGTCTCTCTGAACAATCTGCGTTGAAATCTCGGCTGCACGCAGACCAAGCTTTTTCATGACAAGCTCCTGAATCTGCTCGGCATGCTCACCTAAACCCGCCTGCGTACCAACTGCGCCGCTTATTTTTCCCACTAAGACGCGTTTTTTGCACTCGTTTAACCTTTCAATGTGCCTGTTAACCTCGTAGCCCCAAACCGCAAACTTAAAGCCCAAAGTAATCGGCAAGGCGTGTTGTCCGTGGGTTCTGCCAATCATTATCGTTTCTTTATGCTGAGCCGCTTGCTTTTTCAATATTCCCTTCAAATCGGCTAGCTTTTCCTCGATAAGCCCTAAAGCATCCTTTAGCTGCAACGCGTTAGCAGTATCCACGATGTCATAGCTTGTTGCACCCAAATGCACATAGGCGCCGCTTGGACCACAAACCTCTGAAAGCGCACGAACAAGCGAGGCAATATCATGCTTTATCTCCTTTTCAATAGCTTTCACACGCTCAACTTTAACGTACTTGATGGAAGCCATAGCGGCGATTTTTTCAGCATCTTTCGTTGGAATATTGCCCACTTCAGCATGTGCTAAAGCTAAGGCAGCTTCGACATCAAGCAGTTTCTGAACTCGGGTTTCTTCTTCGAAGATTTTTAGTATCTCTGACGTTCCGTAACGACCAGTATCTATAGGTAGTATAGGCAAGTTGGTATTTCCTCAAAGTTAAGGATATACACATTAAAGATTAATGTTTTACCAATATATTGCAGAATGTACAGAGTATTGAGTGTGTAAGCGTATGAAAGTAACTGTTGCAGTGTTAGATAAGCAGCGCAATAACGTAGTTGACAGGGTTCTTGAATTACTCCAAGCACTCGGTGATGTGCGGGCTTCACATTTTGGGTTAGTTTCCCCTAAGAAGAGTCTTTTAGACAAAAACCTTGATATCATGAGTAGGCAAGGCTTAGTTTCATCAACTATGGTTGGCTATGTTTCCTCGAAATCAAAGTCGGCGAGCGGTTACGAGTTTTTGCAGTTGGATGATGCAGCGCTTGTTTTTGAAGGAAGAGTCTACTCGCCTATTCCAAAAGCCGTTGTTATGGAACAGGTTGCCAAGGAACCGCTCCACTGCGAAGCCCTCCTGCAAACACTAATCGCAAACGCTGATGGGGACTATTCGTTTATAATGCTCAAGGACGGCTGGATGGCGGCTGGAAGAGATCCCGTAGGAGTTCAGCCGCTCTATTACGGAGAAAACAAAAACATCGCCGCAATTGCCACAAACCGAAAAGCCCTCTGGAAACTGGGAATAGAAAACCCCTTATCTTTTCCGCCTGGAAACATAGCCTTTGTAAACCGTGAAGGCTTCCAGTTCAAACCCATTAAAACGCTCCCTTTCACAGAGCCCAAGCAAATACCAATAGAGAAAGCAGCAAAGGAGCTTCAGGCCCTTCTTAAGCAGTCCATCCAAAGGCGCACACATGACGTGAAAGAGGTCGCAGTCGCTTTTTCAGGAGGGTTAGACAGCAGCTTAGTCGCTTATTTAGCAAGCAAGTCCGGAGTAAAAGTTAACCTGCTCCATGTAAGCATTGAAAACCAAGCTGAAACTGAAGAAGCCATTGAAGCATCAGACCAATTGAATCTGCCCCTTCAGGTGCATTTGTTCAAGGACTCTGACGTCGAAAAAATCTTGCCAAAAGTGGTGGCTCTCATTGAGGAGCCTGACCCGATTAAAGCCAGCGTTGGCTTGCCGTTTTATTGGGCAGCTGAAAAAGCGGCTGAAGCAGGCTTCCGGGTGATGTTGGCTGGGCAGGGTGCGGATGAGTTGTTCGGAGGCTACCAACGCTACGTCAACGAGTACTGTAAAGAGGGAAGCGAAAAGGTACGAAAAACAATGTTTAATGATGTGGTCAGCATTCACGTGAGCAATCTTGAGCGCGACCTTAAAATCACGGCTTTTCATGATGTGGAGCTGCGTTTGCCGTTTGCATCCTTTGAGCTAGCAGAGTTTGCCCTAAGTTTACCCCTTGAGTGCAAAATTGAACAGAAACTAGACACTCTAAGAAAGCTTGTACTGCGAAAGGTTGCGTTGAACGTTGGCATGCCCAGCTCAATGGTAGATAAGCCAAAGAAAGCGGTGCAGTACTCTACTGGCATAAATGATTCCATAAAACGGGTAGCGAAAAAACACCAAAAAACAGTCAACGAATACATAACAGAGTTGCTGCAAGAATCAAAACGCTAAAAACATGCTCATTTTAACTCTTCGTTAGTGCTTGCACTTATTCTTGTTTTATTGTTAACTGGTAGCGCAAGCTCCTCCCTTCCCTACTATTTACACCCACTTCAACAAGTAAAAAGCACACAATCATGGCTTTTCAGCCATTACTCTTCAAATAAATAATTGAGGTTAGAAAACAAGTTTATGGGGTCAATCTGGCTCTGTCACGCGGATACAGCGTTACTTCCCTGATGTTCTTTTTCCCCGTTAAAATCATCGTTAACCGCTCAAGCCCAATGGCCCATCCTGCGTGAGGCGGCATTCCATAATCGAAGGCTTGCAGATGGTACTTGAAAGATTCAGGGTTTAATCCTTTCTCTTTCAGTCTTTGGATGAGCTGGTCTTTTTGGGAAATTCTTGTTCCGCCCGACACCAGTTCTATGTACCGCCACATTAAGTCGAATCCTTCGCAGAGTTCAGAATTGTCTTCGCGTGGTTTAATGTAGAAAGCTTTTGCATGTGTCGGCCAGTCTGTTATGAAATAGAAGAATGGGTAGAGTTTGCCTAGTTCTCGGAATGCTTCCGTGGGAATGTCTTCGCCCCAAGGAATCGTTACTCCTTGCTTTTTTAGGTCATCGAGGACTTGGTCGTAGGTTAAACGTTTGAATGGAATCTCTGGGATTTCAAACTTGTATTTGAGTACCGAGAGGTCGTTGGCACATTTTTCCCTTACTGTAGTACATGCGTGATGTATGACTTGTTCAAGAAGTTGCATGACATCTTGAGCGTTCGCAAAAGCCTCTTCAATGTCAACGGAAACGAACTCGCTTAAGTGCCTGCGAGTGTGGGATTCTTCTGCCCGAAAGAAAGGTCCAACCTCAAAGACTTTCTCAAAGCTTAACGTTAATTCTTCTTTGTAGAGTTGTGGGCTTTGTGCAAGGTATGCTTTTTGACCAAAATAATCGACAGTGAACAGTTCTGCTCCACCTTCAGTTGCAGAAGCAATAATGCGTGGCGTGTGAGCTTCCAAGAAGCCCTTCTCAAACAAAAAGCTTCGAATTGCTTCAATGGCGATGTGCTGGATTTTAAAGGCGGCCAAACTTTTTTCTTGGCAAAGATCCAGCGCTCTTGCGTCTAAACGTGCTTCTATGTTAGCTGGCGTTTTCCCTGTAATATCAATAGGCAATTGTTCAGTGGCTGTGCTGAATATTTTGATGGCGTTAGGTATTACTTCTATGCCTCTCGGCGTCATGTTCGTTTTTTTAACTGTCCCCCTAACTGCCAAGCTGAATCTTTTCTGCAGAAGGTCTGACTTGCCTAAAACTTCCAGCGCTATTCTTTTTTTGGGAATGGTTATTTGGATTGTTCCTTCCCGGTCTTGAAGTATAATAAAGCGGATTCCGCCCAAATCGCGGATTTCCTGAACCCAACCGAAAACTGTTACTTCTTGACCATCTATTTTTGGCGTCACGTTACCGGTAGAATGAGTTCTAGTCCAGTTACCGATAGAGTCCAAGTTCATGTCTAATCGCCAATCCTTAATCTGCGATTTCTACGCGTAAGGACATTTTACGTACTTTACTGGCGATTTCCTTCAGAGCCTTAAGGTCAAAAGGCAACTGTGAACCACGTTTCCGCTTCAGGATGACTCTGGTTTCGGTTGTTCCATCTGGAAGCCAAATCGTGTTGATTGTTAATATGCTGAAGGGTATGAATAGGTCTTCTAGGAATTTGCGGTCATCAACACCGTACTCTAATACGCGAACATTCTTGCCGGTTTCATCGCCTAAGGCTTTGATGATCTTGCCACTATAACCCAAAAGTCTTGGTACATCTCCATGTCCAACGATGATGGCTAAGGTTTTTTCTACTTCAATTGCTTTGTAGAAACACACGTTTTGCAGGGAAGGATATTTCTCTTCTAAAGAAAGCAGTAAACGGGCTATTTTCAAGTCTATTTGACTGATTTCGCCAGATTTTACTTTAGCTGAGCATTTTTGGCATAGAATGCCGCTTTTTAAGCAGAAACTGCATAGTTCTGTTTTCATTTTTTGTCGTTTTTCCTGCAAATAGGAGCTTGGCTATTGCATGATTCATCTCATCAAAGTTATTTCTATTGTGCTTACGTTAATTGGTGAATCGCCTTCTTCTTGTGGTAATAGCTTGTCTGTTCCGATGCCGACGTTTTTGATTTTTACGTCTGGGAGGAACCTGTGCCTAACAACTTCGGCTACATCTATTGCCCGGCTAATGGATCTTCCCCGTGCTTTTATGCTTACTTCTTTAGCTCCGCCATGAAAGAAAGTGATGCATGCGAGTACATAGTTCATTATTGGTTTTTTCCCGATTAAGACAGCGTTAGCATCAGTCACGTCTTCGCTTCACTCCTAGTTACTTTTTAAGTGGCTTCACTAAAGCCTTTTTTAAAAATAAATACGTTGTGGTATAGGTTTAATGTTCTATCTGGGAGCTTGCAAAGTGGTTGTCGCTGGTTGCTGTTTGCTATTTTTTTGTCTATCTATTGTCACAGTTTATTTCAAAATATACAAGCTCTTCTTTGGTACTTGTAAAAAACTTATAACCAATTTAAAAAGCCAAATTAAAAATCTTGCAAATAGGGAAGCCCTGAAGTGTTAGTGGGAGTTTGTTTTTTTGGTGGTTTGGCATCTTGTTTTTGAAGGGTTTGGTAACACCAAATTCTTAAGCAACCTCACTATTGTAAAAGTTTAAGTTAACAAAATATCACATAAGTGACCAATTTGGAACCATTAACTAAACGTTCAATTCAACTCTTAAAAACACTGTATGAGAAAGGGAAATCAACAAACACCTATACCCTGAGGGTCAAGCAAGACGAGTTATCAAGCCAATTGGGAGTCAGTAGGCAAGCCTTAAACGTGCACTTGCGCAAACTAAAAAACCGAGGCTACATTCGAACTGGCAGAGGCTTCATAGATGTTACTGATAAAGGATTGAATGCTCTCGGCGTATCCACTACTCCAGCCTTTATTCTGCTCAAGGTTTCACCAATTAAGCGAATACACGTTTACAATCAAATTCGTGAGCTTGCCGTTTCCAGAGCCTTCCGCATAGCCGGCGAAGTAGATGCATTAATAATTGTTGAACGAGATAACCTAGACGACATTTTAAAGAAACTCTATGGCATAGACGGAATCGAAGATACACGTTCTTATGTCACGATTGAGGAAATTAAATAGGGACAATTTTGAATTTATTTGAGTATGAAACGAAACAAGAGTTCTCAAAGCATAAAATTTCTATTCCAAAAGGCGCATTGATTACCGAATCCACCCAAACAGCCCAGGCAATTGCCAACCTTAAGCCGCCTTACCTTGTGAAAGCGCAAGTTTTAGTTGGCGGAAGAGGAAAAGCAGGCGGAATCATATCTGCCAAATCGGAAAAAGAAGTAGAGGAAGCCGCGGTTAAACTTCTTGAAGCACGGATAAGAGGTTTGCTTGTTAAGCAGGTACTAATAGAAGAAAAACTTCCAATCCGCAAGGAATTGTACGTGGGCATTGCGATTGATCGCTTTAACCGAAGCTACGCTGTCTTAGTCTCTGCAACAGGCGGAGTAGAAATCGAGGAAATAGCTAGTAAAACACCAAAAGCAATCACCCGAACCGTCATTGACTCGCAGTCGGGCGTGCGTTCTTTCCACTCCTTAGCAATAGCAAAACAGTTAGGTTACAGCGGCAATCAACTTGTAAAATTATCAACTATCATCCAGAAGCTATACCAAGTTTGCATTGACAACGATGCTGAAATGGTTGAGATTAATCCTTTAGCCGAGACAGAGACAGGAGACTTCGTTGCCCTAGACGCTCGAATGGTAATTGATGATAATGCCTTGTTTAGGCATCCAGAGTATGCGGCAAAAGAAACTGAAGCGCTTTCGCTTCAAGAGGCTTTGGCTTTAAAGAATAATTTATCTTACGTTAAACTTGATGGCGACATAGGCGTGGTCGGCAATGGCGCTGGATTGGTTATGGCTACGCTTGATTTGCTTAATATTTTCGGCGGTAAACCAGCAAACTTTTTGGATTTAGGAGGTGGAGCAACCATTGAAGCCATAGCGGCAGCCTTGCAGATTGTTTTTACTGAACCAGACACTAAAGTCATACTAGTCAATGTCCTTGGAGGAATAACCCATTGCGATGATGTTGCAGGGGGCATTGTTGAAGCAGCAAACGAGTCTAAAGTTAAGAAACCGTTGGTTGTTAGACTTGTAGGTACAAACCAGCAGGAAGGCCAAAAAATTCTCGCTAATGCTGGCATAAGCGTCTTAGAAAGCATGGAAGAAGCCGCAAAACAAGCCGTTGAAATTACCCGGGGAGCGCAAACGTAAATGGGGATAATAATTAATGCTGACACAAAGGCGATTGTTCAGGGCATCAGTGGGAAACAGGGCAATTACCACACTAAACTAATGCTTGATTACGGAACTAAAATAGTGGCTGGAGTGGTTCCAGGCAAAGGCGGAACAGTAGCCAATGGAGTCCCCGTTTATGATACCGTAAAAGAAACTGTTGAGGCGCATTCGCCTAATGCTTCAATAATTTTTGTGCCAGCGCCATTCGCCCAAGATGCAGTTCTAGAAGCAATCACTAACAAAATCAAGACAATCGTTTTGGTTACTGAGCATGTGCCAATAAAAGACGCAATAAACGTAATGGCGTACGCAAATCAGTCGCACGTCACCATTATCGGTCCAAACACGCCTGGGATAATTACGCCTGGAGAGTGCAAACTTGGAATAATGCCAGCCAACATCTTCAAGCCAGGCAGCATTGGCGTGGTTTCGAGAAGCGGCACCTTAACCTATGAAATAGCCTCTGGGCTCACAGCCAAAGGTTTGGGACAATCGACCTGTTTTGGTGTCGGCGGTGACCCAATCGTAGGCTTAAATTTTATTGAAGCCTTAGAATTATTCAAGGAAAACCCGAAGACTAAGGCCATAGTTTTGATTGGCGAAATTGGCGGTAACATGGAAGAATTAACAGCAGAGTACATAACACAAGAACGTTATCCCAAGCCGATTGTAGCTTATGTAGCTGGACGTTTTGCGCCATCTGGCAAGCGGATGGGTCACGCGGGAGCCATAATAATGGGCAAGCAGGGAACCGCACAAAGCAAAATTGAAGCATTAATAAACGCTGGAGTTAAAGTGGCTGAGAAACCTAGTGATGTGACAGCGCTCTTGGTTAAAGCGCTTTTGCCTTAAGATTAGCTTTTCCTGTAAATTGCAAAGTTAAGACAAAAGGTATATTTGATACTTAACCATCAAAGACTTAGCCAAAATGGGCGGTTAACAATAAAATGCCAATATTAGATCCAGTAAAAAAGGCCATAGCGCAGAAGCACAGGTTGTACATGAAAATCTGCAGAGACTGCGGCGCACGCAACGCCGAAACAGCAGTAAAATGCAGAAAATGCAAAGGCAAGAACCTGCGCTGGAAGAAACGAGAAATAGTAAAGTAAATTTAACTTGTAGGTTAAAAATGTAAATATTACTTTCCATTTCTGTTTTAATTTTCTCAGTCGCAGCTATGTCGGTCACTTAATATTCTAATCCTACTAATCTTATTTATCAGGACACTTTCATGCGGATTTACTCAGAGGCGTCCCTTAGAAAGCAAGCGGATAAACAGACAATTAGCATGCTTAAACTTTGGCATTCGCTGTGCAAAAAAGAACTTTGTTCATCAATTGAAGTAATGGTGGGTAATAGAAGAGAACATCCTCAGTTTAGCTCTTATAAAGGCGAATTGTACACTGCTTACCCCGAGGTTGTTGGTGGTAAGCTAGCCCTCGTATTGTTGTTAGATAATTTATCTAATGTAAGACCCATTTTTATTACGCATGAACTAAGCCTTGTGTTCTTTGATAAATGCCAACGGATGATAAAGGTTGTGCATATATTTGATGATGGAGGACAGTAGAATGTTTATGAATTCATGTTTCTCTTGCGCTTCAGTCGAATGTTTAACAATTCTCAACTTATGTTTCTAGAGTTTATCCAATCTGCAATATTATCGATAAAAGACCACACGTCGTTTTTATCAGGATTTAGATAATTGGTATCGCTTTCCGAACTGCCTATTTTGCTAAATAATTCTATTAACCATTGAGGAGTATGCCCTTTAACTCCAATTTCCTTTAACCAACATTCAAGTTCACCTTCAGGAACTATAAATAAGCCATATTTGCAAAGTTCATCTAGCAGCAATTCTGCCTTAGCCTTTTCTATTTCACTCAAAGCCTTTATTCCGTTTTCTTTCAGAATGTTAGCTGTAATGCCTGCGGTTATTGATTTTCGTTCATTTTGAATCCTTCCCCATTCTTTTCTTTCAACTTGGCAAGTTTCTAGGATGTTTTCCCAAGCGCCATCAGTATCAAAAAGAAAATCTATATCCGCAACTGCTGAAGCTGAAATGCC
Source organism: Bathyarchaeia archaeon (assembly GCA_049522695.1). GTDB lineage: Archaea > Thermoproteota > Bathyarchaeia > Bathyarchaeales > Bathycorpusculaceae > Bathycorpusculum. The sequence goes on along the minus strand of JBEKNP010000026.1, from coordinate 5,749 downwards.
GATTTTACGCAATGGTCCTACTATCTTGTGGAGAGTCTGGACATTTTGGGCATTCAAGAATATAGCGTCCTTAATTCCTCTTCCCACTAATTGAAGGCGTCGATTGATCTCCTCATAGAAAGCTCTGTCTGCATCTCCCTCTGTCACTATGGCCGCTCGAGTAAATAGAGCTCGAAGAACATTGGTTGATCTCATTAAGGGATCACGCATTATCATTTTCAAGTCATTAGAATCAAGAGTTCTTGCAGAAGCCCAACCTTGTTCATATGTTAACCTGACTATTGAAACATCAACACCAGAATCCATACAACCGACTAGAAATTCTGAGCTATGGGTTGCAACAATCAATGAAGCATCCCTTTCTTGCGAAATTTTGGCCAAATTATAGCCTAGACGCTTCGCAAGAGGAGGATGGAGAAATGCTTCGGGTTCATCGACTAGTATTATCTTGTGAGGCAGACTCAAAATTGCAGCAACGAGTCCAGTGAATGCTTTGACTCCATCGCCAAAATCTGTTATCAAAGGATTGGATTTATAAAATTTTACACCTTTTTCGTTAACCCCTTCCTCATCCGGCTCAGGTTTCTTTTCACTCATCCTGATTTTGAAAACCTTCATGCCAGTTGGATCAACAAGAAAATAGAGTCCGAACGCTTCCTGAGTAAGCTCGCTAACTCTCTTCCTATTTGATTCATTCCTGAACAATGCCCAAAGGTGATTTTGAGGAGGTGAAGTAAGGTCTCCTGCTTCCGTAGGTTCAATTAGTGAGAAACGAGTTTGTCCATCCAATCGAACCGTAAAGGGGGGGCAAAGAATTTGTCTCATTCGTTCATAATTACCGATTGCATTACTAATTTCATTTTCTTTGATCAATGATTGTCGAGAGCCTGGTGGCGGTGACCTATCAAAAGTATGGACATTAATCCAAAAGTCATTTTGTCCAAGTTCTTCATGGTAGTTCAAAGGTGGTTCGGTTTTCAAAATAGAAAGGAGCTTTTTCGTGTCCTCAAGGTTAGCAGGAAAATCGATTTCGATCTTATTAACTACTTTTTTTTGCAGCTCTGGCACTCCATAAGGCTGTTGCTGAATCTTACAGCAATTCTCTATTTCTCTTAAAGCTAAACTTTTGCCTGAATTGTTAGGACCTACAAGTATCACAACGGTGGATGATTTTACCTCGAGCGGTTCTTTCTCTTTTCCTTGCCCTGCCTTAAATGTTATCTTACTTAGCCTCAAGTTCAATTCACAGCGCTCAGTATTATCTGCGTCTTTGTTTAAGTTCCTTCCCATTCGTCACCGCTGACTTTTGGAGGTTTATCGGAATAATGAGGGCCATACATGAAACTCACTTAGTGACCATGTATAGAGTATTCTATTAACAAAATTTCTATTTTTCTTGTGTTTAAGTTTAAAGCTTAAGGCTCATTCTCTGGATTGTCTGGCTCATCAAGTATAGGGCAGTCTTCCTCTTCTTCATCCGGTTCTTCTTCAAACATGTTTCATACCTCTTATCAGGTCTTTTCTTTTAGTGGGTTCGAGAATCTCAAGCAATTCTTCTCTCGACTACCCTGTTACGTCTTCTTCTTTGGAGAGTATATTTTGCATAAGCACCGTCGCTTCTTTGATTTGATTTTCGCTTCTGCCGCCAACAACGACCATTTTTCCTGTAGAAAAAATTAAGCAGGTAATAGAGTTGCCAAGGGGTTTGTATATTAGACCAGGAAATTGTTCTGGTTCATAAAAAGAGGCTGGAAGCGTGAGGTATAGTGTCTCTAAGTCTATTGATTTATTCAAGCTGACAGTTCCAACAACATTTTCTATTCTGATCCATTCTATTTCTGCAGCCCCAAAAACAGCGCCCAAGCTAGTGATTTCATCCAGTGTTTCTTTTATTGCTTTATATGCTACTTTTTCAGACCTGGCACCATGACTTGAGATTTTTCCAAGAATTACCCTCCAATAACTGGAATAATCGGTGGTAACAGTGCCATCGGAGATTATTCTGTTGTTTTAATAAATGAACATACCTACAACGTTACTGTAACCTACTATTCTGGTCCCTCCGCAGGTAATGTTTTAATATCAACAGAATACATCGGCAATTTCACTGTTGTTGCACCTGCTGGAGAAACAGCAATTTCTAAAGACTTTGTCTAACCTGATTAAATTAAAGCAAATAGACCTTTTCCCACGGCATACGTGAAGTTTACATTAAACGGTTGGGGCTATTACCAAGTACACTCAAGGGTTAGGAATTTCGCTATTACAGAGTAGATAAGTCTTAAATTTGAAAAGCGTAGAAATAGAACTGAGATGATTAAAATGCCAATTAGTAATGAGGAATGGGATAGTGGAAGAACAGCGGATACACATGAAGGTCAAATTAAAAAGTAATGTTCTTTTTGGGTATTCTTTTTCTGATAAATACGGTTGATAGTAGTATTGCGACTGCGAATAGTGGCAGAATTATCCAAGTTGGAAACTCTGGAACGGTAGGTGCAGGTGTTGGAGAAAGAGTTGAGCTTGGTATCGTTGAAGGCGTTGACTGTGTTGTTGGAGTTATGGATGATGTTGAGTTTTGGATAGGTGTTGGAGATGGTGATGCAATTGTTGTGGATATTGAAGGATTTTGGTTAGGCAATGCTTCTGGATTAGGTTCAGTTAAGAAGGGAACAAAGTTTACAGTTCCTAAGTTGAAATCGTTCTTGAAATCATAAATTGTTTGATTAATAGCTTGAGCATCGGTTGTTCCCCACCAGTTATTGGATGCGTCAACATTGTTTGAGTGACCTTCATAGCCTGTTATTACCAATTGAATATTAAGAGTGTTGTTTGGGAAGTTATTTTCGATTATTGTTGGCTGATAAGCGTTTGAAACCCATATTCCCACGTTATTATTAGTAATGGTATTATTTTGTATGGTCAAAGTCGTTGGCATTACACTGACGTTTGGGCTAAAAATCTGTATTCCATAGATGTTATCAGAAATGAGATTGTTTTCGATTAAAACATTCCCGATTGGTTCACCGCTAAACCAAATACCGTCCCGAAAATCGCTTACATATTCTGCATTAGAGATAACGTTATTTATGATTGTTGCACCATCCCCACCATCTTCACCTGAATATAGAATAAATCCATTTACTACATTGTTATTTGATAATAAGCAGTTACCACCCTTAATATAGACCAAGGTCGAAATTGAATTTCCATAAATTAACGGCGAACCACCCAAGATATCCATCTCTCCACCGCTAATTGTGTCATTACTTACTTTAACAGAAGTGCTTACGTCTAATTCAGTAAGGTTAACAACCGCATTTTCTATTATAGAACCTGAATTGGTTGCATCATTCCATCCTGTACTGGATACAGAAAACGTAATATATGAATAGTATGCGGGACCAAACTCTGTGACACCAGCCACGTTACCATTTATTTGTATTGGGTTATTGTTTGTTCCTATTGCAGACAAAACGCCATTAACCTGTATGTAGGCATCTGCATTTCCCATGTTTATTGTTGAACCTTGCTGAATAATAAGTGAACCATTGACCATAATGTAATAGCCGTCAAGGTTTAATGTGCTTCCCATTCCAACCGTCAGAGTTGTCCCGCTACTTATCAAAATATCCCCTGTAAGATTGTATGGACTATCTGCCTGCGTCCACGTAGTATCTGATGCGATTATGCCACTTACGTTTGTGCCACTTTGAGCTAATCCAAAGGGTATAGTTGCGAATATTACGGTTAGACTTGAGACTGCTAAGATAACAATAAGAAGCAATGAGAAACTCTTGCTGATAGTACTCATACTTAGTCCAAGAGACGGTTGACGATAAAAGAGTTCTTGTAAAGATTTCTTGACACAAAAAGCGTGTGCTTCTATTAGCGAGTACATTCAAGGGTTAAGGTTTCGCTATTTACAGAGTACATTGAGGTGCTATAATGGTCTCGGTAAGCTGGAAACTTATAGAGATAAGTCTTAAATCTGCATAGCCTACGTATTCTTGTAAAGAACGTGGAACAAAAGCGCGTTTGCGAAGGGGTTTAAGATGAAATTTGCACGTTATCAAGGGGTCGGAGCACGGATGGAAAGTCTGCAGAAGACTTTACCTGAATATTTTCAACGAGCAGGATGGACTGTTGAGAAAGTTCTTCCATTTACAAATAGCGTTATGTTTGAAGTGAAAAAAGGTTTCTTAGAAAAAGCAACTATCCACTTTCAAGGAGCACCTCAAGACTTGACCCTTGAAGTTGATGGTTCGGGGGAAGCAATGGACGTAGCAGAAGCCGCCCTGACAGATTCATGCGATAACCCCGCGGCCTTAGTGGGGTACAAAGAGCAAAAAAAGATAGAACAACAGGAAGTGGTAAAAAACATAGTCGGGATGTTTGGGCCTCACGCGCAAGCAGCTTCCGCCCAACCGATGACTGTGGAGAAAGAAGTGGTCATGATACCGTGCAAATACTGTGGAGCCTTAATGGACGATACGGCCACTGTTTGTCCAAACTGCGGAGCAAAAAGAACATTATAGAACACGCATCAATACAGCGTGAGCACGCGGCTACTATCTAAACTACCTGTGGTCCAATACCAAAAAAGGAAAGGTCTTAGGTATGGTTAAGGTTAAGGGAAAGAAGTGTACCTCTTTTCTGGAGGTAAAAGATAACGAATTGATTTGGACAAAGCACGACTCGCAAATCACAGTTCTGAACTTTTTTAAAAAGCCATTCGCGTGTGAAGCTTGTGGAAAAGAAACTCAAATGACTTCTCAAGCGACTAATCTTGGTTTGGGGCCTCACCATCCAGTTTGCACGGAATGTTACCCGGAACTTCACGCCCACCACAAAATAATAGAAAAGGAAGTCTTAGAGGATGGTCGAGGTACAGGGGTTCGAAAAGAATAATCTTTGAACCTAAACCTCCATTTTTCTTCGCTGGGATCAAGAAAGCGCCAATCATGTTCACCTTTTCTTTTATGAAGATTTAAACTAAATTTTATAAACAAGTAATTTTAGTGGATAAATGAGAGTTTGAACCTATCCCGGGCTACATCAAACCCTAGTCAGGTCGACATTCAAACTCTTGGGTAACCACTTAAAACCTACCGCGCGCTTTTCCAAAACCTGCTTCATTCTTGATGAGCAGACGAAACAGGCGAACAACATTGAATACGTGCTTGGATTAGTGGTTACGTATTCTCTTCAGTTGCGTTGCTCCACAAAAGTTCAAAATAGTCTTGAAGTAGATCGACTAGCTTTGAATTGTTTGAAATTAAAGCAGGGCATCGTGTGGCATAATTTGTTGATTCGATTCCCACCCTAAGTTGCTTCTTATCGACAATTACAAATGTGGATGGAGGCGGGGCAGTTATAAATTTTAGTTTAAATGTGTTCTTTTTCTTCAAGGTTTGAACAATTTTAGGTATAGTCTCTCCTTCGCAGGGTTTGTCAGGGATGAATCGGACGTTTGATTTAAGTTTCATGTAGACATTCCCATAATCAACAATGACATGCTTGAAACTCATCCAGCAATCAACAATATCTAAGCTCTCTTTGGTCTCTTCTAATAGGTTTCTCACAAAATCAAAATTGTCACTGGCACTTCTAAGCAACTCAAATTCGCATTTTGCGGTTTATGTTAGAGGATCCTGCTATGATTTTAGGACTTATGTTATCGCCTTTTATTTGTAAAAAAGGCAATTTTATTTGACATTTTTATAAATTTTGTGAAGTTTTAAATAAT
>JBEKNP010000025.1:0-35972 GCA_049522695.1 Bathyarchaeia archaeon | reverse complement strand
ATGGCTCAAAGGCAAAATAGGCGAATACAGAGACTGGTTTAACAATTTACGCTTTCACAGAGGCGTAAAAGCGTTCCCAGCAGACCTCTACGAGTGTAACGTTGGAAAGTTGACATGACAGTTCTATCGCCATGTGCTTTACAGCCATAGCGCCAAACATCGACTTTTTTAATTTTCCATCATTTTTGTTTCTAACGCCGATGTTCTTTCTGAGCGGCACGTTCTTTCCGTTGACGTCGTTGCCTTATGCAGCACAAGTAGTAGCCATGGTTGTTTTGCCTCTAACTCATGTAGTTAACATAACTAGAGCAGTTGTTACGACGCATGTTGAACCAATCCTCGGATTAAACCCCACAATTCTGTTGCTCATAAGCTTGACATGGATAATAGCAGTGGGGGTATTCTTTTTTATAGTCAGTATTAACCTGATGAAAAAACGTTTGACAGGATAACTTGCTAAAATGTAATGTCTTTAACTTCTGCAACTATAAGATAGTAAGCGGCTAAGCCTTTCCATCTGCCCCATGACTTAGCAATCTCCCGCGCCTCAGCACTCTTTATCGGTTTTCCACTGCAAAAGTACCTTGAAATCACACGCCTAACGCCTAAATCGTCCGCTGGTAATGCATCCAGCTTTTGCATTCCCCTCAGCATAGTTAACTCAGCGGTCCAAACGCCAATTCCCCTGATCGCGTCAAGCTCTAAAATGATTTCTTCAGGGTTTTGGTGTGTTTTTAGGTGCTCAAGGTCCAACTTGCCATTCACTATTAATTCTGCTGAATGTTGGATGTACTCGGCTTTCCGCTGGCTTAACCCGCAGTTCCATATTTCCTCAATGCTCACGCTAGCTATGTTCTGAGGTGTTGGATATGCATAGTAGGTTTCCCCGTTTAAAGTGAGGGCTTCACCGAATTTCTTAACTAACCTTTCTTCTAGGGCATGCGCTACTTTAATGGAGATTTGTTGCTCAACAATAGAATCAACCAAGGCTTCGAACACTGTGGGGGTCGTCGGGTTCTTTAATCCATACAACTGCTGGGCAATTTGGGTCATCGTACAGTCGTTTTTTACTTCACTGTAAAAAGAGCCCAGGTCGAAGTCCAAGTTGAAAATGAATTTGACTACCTCCTCAGCTTTTTGCTTGTCTTGCAGGGTTATAAGATTGTTGGATTTTAGCTCAACAGTTATTTTTGGTAGTTCAATAGTTCCTGTGGAGGCTAATTTGACTATGGTAAGTTTGCCATTAAGTTTAAGGACTTGAGTAAATTGGCCGTTTGCGTAGGTTCGGATTTGCTTGTCGCCGCTTTGGAATATTTGAGCGGTTAAATCGAAGTTGAAGGGTGCTACTGCTTCAATCATGAAGGTTTTGGTAAAGGCCATCTTTCTCATCACTTGAGCGTTGTCTTTACTGCTACTCGAGGTGTATTAAAGATTTTTAACTTGTGTGTTTTTAGGCAGTTCATCATCAACTATAAGCGAATTCCAAGAAACGGGCAACCTCTAAGTTGTTTACGGGATGAACAACAACGAACAACCGAAAAGAAAAACATTTACCTTAATACACACTTTAAATTTAAAGTGGTATTGTAAGCGAGTGAGGATGGATTAATAGTGCGAATCGTTGTGCGGATAGGTGGCTCAGTAGTTGCATCACCAGTTAATACTGAATTAATGAGCAAATACGCTGACCTGATTAAAACCGTGAAGTCTCAAGGTCACGAGGTTGCCGTCGTGCTTGGGGGTGGAGCGTTGGCAAGAGAATTCATTCGGATAGCGAAAGATTTGGGGTTGGATATGCAGGCGCAAGATGAGGTTGCCATTTCTGTTTCGCGTTTGTTTGCTCAGCTTTTTCTCAAAAGGCTCGGTGATGCTGGTAGTAATAAGGTTGCTTTGACGCTTGATGATGCAGCTAAATGCCTAAGTGAAGGAAAGATTGTTGTGATGGGTGGCTTGAAGCCTGGGATTACGACGGATGCGGTTGCAGCGTTGGTTGCTGAACGGGTGAACGCGGATTTGCTGGTTAAAGGCACTGACCAAGAGGGCGTTTACGATAAAGACCCGAGGAAGCATGCGGATGCGGTTAAGCTTGATCGTTTAGGTTTTGATGATTTACCTAAGATTTTTGAGCATAGCAAGCATAAGGCTGGGATTCATCAGATTATTGATCCTGAAGCCGTTAAGGTTTTGAAACGGAAACGGTTGAAGCTGATTGTTGTTAACGGTTTTAAGCCAGAGAATATTTTGGCTGCGGTTAAAGGCGAGAACGTGGGCACAATGATAAGTTAAAATTCATTTTCCTCATCCCTGTGAACGCTAATGTTAATACTAAGTCTTAGGCGATCCAGCAAACTAACCAAGATCAAACGCGATTTGTTGATCAAATTTTAGAATACGCTGACATCTTTGAAGTCGCTGCAACAGCCATAGGCGTCGTTTCTCATGTAAATACCTGAATAAATAAATATACGCTTTATCTAACAAACGGAAAGCATATGGAGTAAAAAGCTATGCTAACACTTGTCGAAGCAGTAAACCTTACGAAAACTTACATGCTTGGAAAAGTTCCTGTTGAAGCACTCCGAGGAGTAAACCTTAAAGTTGAAGCCGGAGACTTCGTTTCCATACTTGGACCATCCGGAAGCGGCAAATCAACGATGCTAAACTTAATCGGCGCATTAGACAAGCCAACCTCAGGCACTCTGCTAATCGACGGCGGTGGCATCTCAAAACTCAACGATAACCAATTGGCCGATTTGCGTCGGCGAATCGGTTTTGTTTTCCAATTTTTTAATTTAATACCACGATTAACCGCAAAAGACAACGTTGAATTATCAATGGCTATTGCAGGTATGAATAAAGCAGAAAGAAGAAAAAGAGCAGTAGACCTTCTTGAAACCGTAGGCTTGAAAGACCGAGTAAACCATAAGCCTGCTGAACTGAGCGGTGGGCAGCAGCAACGGGTCGCGATTGCACGCGCTTTGGCAAACAACCCTAAATTTCTTTTGCTAGATGAGCCTACTGGAAACATTGATTCCAAAACGGCAAGTGAAGTTCTAGGTTTAATCAAGAAGTTGAATCTTGAAAATAACGTTAGCATCATTATGGTTACTCATGACCAGCATTTGGCTAGAGAAGCGAAAAGAACGGCACAAATGTTTGATGGTCAAATAACATCCGAAGTGGTGAACCAGGAATGAAAACAATAGATATTTTCGGTTACTCTTTTAGTGCAATTAAGCTCCGCAAGCTCAGAGCGGCATTAACCATCTTAGGTGTAGTCATAGGCATCGCCGCCATAGTAGCGCTGCTTTCTATCACTCAGGGCTTGCAGGCAACTATAACTACTCAGCTTCAAAAAGGATTATCAACCAACACGTTAATTGTCACACCAGGCCAAAGCGCTTTAGGACAAGCCACCAGCGGTAGCAGTGGTGTTGGTGGTGCAGGTGCAGGCGGACGAGGCTTTAATTTAGGCGGTTCAGGCGCAAGTTCTGGCTTCAACTTGTACGTTAACTATACTCAACAAATTGACGCTTTATCTCCGAATATACTGGGCTCGTTTGCTGTATTAGAACGGTCAGGTTACGTTGACGCTGGCGGAGTCAATAGTTCAGTTACTATTTACGGTGTTGATTTTAGTCAGTATGCTCAACAGTACAGCAAAACTTTTGTGGCTGCGTCCGGGACCGTTCCGTTAAGCCCTACTAACAACGAGACAGTTGTTGGAACACTCGTAAATGACCCCGGGCAAAACGGCACACTGCTCTTCAATGCAGGCGACAATATTGGCATCGTATGGACTAATGGTACAACGCTCCCAGTGGTAAACGAAACTTACACAGCGCAAGTTTCAGCGGTACTTCAAAGAGTCGGTGGTTTCGGCGTTGGGGGACCTTCAGATACAGGCGTGTACATTCCGGTAAGTCAGGCTGAGAGCTTTTTTGGGACAGACCAGTGTTCCATGATAATCGTTCAGCTGAAAAGCAGCGATAACGCCACGGTTACAAATGTTTCTAAGGCTATAATTAATTATTTTGGCGGTCAAGTTTCTGTTATTTCTGCAACGGCAGTTCTAAGTTTGCTTTCAACTGTTTTCGGAACCATACAATTGTTCCTCGGCGGTATAGCTGCTATTTCCCTGTTAGTGGCGGGCATTGCGATAATGAATATAATGATAGTGTCGTTGATTGAGCGCACACGCGAAATCGGCATACTTAAAGCGTTAGGGATGAAAAGCCGAACCGTACTAACCATCTTCCTCGGCGAATCAGTTATAATCGGCGTAATCGGCTCATTTGTCGGCATAGCCTTAGGCTGGATCTTAGCCAACATTACTGCGAGATTATTAGCTTCTGGAGCCTTCGGCGGAAACGGATTCAGAGTAACACCACTGTTGACTCCAGAGGTGTTTGTGGGCGCCTTAGGCTTCGGCATAGGAGTCAGCGTAATCTTCGCATTGTATCCAGCGTGGCGCGCGTCTAAGCTTAAGCCCGTAGAAGCTTTAAGATACGAATAGCAAATGCAATTAGCAGAGGCGTTCCCCGCGTGAAACGGTTGTACCCTGACCAACCAATCGTAGGCATCGGCGCAGTAATAATCAATGAAGGCAAGATTGTTCTCATAAAACGGGGAAACGAACCAAGCAAAGGAAAATGGACCAATCCAGGTGGCCATGTTGAGCTTGGCGGAACCCTTGAACAAGTAGTTATTCGCAAAAACTAAAGAGGAAACTGGCCTTGACGTGAAAACCAGCGATTAATTGACGTGGTTAGCAACATTGACTTGGACGAGAAGGGCAAAGTAAAATACCATTACGTAATCATCGACTACTTTGTGCATTTGAAAAACGAGACCGCACAGGCTACAAGCGACGCCCTGGAGCTACGCTGGGCTCCATTTGATGAAGCGGAAGATTACGATTTGACAACATCGTTTCGGCTTTTCTTTAGGCATAACAGAGAAAAATTGGGAAATGAAAATGGATCAGTAAAGAAACTAAAGTAATCTGCTTCTGTAGAGAGAGCTTGTCGGGTTAGATGATTGTTTATGCGGTTATTTATCTAACCTGATTTTTGCGGCTCAATCAAAGAATAAACCAGAGAAAGCAGTATATTGTATTTCGAAAACAGGTCCAAAAAGACGGTTGAAAGTCATGGGCAAAACAAAGAAGACGCCTAAAAATCTCAAAGCACCCAAGCAACTAACATTGGACAGTCTACAGAATGCTCCATAAAAGAGTCCGACAAAGCAAATACACCTATTCAAGAAAAGCAAATAATTATAACCGAAATCGGTGCAATCACAAGAGAGGATGAGTCAGCACTCAAAGTCGGGTTCAAGCTGTTTCCCTCAAAAACTTCGTTTTCAAAGTTGAAGTTGGATCTAACGTTTGATAACCAACAAATCAGCTCCGTCCTAATCAGAATCCCTTAGGGCCTTTTGCGGGAGACGATTGCGAGTTAACACCCCTTCTGGACATGAAGAGAATAAACGCTGGAACCACTTATAAAAATCGAAATGTATGAGCCGCGTCTAATGGAGAAAAACTTTCCTTTACCCAAAAGAGGTTAATGTGGAATATGTTCCCAAGACAAGAGAATCCAGGCTGATAGAAATTCCAACTGTGAAAAGCTTGGAGGCAGGGATTTAGCTGTGGTTTCCGAGTCTGACAAAAACATTTACCGTGAAATTGAAGAAACAATGAAAAAGGAATCAGCCACCAAACGAGATGAATGGTAGCAACTTTCACACTATGTTTTCCTTTCGCTGAAAAAAGTCCCTCCAAGCCACAATTTGAAGAATGTCAGTTTTCGGAAATATGATAATAGTAAATGCAAAAGGCAGTTGAGAATAAAGCGCATATATCTGATCAATTTCAAATTATTAATACGGTAAGCATAACTTGAATGAAGGAGCATAAAAATGAGCTTTAGAAAATTAGATGTTGGACACAGTTTTTTTGTACGCGTTAAATATGATTCGGAGATAATTAATTTCGTAACTGAATTGGCAAAAGAGAATGCGATTATGACCGCGACCTTTACGGCAATAGGTGCTTTGAAATATGCAAAGCTTGGATTTTACGATCAAGAAAAACATGAGTATTTGGAGATTCCGCTTTTGGCGCCGCAGGAAATTGCAGGTTGCGTGGGTAACATTTCCATTAGGGAAAGGACGCCCTTTGTTCATGCTCATGCAGTTTTAGCCGACCATAATGGTAATACGAAAGCTGGGCATCTGCTTGAGGGAAAAGTTTTCGCTGCCGAAATTCACCTAACTGAGATAGTGGGAGAAAAACTTGTACGGAAAAATGATGCTGTAACTGGTCTGTCTCTATGGGATATATAGTTCTGTAGAGAAGCGCATCAAGATTTTTCCCAAAAAGAAGCTGTCAGACAAGACCCTTAAACTACTGGCTAAAGGTTACGAAGAATCCGCTGATGGAGATTTAGAAATCGCTAAAGATTTCGAGCAGATCGAAAACGAACTTGATCAAGACCGCAATACCTATGAGACATTTTCTGTGCAAACCTTGATCCTGTTAAGGGATCCGAGCAGTGCAAAACAAGACACCCTTTGATAACACACAAGACGACGTCGGCAACGAAAGCAGCTCAGTAACTATAATCGTCTAAAAAACAAGCAACTTCACGCAAAAACCACCAAACAAACGTATACATACTAACCAAAGAAACGAAACTCGCGCGAAACCACGCAACCTACAAAGAATTCAAGCCCTAAACCAAAAAGCAGCACAAAACAACCAGAACAAAATTTAGTCTGCACGGATTCTGCCTTCCAGTGAGACGCCCTTAAATAACTTGAAGAGAATGAAGAGTAGGTTGGATGAAGGAAAAGCAATGACCGCAGACTATCTTTTTATAGTTAGGCACGGAGAAACCGAAGCCAACGAAAGAGGTATAGAGGCAGGCCCATTGGATTATCCCCTGACTAAGAAGGGCGTGAAAGGGGCTTTATTCATCGCCAAAACCCTTTCGAAAGTAAAGATAAACGCCGTTTACAGCAGTCCGGTGTTTCGCGCCCACGAAACTGCAAAAATTCTGGCATGCCCTCGTAAGTTGAAGGTAAAAACCCTTGAGGAACTGACAGAAGCGAAAATCAAACCCGAATTCGTTGGCAAAAAGGGAAGACATCATATATTGACCACCCCTGAGGCCTATTCAGAGACGAACAACGATCTCCTGGAGCGAACGGGCAAGTCCATCGAAATCATCAAAAAGGAAGCTGAAGGGAACGTGATAGTAGTTTCCCACGGCGACGTGATAACAGCTTTGCTTGAAGGTGTGGTCGAAAGAAAAGTCAGTACCGAGAAGTATTACGTTCTCGATCCGTATCCTGCCGCATTAAGCATTGTCAAAATCAAAAATATGCCGCAACTTGTCCTGTATAATTATCATCGTAAGATGTTTGCGGATTTCTAATTTCCTTTAGTTAGGCGCATTTTTCTAGGGTTGCTTTTACTTCTTGGGCGATGTCTTTGGAAATTATTTGTGTCGCGTTGCCCCTTCGCATCTTACCCGTTCAATTTAGTTCATATCTTTAAAGAACAGTCTTGTCTCCCCCATTGTTTTGATGTCTAAAGCTCGAACGCGTGCTACTATGGGGAAATCGCTTACTACTTTGCCAAGTGTGAGGCAGTGGTGGGGCGGCAGGTCGTGGGCGATTGAGCGAACTGTTTCTGCGTCCACGCGGGCGGCTCTGCTCACAACATCTAGGTCGTGTTCGTTGGTGAAGTTGAAGAGGAAAATGTTGTCGGCTTGCCGATAAATGGTTTCTTGTATCGTGTCAGGCTGGTTTGTGATGAACGTGATGAATATGCCAAAGTGTCGCATGCGGGTAACGATGTCATCCCAATAGGTTTCGCGTAAATACAAATGCGCTTCTTCAGCGAAGAGAAAAACCGCTTTCAGTTTCCAATTCGAGAGGGAATCAACGAGTTTTCCAAGAGCATATTCAACTACGATTTGGCGGTCAATGTTTGAAGTGTTTTTCAGGTTTATGACGATGGCGCCCCCTTGATCCTTGGCTTTCAAGATGCTCTCATCAAGCAGCGTTGCCTCGCCCGGAGAGTCAGTGAAGAAGCCTGAGTTAGCAAGGGAATGGAACCGTGAAGCTAACGCGTCCCGGACATGCTGGTTGCAGTTTAAATCGCGAATCGCCTCGCCCAGCTCTTGCATATTTAATTTTCCTTTCTCTTTAAGCATCTTCCATATCCGACGAAATTCACGCGCTGAAGTCCCAGGCAGGTGCAACGCATTTACCAGTATACCCATTACGGTGTTTAGGTGAAGCTGGTCGAGGGCTACTTTGAAGTTCTGCCCCGGGGTTAAGGTGTGGATTTTGTCGTAGTAAATGTTTCTTTTGCCGTCATTACTCATGCCTAAGCTCGTATATTCACCGTTTAAATCAAAAATGACGACGGTTGCCCTATAACCGACCAGGTTAACCATCAAGAGCTTAGATAAATGGGATTTGCCGCAACCCTTCTTGCCCGTTATAATGTTTAATGTTCCGTCTATTGCTGAAGCGTCAATCGTTAAGAGTGAGGAGTCTTTGGTGCCGCCCAAAATTATGGGAAGTTTACCCTCAACCTTTGCCAGCTTCATAAGCATGGGAATAGACAGTTTTTTGATTGTGGATTGTGAACGGCTGGGTAGCCAACTGCTGCTTGGGCTTAGCATTTCGTTTTCCAACGTTGCCCTAATCTTGCAGATTAAAAGACTGGCATCTTGAATGTAGGTGATGTGTGGGGCGATTTCCATGGGGTCAATGTCTTCGCCTTGGAGTGGTTCGCCACCATCTGGAAGCGTTCGCAAAAGTTCCTCAAGCACTCCGGGAACAGCTGCGAATTGTACGTCGATAACTTGGGCAATTAAGGCTTTAGCGGCATCTTGGTCTTCGACGAGTAGGTAGTCGCCTTTTTCCGCGCTCTCCGATGGGAAACTGATGATTTGCAGGATGTTGCCCTCTTTTTTGTAGAGTTTCATGCGTAGATTTCCCCCTTGCTAAATGGCCCGAAAAGTAGCCGGTGCATGTCCGGGCGGTTGATTATTTGTATGCCATGTTTGCGGGTTATGAAGTGCTTAATTGCCAAGACTTCGTTGGCGGTAAAGGTGCAGAGGATATGCGAGAGCCGCAGGGTTTCGGGGTAGCTTTGAGTGTACAGGTCGTTGCCGATTAGTTTCTGCAAGGCAGCCATTCTCTGCTCTACAGGTGTTTCTTTATCAACATCTAAGCGAAATGCAAAGTTTGCCTTGTTTAACCGTGCCACGTAAACCTCGCCTAGCAGTATTATTGGCGATTTGAAGTGGATTCCTGTGGTTTCAAGTAGGTATGGCGGTTCATGGTTTGGAAGCTGCTCGGTTATCAGGATGCCGTTTGCTCTAAGCGTTGTAGCTTTTGAGAAGGCTAGTACGGTGCTGGTGTTTCTTCTCGCGTAACTTAGAATTTCCCTGAGGCGCTGGACTGGTGTATCCATGGTGCCTGAGATTAAGGAACCGTCGAAGAGGATTACACCGTGGTTAACAGTTTTAGCAAGCATTGTTTGCAGCCACCTCTCCAGCAGGCTGGCTAGCCGCGTGGGCATTTGCAAGATGTTTGGTGCCGCTTGGTGACTGCTGCCATAAGTTGTGCTGAAATAGGCGTGTTCCAGCGTGTTGTAGAGGGTGTTTTTGTTTTCTTCGGTTATGTGGAATATGAATGGTCCGAGGCGCGTGTATTTGTATGCTCGGTTTTGGCGCCAGGTAATTGCTCCTCTTATAGCAACGATGATGCCAGTGCTTGTTTCGCCGATCTTTATAGTTGACGTGTCTACAGCGGCGATTAAGGTTTCTTGATGGTCTGGTTTTATGGGGATTGGTTGGGGTTTTAGTTGTATGCTAGATGGGTATTGTTCGGTTGTGTTTAGCTGTTGGAAGGTTTGCGGGTTTTGCTGGAAAGGTTGGTGTTGCACTTGCTTGAGTGAGTAGAGGCTTTGTTCTAGGAAGCGCTGTGGAAGTGTTGTGTCTATGGTTGGTTGTGGAAAGTTATATTTCTCAGTAATTGTATATTGTTCAATCACCATGATTCACCAATATGCAATAATTATTGGTGAAATATTTAAATATTGTGCATGCGCATCTTGCACAATACAATAAGCAATAGGTGAAGACTTGACAGAAAAACAGCAAAAACCACCAATACGCGTAAAAATAAAAATCGGCGACATAGAATTCGAAATCGAATCCCAAGAAGACCAAATCCAAAACACCGTAGACAAAATACTCGCCACAGTCACCGAACACCTAAAAAACACAAACCTCGCCCAAGTAGCCGAACGACCAGCCCAACCACCCAGAGCAGAAACATGTAAAGGCATAATCCAAAAACTCTGGGAAGAAAACTGGTTTGGCGAACCAAAAGGCCTCGACGACGTTCACACCGAACTCGCGAGACGCGGCTTCCACTACGATCGCACCGCCGTAGCACACGCACTAGTAGATCTTGTCAAAGACAACATACTAACACGAATAGGCAAACCGCGCCGATACCAATACGCACAAAAAAGACCGCCAACATAACACGTGAAAAAATCTCCAAGCAATTGCCAAATTTTAAATAACAACTTTACATAATGCAGTTTCATGCAAGTCACCGATTTAGTGCGCTACAATCACGTTGTTCGTGGACTCTATCTTGATGCTATGGCTAAGTTGCCTTGGAGTGAAGTTGTCAAGCCTAAAGGCTTAAGTTTTGATTCTATGCGGAACGTGTTTTTGCATTTAACGCTTGTTGAGGACAGGTGGATAAACTACCTTATCCCAGAGCAGTCCAGTTAATGGGTTAACCCAGACTTTGACAAATTTGACAGCATAGACTCCTTGAAAAAGTATATTGAGCATGTGAAAGATGCGACCGAAGGCTACCTAAGAAAACTTTCAGCGGAAGAATTAAACAGGCAAATAGTAGTCCCCTGGGGGGACAAGCCAGGTACGCGCATCAGCATCGAAACGGCACTTTGCCAAATTGCCATGGAAGACATGATTCACTACGGCGAATTGTCAGCAGTGTTGTGGCAAATGAACCTTGAAGCACCATACCTTGGCTTTTGGCGCTACAAACACATGTATCCGTAGATTAGCAAGGTTTATAGTATCTTTTGTTCAGTGTATTGATGTAGTTTAAAAGGTCAATTTTGAGTGAGGTTAAATTTTGGCTGATATTATTGATACTGCAGTTGCTTCGGGCATGTTTAATACGCTTGTGACAGCTGTGAAAGTAGCAGGATTAGTTGAAACGCTGAAAAGTCTTGGTCCATTCACTGTTTTTGCGCCAACTGACGAAGCCTTCGCTAAATTGCCCAAAGACGAACGTGACATGCTCCTTAAGGACATTCTGAAGTTGAAGGCAATCCTAACCTTTCATGTGGCTGAGGGAAAGCTAATGGCTTCAGATTTGGCTAAACTTGAGTATTTACAGGCACCTCAGGAGGAGAATTAAGGATAGACTCGAAACGTTGGCACATGTATAAAACCATGAAAGTTAACGGTGAAAACAGCATCAAACCAGACATAGCCGTGGATAATGGAGTTTGCCATGCCATAGACAAAGTGCTAATGCCCAAGATGTAAGTTGTAGGCGAACAAACTAAGTAAAGAGTAAAGCCCTTCAATTGTGAAAGGAAATAACGCTATAACAATTTTGAATAGAATCCCCTATTTTTTTAAAATAATTAGCTTTAAGATTTTAATAATTTAATTTTTTATCATGAATTTTAATTATTAAACAGCGCTTTTGCTAAACTATTGAACGCAAAAAAAGAAAGGTTGATAGTTTGGATACTTATTTGCTGGTTTTCGGCCTTGGTTTTGGTTTCGCCTTTTGCGTATCTTTTAACGGGTTTCATTGGTTCGTGGCAACAAACTATTTCGCATGTTTCGCAACCGCATGGGTCTTCAACTGCGATTACTAGCCCGCATTCTTCATATTTGTATTTGTCGCCTTTTTTATTTGCCAAAAATTAACACCTGCCATGAAATATCGCTGTAATACACTGTGATAAAAATATCCAAAATTAATGGCTTAACGTAGAGCGTACTCGTCAGGAGGTGAAGAAATTTTAAGCAATATACATCATATAATTTACGTTTTTTTGAGTTGTTGCTTTATTTTCTTTGCCATACCGTCAAGTTTCGCTCTCTCAACCTCTTTGAGGCTGCTAAAGCTTGGAAGCTTTTGCCCTTCGAATATTGGAACAACATGCACATAGAAATGGAATATGTCTTGGCCTGCAGCTTTGCCGTTTTGCTGAATAATACTTATGCCGTTAGCGTTAGTAGCTTTTTAAGTGCTGTGGAAATTTGTTTAGCAACCTTGTGAACTTGACTTAGCTGGTCTTCTGGAATGTCGAATATGTCAACGTAATGCCTTTTTGGAATAACAAGCGTGTGGCCCTCGTTTAATGGTTGTATATCAAGAAAAGCCATTATCGTTTCGTCCTCGTAAATGTTGCTTGCTGGAACTTGTTTGCTAACTATTTTGCAGAATATGCAGGATTCATCAGAGGTCAAGCTGGTCACCGTTAAACTATTAGCGCGTTTGCAATCAGTTTATATGTTTAGGCAACTTCATATTTCTTTCAGTAAACCAGAGGTTAAAAAAATGACTGAGTTAGAAGATAAAGTACGCCAAGAAGTAGGCAAAGTGCAAGACCCAGAAACAGGACAAACATTTGAAGAAATGCAAATGATCCAAAGCGTGAAAGAAACTGAACCAGGAACAGTCACCGTAGAATTCATACCGACAAGCCCATTTTGCCCCATAGCGTTCAAGCTTGCAGCAGACATCAAGGCCGCTGCAAAATCAGTTCCAGGCATAAAAAAAGCGGTAGTTTACTGCCGTGGACACGCGATGGAACAACAAATCAACGAAATGACTAATAAGCAATAGAGCTATTTTTTCTTCAGTCCTTTTTCCAATTTTATCTTCAAAAATAAAAAAGGTTTGGGTTATCTGATGAATCCGCAGTTTCGATTGTGTGATTCTTCGCTGTCTATAGAGTCACTGTAGTCTCTGAACCCTGTGTGAAGCTTCGCCCGAATTTCAAAGCGTATTCTAGCAACAGTTTTTGCATAACGCTTTATCATCATAAAAATATTGTTGAAGCTCATCTGCCTAGCAATCGCCAAGAAAGCAAACATGCCGATTACTGCTAACATGTAGAGCGGATTGATTAAAACGGCTATTAATCCGACCGCTCCAAGCAGAGCAAGATAAATGATGCTTCTCACTTTTCGCATATTTATCACCAAAACTGCATTAGTGGAAGTTGCTTAAAGGTTTTTTGACCCGAAAAACTGCCCTAAAAAATAATCCAACTATCAATTTATGCAAGAACGCGAAAAACGGTTAATTCTAAGCCTTTGGAAGAAATTAAGCGTTTCAGCAGCTAATTCATTATTTCATTCTGGTGAACGCCCAAATGCCAATTACCATCATAATCAAATCAAACAAGGCAATAATTCCAATGTCAAACCATAAAGATTGAATCTGAAAAGGTGTCCATGCTCCACCCAAAATAATGTTTCTTAACGCGTCAACACCATAAGTTAATGGGTTTAATCTTGAGGCGATTTGCAGCCAGGTTGGAACACTTGATCCTCTAAGGGGGAAAAGAGCACCGCTGAGGAAGAACAAAGGAAGGTTAATGAAGCTCTGTATTGTTCCGAAGCCTTCCAAACTTCCCATGAAACTGGCTAGCGTTAAGCCTATGCTGACCAAGCCAAAGGTGATGAGCAGCATGATGGGCAAGAGTTCAAGGAACGTAAATATGTTAAGCTTTATCCCTAGCAGTAGACCAAGAAAGAAAACGATTATCCCTTGAATTACAGCGTCGGTGCTGTCACCTATCATCTTACCTGTGAAGACCCATTTTCGCGAAATGGGTGCAACCAGTATTTCTTTCATAAAGCCAAATTCTCTATCCCAGAGTACGGAAATTCCCATGAACATGGAAGTGAAAAGCAGGGTTTGCCCTATTATGCCTGGAAAAATGTATTGCAGATAATTTAGTCCTGCATATGGAAGAACCAAACGGACGCCCACCCCGAATATACCTAGCCAAAGTAAGGGTGTGACGAAACTGCTGACTATTCTGACTCGGTCTCTCAGGTAACGTTTGACTTCTCGAAGCCAAAGAGTATAGAAACCCCGGAGCGCAGTCATTTCGCAGCCGCTCTCCTCCGTGCCTCGGATAAGCCATGAAGTTCCTTGGTTGCGTCTGGGCGTATGGTTCTGCCTGTGTAGTGCAAGAATACGTCCTCAAGGTTTGGCTCGCGTAAACGAATGGATTCAACGTATATTTTGTTTTGAGTCGCCATGTCCACTATCCTTGGTAGCAGGCTTTTTCCGTTTTGTACCGTGATTTCTAACGAATCATCGACCATCTTAGCTTTCTGAAATCCCATTTTCTCAGTTATAAGCGAGAGAAGAGCTTCAAGATTGTCTGCTTTAACTGTTATCACGTCGCCTTCGAGGGTTTCTTTCAATTTAGAAGAAGTGTCAAGAGCGATGATTTTTCCGTAATCCATTATGGCGATGCGGTCAGAAAGCCTATCTGCCTCATCCATATAATGCGTAGTTAAGACCACAGTTATGTCGTGGGCTTCTTTCAAGTCTCGGATGTATCTCCAAACGTGATCTCTGGTTTGTGGATCAAGCCCTATTGTAGGTTCATCCAAAAAAAGAACCTTAGGATAATGAATAAGCCCTCGGGCAAGTTCCAATCTGCGCCTCATCCCGCCAGAATAAGTTCGCGTAAGATCATCAGCCCTTTCTTCCAGCTCAACCAATTTCAGAACGCCATTGATTCGGTCGTTCTGTTCGCTTGTTGGAACTCCGTAAAGGTTGGCGTGCA
Organism: Bathyarchaeia archaeon; assembly: GCA_049522695.1. GTDB lineage: Archaea > Thermoproteota > Bathyarchaeia > Bathyarchaeales > Bathycorpusculaceae > Bathycorpusculum. The sequence continues at coordinate 21,058 of JBEKNP010000025.1, read as the reverse complement.
TGAGGAGATTTTCTCGCCCAGTCATTCTGTCGTCAACGCTTGGGTCTTGAAAAACTATGCCTATCGATTTTCGTACTTGCATAGCTTCCTTAACGATGTCAAAGCCGTTGACCTTGGCTGTCCCGGAAGAGGGTTTCAGCATGGTGCAAAGCATAGATATGCTGGTGGTTTTTCCGGCACCGTTGGGTCCAAGCAAACCGAAGATTTCGCCAGACTCAACAGTAATATTCAGCCTATCAACGGCTGTGAACGAGCCAAACTTCCTTGTTAAGTCACTAGTCTCAATAACGTTGCCCATCTCTGCCACACTGCGAACAGACGCACAGAACTTTGATTAAAAAGCAACATGGATATAATGGTTTTGCCGTACAATTCGATAATGTTGAAAGCTAAAAAATATTTCTTTATTTAGCTGGGTCTAAGAAAAACGCTAAAAACAAGAAGTGGTGAAGATTGACAAGGAAATCTACACGAACCGTGGTTCCGTAACATTAAACTTTTACTTTTACCATAACATTAATTTGGTGATTTTAAGCCAGAAATGAATTTTGAAGGAACAGCAACTTGGAAAGGCGGAACAGAATGCCAACTGTCAGTTAAGGGCAAAGAAATCGTTACGGTCAGTCCACCACCGATGTTTGGAGGAAAAGAGGGCTACTGTGTACCTGAAGACATTTCGCCGCTGCGTTAGCCTCATGTATGAACACGCTGTTTCTTTTGATTGCTAAGAATAGCCCGCTAGGGCTTAAAAATTTGGAAACAAAAGCGATTGTTAAAATGAACATCGAAGGCATGGAGAAGCTTATTTTCACAGACGTGCACTTCAATATGAACGTTGGATTAGAATCCGATAATGAACGTGAACGCAAAAAGGCTAACACTGTCTACGGGATGGCGTAGAAGATTTGTCCAATACGGCAATCTTGGGGCGAAGATGTTCCGATAAGTTTTGAACTTAATTTTAAGTAGGCTTTGAAAAATTTACTTCCGTTTTTTCTTTTTTAGTTTTTGAAAACTATCATTTGTAAGATACTAACAATTGAACAAGAGAACACACATTAGCCTTAAATACAGAGCTTTTCTATTTTGCAGTCGGTGGCATCGTTGAGCGTGTACAGTCAATATGCGGTTGAACTTAAAGACGCAACAAAACGCTACAATGAAATAGTAGCTGTAAATAAACTTAATTTAACCATAACTACAGGCGAAATCTTCGGGCTTTTGGGACCTAACGGTTCAGGAAAATCAACTACTCTCAAAATGCTACTTGGTTTAGTTCAACCTACTGCTGGATCAGTCACCGTTTTAGGATTAGATGTTCAAAAACAGCCAGTGGAAGTTAAGCGGCTTGTTGGTTATGTTCCAGAATCACCGAATATCTACGAGTTTTTAACTGGTATCGAGTATCTTGATTTCATAGCTGATATTTACGGTGTGCCTACGGCTGAGAAGAAACAGCGGATAACTGAGTACCTCAAAGCCCTTCAGCTTGAAGGACGAGAAGGCGACATGATAAACAGTTACTCGGATGGCATGAAAAAGAAAATCAGTTTAATCTCAGCTTTTCTACACAAGCCTAAACTCTTAATTCTTGACGAGCCACTTAACGCGTTGGATCCGCGTTCTGCCAGAATAGTTAAAGAGTTCTTGTACGAGCTTAAAACGCAAGGCGTAACCTCCATTATGTCAACGCATGTTCTTGAAATTGCCCAGGCGTTGTGCGATCGAATTGGTATCATGTATCAAGGGCAGTTGTTGGCGCTTGGCAATATGGATGAGTTAAGACAAAGAGCCAGCTTACCCCAATCAGGATTAGAAGACATTTTTTTGAGGTTAACTGGAACTGAAGATTTAAGAGCTGTCGTTGAGGAACTCATGAAATGAATTGGAAGAACGTCTTCTTCCTCATGCAAGTGGAACGAAAATCTGGCAGGCTAATCAGAGGAAAAAAGGCTACAAGGTACAAAGAAAACACAATCCTAGCTTACTGGCCCTACTGGACAGCCGCAATAATTGGTGTAGTGGGCGGCTTAATCGCCAACTACATTGCGTCTGCTGTTTATTCAAGTGCGGCAATTTCCAACTTGCCTTCATTAAGCCATGAGACAATCAGCGTTTTCGTTATTTTGCCAACTATTGTTTTAGCCACCAGTTTAGTATTCACTTTGTTTCAACAAATCCAGCTCAGCGGCATTAAAGCATCAACGCAGGTCATGTATTGGTTACCAGTAACATGGCAAGAACACACCTTAGCGTCCATCTTTGCAAACTTACTCGGATTACCGATAGGGATTGTGTTAGGCTTCACTTCGGGAATAATCATCTTTTCCGTTTTCAACGGTTTAATTCTCCAGGCACTTTTAACTACACTCGCTTTGTTTGTTGCGGCTTTCATGGCTAGTTCCATTACTGAAATCCTAAGGGTACTGCAAGTACGTTTTGTTGGTGCAGTTTACAAGTCAAGCGGCAGGGCAGCAATATGGGTAAGATTTATCGGTTCGCTGCTCTTTTTCATCATTTTTTACATCCTTTATTTCTATGTAACTTCAGGAGTTACATCGTTCCTTCAGAATCTAACCCAAGTTCAGAGCGCTCTTTGGTACTTACCTCTCGTATGGCTAGCTCTAACTATCTCTTACATCTTCCAAGGGTTGGTTTTGCAAGGTGCCCTATTCATAAGCTTATCAGCATTATTCATTGCAGGCTTGTATTACCTTGCTGTCTTGTTAAACAAGCGGTTTGGGCTCTATGAACCGCCAGCAATAACAATTCAAAAAAGCGGCATCTACACACCGAAAACTGGGATTCTCGGAAAAATTGGTTTTTCATCTGTTGAAGGAGCAATAATACGAAAAGATTTGCGTTCGTTCACTAGACGTCGGGAGTTATTGGGGATTTACATTGCACCAATTATCATGATAATTATACCGCTCATGCAATCACTTGGCGTAACAAGTGGGTCGGCAGCAGGCTCAGCTAACCCCGTTTTTATTGCGATAATTTTCTTTTTGCCCGCGAGTTTTATGGCTATGCTGTTGGGAGAGACTTTGATTGGCGAAGAAGGGCAAGCAGTCTGGAGAATTTATGCGTCTCCAGTGTCACCCGAAAACTTAGTTAAGAGCAAATATTTCTTTTTAATTCTCTTTTCAACAATTATTCTGCTAGTAAGTGGAACAATAGGGACCCTATTTTACCGTCCATCTTTACAAAACACAATTACAATTTTCCTTGAAGCTTTCTTCGTAGTTTTGGCTTTAGGATCCAGTTCACTTACAATCGGTTTCAAAGGAGCTGACTTTTCCCAAACACGTAGAGCCAGAATGATACGTCAAGAATGGTCATTGATCGGTTTACCTGTCTGCGCCCTTGTTGGTGCAGCTGTATTGGCGCCACTGGTTCCTTATGTGATAGCTTCGTTTGCTTCATCGTTTATTCCTGGTTTAACAGCTAGCACATTTAACCTTGTAATTTCTGTCGTCATCAGCGGGGTCATTTCTTTAGTTATAACCGCAGTTTTCTATCGGATAAACATCGAAATGGCGAAAGAGCTCTTAAGAAAAGCTCAGGTTTAAAAGAAAATTGACGTGGCCTTTGTTATTCTTTAGCGGACAAAAAGTCAAATTTAAAAGCGTACAGCGAGACAACATTAACTCGGCTGTGATTCGCTGTGGAAAGTGAGGGGAAGGAAACGATATTTAGGCGAAAAGACGATAGATACCTGCTTTATCTGCCTTTTCGCTTGGTAGATGATAGCATGTTTCCATTAAAGTATAATAGTTCGATGCCTGTTAAAGTTAGTTTTGGCATTAATGATGGCAATTTGATTGTGGAGAAGTGGAAAGAGCAAAAACTCTAAAAAATTCCTGTTCGGCGGCAACTTTTATCTAACAGATTCAACATTTGTTTATTAGGTGAAATTTATGAAGGATTTATCTGTAAAGAGCCCAGCGTTTGAATCAAGCAAGTTTATTCCTAAAAAATACACCTGCGACGGACGCGACATCAATCCGCCCCTAACTATCGAGGGCATACCTAAAGAAGCAAAAACGCTTGTTTTAGTAGTAGATGACCCTGATGCGCCAAGCGGCACGTTTGATCACTGGATTGTCTGGAACATTCCCGCCTCAGCTAGTACGATAGGTGAAAACACAGTGCCAGGAACAGAGGGAATGAATAGTTCAAGACAAATGGGGTATATGGGTCCTTGTCCACCTTCAGGTATGCATAGATATTTCTTTAAAGTTTATGCTCTGGATACGGAGCTTAGTTTAGGGGTCGGCTCAAAAAAGAAAGATGTTGAAAAAGCCATCCAAGGCCATATTATAGCTAAGGGCGAATTAATGGGACTCTATAGTAGGTAAACTTGCTTTGGAAAAGTTTTGATGCATGTTGAAATGTTAGTTCAGGGAAGATTTTTTTTCGTTTTATTAGCGATAATTCTAATGTTAAGTTGTTTAGTGTTCTGTGTTCTGTGTTTACTATGCATTATTTATGACCTGGCAAATATTGAACGCATGTTAACATCTTAGTTTGTCTTAGCGTTTCAGTGGCATAGTAACAAATTGACTTTAAAACATGGCTGAATTTTGTTTAGTTAAACCCGGTAACCCTTATCTGAAGTGTGTGCACTTTATTCTTTGTATTCAACACTTTGAATAATTCTTTATTTGCCGAAAAGTTCCAAGTGTTGCTTTTCTTACGCTTAACAAATAAAGGCGCTAGGAGATATGTCTTTAAACGTAAGTACCGCATTTAAGCAACTTGTTTGTCTGTTCATTGAAGTTGGGAGTGCTCGTATTGGAAGATAAAACAAGCAAGTTAGGTCCTAATGAAGACAATCCGCAATATTCGGGCAAAACTGAATCTGGTGGAAGCGAAGTTTTGGTTAAGAAGGATAACTTGCTTGAGAAATCAGCACTTGAAACTAAGCCTGAATTAGGTTTGCCATCGCTTGACGCGTCGGGGCTAGCTGAGTTTATCCGTTTTGATTGTTGCCCCCGTTACTTTAAACTTCGATTTGAAGGTGAGGAGGAGAGGTGCCACAAATGGCCTGAGGCTTTCAAGCCATTAAGCCCTTTGCTGTATGGTGCAGGTAAAAAGATAGAAGAGAAGAAAGTGCAGGAGTTAAAAGCGAAAGCTGCTAGCTACTATGACTTAAGCCAGTTTAACCCGAGGACAGACAGTTGGGAGAGCGCTTGGAAAAAATCTCTTCAAACCATAATGGAACTTCTTAAATGCTCACTTTCTACCAAAACGGAGACTACGTACAAGCCAGTTTTGGTTTATCAAGCCCCTATGCTGGGGCATATTGGCGTGTGGGACATAAAAGGCATAGCTGATTTAATTGGCATATGGCCAGGCAAAAATGGTAAAGTTAAAGTCCGGATTTTTGAAATAAAATCTTCTTGGAAGGAGCAGACGGCTCATCGTATACAAGTTGCAATTTATGTGCTGTTGCTTACCAGAGGCTTAGGTGACTTCTCGTCTAATGTTGATTTTGAAGGATGTGTGATTAACAAAGAATCAGATTTAGAGAAGCTTGACGCTGAAAGTCTTCCGTCCTTTAGACTTGAGCCGCTAATCCAAGATGTTCAAAGACTTCTCAGCGGAAACGGTGAACTTTACCGCATCCACCAAATTCCCCTCTCGGAAGTGGCGTATCAACTATCTTGGCGATGTGATAACTGCGGGTTTAATGAATGCTGTGTTGTTCGAGCGATAGAAAAAGAAAGTGTTGCACTGCTTAATTTAAGTCGAGGGGAACAGAAGGCACTAAAATTTTATGGGATTTTACAGTTGGAAGACCTTGCTAAGCTAAAGGTCGTGCCTAATTCATATGATCAGCGTCCCTACAACTTTAAGGAGATTCCAGCCTTAGACCCACAAAAAGTCCATTTGTTGTCCGCTGACCCTGTAATAGGTGCCAAGCTTGATAAAATAATTCAAAGAGCCCAATTCATGCTGTACGGGATACGACCCACCAGTCTATATGTGAATAAGGTTAGAGCGATGCCATGGCTCACAGGCGCTGGTTACGGAAATTTGCCTGAAGATAGCCCCCAGCTTGGCGCAGATACAGCACTTTCGTTTAAACCTGATGGCATGATCCGAGTGTACTTCCACATTGAATGGGATTACATGCTAGATGTCCTTTCAATGATAAGCGCTAGAGTAAGTTGCACACGGTACAAACGGGAATCAATAAGCATATCAAAAATTGTCAATAGTCTTCCTGATCAACGAGAAGAATGCTTAAACGAAGAAAAAAACATGCTGGAGGCATTTTTTGCAGACGTTGCTAAGGCTATCATTGATGTAGCCTTGGAGGTTGGGAGTCCAGACGAGGCTCCGATTCATCTTTACTTCTATACCCGACGAGAGAGGGATCAACTTATGGATGCAGTTCGGCGTCAACCTTCTTTGATGACCGCCCGTGCAGTGCAAGACCTTTTGGGTCTGAGGCAAGCAATCGACCAGCCTATGTTTTCTATTTTGCAGGATGAAATTGTATTAAGAAAAGCTGTGGGGTATCACAGCACGGGGCTTTTGCCTGTTCTTAAGCTATGTAGCTTTTTCGATACTAATCAATGGGTTGTTAAACGCAAAGATGGATCGCTTTTAGATCTGCGTTCAGTTTTTCGGGATGGCTTATTTAACTTTGAAATGCCTTACACACGGACTCCATCAGGTTCCATTTCATTTATACTTGGATCTGAAGATTTAAGATGCAAAGAAGGTTATTATCCTGCGCGAGCCCGTTTTGGAAACCAAATTCCAATTGAATATTTATGGGCTGCCAAAGGTCGGCTTGACAGTAGCCAAGGAAAAGGCTTTCTTGAGAAATTTATGATAGAGAAACGTATGTGGTGTGATTATCCACATAAGACGCGAAGAATCAGCAACGAGGATTTAACCCTGCTTGGTGCAAGGCTTTGCTTGGCTCTTGAACATATAGAGCGGTCGCTGACTATACGCAATAAACGCTTAGGCAAAAAGCCGATAGATGTTCCAAAAATCCCCGAGTTCACTTTGGGACATGCAACGCTGGAGAGAAGTTGCAGGGAATTTTTGGATTTGGAGTATTTTGCCAAGCGACAAGAATTGTATCAGCATTACATTATGCTTCCAAGTCAGAGGGTAGCCACTGGCAGATCAGTGATTTTTGAGTGTTTAAGCGCTGAGGAGGCGGATCGGGATTTTGTGGTTAGGGGCAAGTTGATTTATGAGGGGCTTGGGTTACCAAAGTCGGAGTGTATTGTTAATGCTTGCAGAATCAAGGGGTCTGACGATTCAGGCTCTGGCGATTGGATGGTTGCCACTGAAATTAGAATAAATGAGCAGGGACAGTTTGAGGAAGCCAAGCAAAAGTCACCTTCGCAGGTGGAAAAATCAGCTCGTGTTATCGTTGAAAAAGTTGATCTGCGAAAAATGGAGCTAACCATTAAAGTGGTCAGTTGGCCCAGCGGCAAAAGTAGGCGGTATAGTACTTGGCATGATCTTCCAACTACTGACAAAGACAAAGCTAGAAATAGTAAACACATGCAGCTCTTTGAAGTGGGGCGCAACTATATTTTAGATGAATTAGCCGATGATATTATTTCGGAGCGGGCAGCTAAATGCCTTGACTACGCAAGCAACAACGAGTTATTTTGTTTGCTGGAAGGGTTTTTGGCTGGTACAAACAAACCTTTAGAACGTAATGAATTAGCTAATGATCACGCGAAGGCTTTCTTACATTGGGTTGAACACACAAGTTTGCCGCCTAAACCCGAACAGAACCGTTTTATTGCCCGTGTTTTTGGCAAGGAGCAGGTTGTTATGCTTCAAGGTCCACCCGGCACTGGTAAAACTGAAACTCTACAGTTAGCGGTGCTTGCGCATATTGCCGCGCATAATGAAGCTGGCAGGTGCCGTGTGTTGATGGTGGCGCCTACGCATAAGGCGATTCATGAATTTGTTAACAAGCTAGCTAAGTCTTGGCGGAATTACCGCAAAGAAGGCGGCAGTGACTTAGCTAATCTTAGAATTTATCGGGTTCTAAATTCTTCATACAAAGCTGTTGACGGCGTCAAATACGTCAATTACAACGAAGACGAACAGGTAATTACGGAACTAAAAGATGCACTATCAAGTCAAGATAAATTAGTTTCTGATTCAACGGATGCTTTTCCGCTGGTTTTATGTGTAACGCCGCCTGGTTTGTACGGTCTCATGAAAAAAATTGGCGGCAAGGAGCCATCTTGGGACGAAGGCTTCTTTGACTTACTAGTAGTTGATGAAGCGAGTATGATGCGGCTTCCCGAGTTGATTCTTTCAGGCTCATTTGTTAACAAGAATGCTCAGATTCTGGTTGCGGGAGACCATCGGCAGTTGCCTCCAATTCAATCGCATAATTGGGAAAAAGAGGATAGGCGAACCATTGAGGAGATGGCTTCATTCTTGTCTGCTATGGATTTCCTTCGTTTACTACGTCAAGAAGACCTGGGGATTGACCATGTTATATCTCTGCATAAGGCTGATATTCCTACCGAACGCTTAAGCGAAACCCATCGGTGCCACCAAGTAGTTGCGCAGTTTCTAAGAGAATGGGTATACCATAAAGACGGGATTGATTTTCGTTCTGACCAGACGCAAACTCTGTCTTCTGTGTCTACTTCAACAGAAGGGTTGAAAGTTGTTTTGAAGCCGGAGAATATTTTTGTTCTAGTTGTCCATGATGAGACGGAGAGTTTTCAGTCAAATGTAGTCGAGGCAAAGATTGTCGAGGCTCTAATCCGTAGTGGTGTAAAGTCGGAAGGTGTGGGTGTAGTTACTCCGCATAACGCTCAGCGAGGCGTGGTCAAGAATTTGTTGGTTGACGGTTACGAAAATGTAAGGGTTGATACGGTTGAGCGGTATCAAGGCGGCGAAGGCGACTTCATAATCATATCCTCAACTGTCAGCGACCCTGACTACGTGCGCTCAGAAAGTGACTTCTTACTAAACCTAAACCGCATAAACGTTGCCATCTCTCGAATGAAAAAGAAACTTGTAATCGTTGCCAGCCGATCAATTTTTGAATTCATGCCCCAAGACGCCAAAGACTACGACAAAGCGTTACTGTGGAGAGGGATAGCCCAAACTGTAGGCTTCACCGCAAAGGCTAACCCCAAGTGGAAAGGTTCGTTGTCTGACTTTTTAGGGAAGACCGCTCAAAAGGTTGAGGTTGAAGTTTATGCTAAATCCAGTACTGTATAGAAAATCTTTAGTTAAAAGGTAGTATCGACTGTAAACTGCATAAATAAGATACATTTTTTTAGAAAAAAAGAAAAAAGTTTAGGTTAGGTCGATTTCGCCTATTTGCGTCATGTTTGTTAGGCTGGTTAGTTGTACTTCTGAGTTTGATATCGTGTAGAGCGTGTTGCCGATGTATAGTGACCTTGTTATCCAGTCGTTTTGGCTACTATAGTAAGCAGAGCTGTCAGTCATGAATCCTTGGCTGTCAAGTTGCGTCGAGTTTAAGTTGGTAACAGTGCCCTTCAGCATAAAGCCGCTGTTTAAAGTTAAGTTGAAAACATATGCTCCTTGCCAATTCTCTGTGTTGCTGCTGCTGACTATGACTCCTGGCTTAGCTAACGGTGCTGAGGGCGGACTTATCTGAGAGCTGCCAGTATTGTTACCCACGACAGTGTTATAGTAATAGTTGTTTATTGAAACAGGGATAACTAGCAGCTGCTTTTGCAGGTCAAAGAGGAGAGCTTTCGGGTCATTAAGTGCGGTGGAAGTAGAATAGTTGCCTTCAACATTGTAAGTTGCTATTTCCGTTGGGTTATTGATGTCTGTAACGTCGAAAAGCGAGAGTTTGAGTGTATTGCTTTCCACTCCTGAAATGATAGTGGTCTCTTCCCCTATACCGATAACGTGGTTTGCGTCATATGGTTGCAGGTAGCTTGAGTAGCCTGAGATTTTTAGCTCGCCAGCAACTTTGGGTGCATCTGGGTTACTTAGGTCAATTACGAAGAATGGGTCAGTCTGATGGAACGTTACAAGGTAAGCTCTATCGCCCATGAATCGAACTGCATAGAGGTCTTCGTTTTGTGCAAGACCTTCAAGTTTGCCTACGATGGTTAGATTCGAATTTAAAACGTAAACATTGTTAATCTGAGTCGTATTTTGCCAATTGGTTGCTATTCTGAAATAGCCGTTGTATTCATCCATCGAATACTGGTTTATTGTGTAGCCTGGCACGCTGCCCTGTGCTTCAAAACTTAATTGTGTTCCGTTTATGCTAACTCTGTAAATTGAGGTAAATTCTCCCGAGTTGGTCCATGCGGGGTAGGTTATGTACATGTTGTTTTGGGAAACGTACATCGCGCTGGCTCCCCCCATCATAACAGTCATGTTCGTAGGTTGCTGTGTGTCATTTGAGATGTTGATGCCGAAGAAGCTAGTGAAGGTGTAGTAGCTGGGTGCAACCATATCAGCGTAATAAATAGATGTGGGCGCAACGTCGTATCCATTGCTGCCGTTGTAGATTGCTGGAAGAGTAACAGTGTTGTTATAATCCATTGCAGGTTGGCTGACGACAGCGTAAACGTAGTCACCTATCATTCTGGAGTCAAAGTAGCTTCCGCTGACAGTAAAGTTTCTGGTGAGAATAGGATCAGCTTTGTTTGATACGTCATAGACATTAATGTAAGTATAAACATTGGCTTGGTAAGCTAAAATCATCGGCATTGCAACACCTCCTGAACTGGGCGGGAGGATACCTCCATTGCCGTAAGTGTAAGTTTGATATTTACTTGCTATGACTACAAGTTTATTGCCATCTGGGCTCAGGAACAATCCTGCCGGTTCGGTATCGTTGCCAAGAAGTATCTTTGAAATTACCTGTGGGTTTTGCTGGTCAGCGTTTATGATGTAAACTGCAACGCCATTACTTGCTTGAGGAGGATAGCCACCGAAATAATATCCTGGGTTTTGGCTTGTCGATACAGTGTATATGTATTGGCCGTCTGTTTTCACGGTGTCTGCTTCATCAACTCCAGCGACCTGAACATTAGTTGTGGAATAACTTTCACTTGATTGAGCCCCCAAAACAGAGGGCACGTTCGCTGAACTGCCTCCTATAGCGGAAGGCACAGCTGGAGCCGGAACAGGAGCTTGCTCACCGAAAAACTGAGAATCCAATGGTCCTCCAGCAAACGAGGTGCTTTGCCGCGACGTATTATTTATGTAGTTTTTGAGTTCCTGCAGGGAAGTGAAAGTTGTCATCCCCGACACAAGGGGCGTTTTACTTGGCGGAAATATCGTCGGAGCTGCGCCGAAAGCGTAAATCATGCTAACTAAAACTATTGCTAAGAGAATTGCGACGGCTCCGTAAATTTTCGTTTTTTTTCTAACTTCTTTCTGTACCATACTTTTTTCTCCATGCTAAAGGTAAGTTAGTTTTTTTATTTTATGCTAAGCCTGCGAACAGCTTGTTCTAATAGTTAGAATGGCCTCATTCCCCATACTCGGTAAGCCTCGTACCAGAATATTGTGCAAACAATTGCTCCAAACGAGAGAATGAACAGGTTATCACGGGTAAAACCGCTAAACAAAACCGCCAAATACGCGACATAAAACACGGTTGAGAACAATGCGTAGAAGAAATATCTTGGAAAAAGCAGCTTACCCAGCTTAACGAAATGGCGAAGCACACCAATTTTTACTTCACTAACCAGTGAGTAGTGACCGCCGATTTCCTGTTTTTGAACCAAGCCTAACTCGCATAACTGCTCAAGATGATGAAAAGCGATGCTGGGACTGCTAAAATTCAGGGCACGTTGAACTTCGCGGACTCCGACTGGATTGCCGTTTTTGAGAAGAAACCAGTAAACCTTCCACGCTTTACCTCGTAGTGCGTACTCAAGCTCTGTTTCTTCCTTCCCATTCACCCAGCGGAACCCTCAGTGAACATACAACATTGCATGGAACATATAAGTCCAATTGTTAGAACATTCTGTTCTAATAATTTTTGAGGTCTTCAAAATCATATTTTAAAACGCAAATTATGATTTAGTGTATAAGATGGGTAATGTTTTAAAGAGTTCTGGGGCTGTTAGTTGAGCTGTCTGTGTTGGCTTAATTGTCTAGTTTCTCGATAACATAAAACTTAAGATAATTAGCAATGAAGAGAAGAAAAAAGGCGGCGAAAATTGCATTCTAAATACTGCAAGTAACAAAGAATCTAAGATTATAACGACAGTCTAAGCTTCTATCTTTATACGGTACTTTAAGGTCTATGCTCAAATGTATCTAGTGAAAACCTGTGCCGGTGAAAAAGGTATTGTTAATTGCCCAATTGTTTGGTTCCAATGTATGTAGTAACTGCCTTAATGCATGATGCTTAACTTAAAGTTAGAAATAAGAAAAAAAGAAGAGGCTAAGAGAAGAAGATACTTTGCTTTAAGTTCTTGATTTGTTGTTTGCTGTACCAGCTGGCATTCCAGGAGGCAAATCAGGGAAATTCGAGCTTACTCTTTGTTCTGCAACAATTGCTGCTTCATCAAGGATTTTTGCTGCGTCTTCGTTTACGGAGTTGAAATTTAGTGACATGCCACTGCTTGTTCCGGCTTCAAACATTAACCCACTTAGCATGTTGCCGATATCGCCCAGTTCGTTTTCTGCTTCAGGCAGAACACCGCATAATCCACCGCTGACGCTGCGTAGTACTCCGATGCATGGCCCCAGTGCGGAAATGACGTCTCCCAGCTCGGTTACTGTCTTTATTCGTAGAGATACTTGGTCTAGTGCAAGTCTTGCGTTCATGACAAGTTTTGACATTTTACGGATTTCAGCTAGTTCATTAGCGTAAATGTTAGCGTGCGCCGTATCATGTTGAGTGTAAGCGTTTACTAATTTAGCGAATAGAGTCTTGTCTTTCTGAGTAAAGCGTTCATTGGCCTGGTCTAGCTTGTTGATTTGCAAGTCAAGTTTTCTGACGGCTAAGTCTAAGGCTGTCTTTAGAGGTGGCACCGGCGTAATTGTGTTGCGTATTGCGGTACCAAGTGATTCGTCTTCTCTTTTATTTTCCCATTTTTTAGCGAAATTTTCAGACATGTTAACATCCTTGAATGATGATGCAACACAATAAGGATTTAATTGTTGCTAACATGCACGTATATATGTACAAAATAAAGGCACATTTTTCACTTGAAAGTGCCAAAAATGTAAGCTATCAACCCAAAAATGAACCATAAAAGAACCATGTTTTTTATTCGCCTAGAATTATCGCGCGAATAATCCTTAAGCAAAAGCGCTGAAGAGGCTACAAGCCCGCAGTCAGTAACCAGAACAAACGGCACAAACCAGATTGATACCAAACCTAGAAGCCAAGTAACAGGCGTCAGAGCTACTGCAGTGATGTAAAAAACTGTGGCTGCAATGGCGGCTTTCTTTTCGCCATAGCGCACCGTTAAAGTTTTTACGCCTTTTGCACTGTCGCCTTTCACGTCAACAATTCCCTTGGTAATTTCTCTGCCTGTGTTTGATAGAAAAGCCATGGATGCAAACAATACCACGTTCAACTTAACAAAACCAAAAGCAACTATGCTACCGTAAAGAAAGGGAATGGCAACGCAGGCGCTGACCAAAAAGTTTCCCGGTAATCCACTTCGCTTGCCTACTGTAAGGTACGTTGCAGTTATAGCCAGAGAGGCCGCCGCCACAGCAAAACATAGGACACTTACCTTAAAAGCGAAAAAGAAACCTACAGCTGAAAGCACAACAACTAAAGCCAAAGCTTCACGGGTTTTCACCAAGCCGCTTGGAATGGGACGGGATGGCTCATTGATGGCGTCAATGGCCCGGTCATAATAATCATTGATAACCATGGCTGCAGCGCAAAAAGTGAAGCCCGTCAAAAAACCGAATAAGATACTGAGACAGTTAAGAGCTGCAAATTGGGAACTGGCAAGAATTGCACCTACAAGCACGGCAAAACCCATCATGACACAGTTGACTGGTCGCATTAACCAGATGAAGCCGCCAAGTTTGTTCATATAGCTCTGACCATTTGACTGTTAAGTCTCACCTCAACATGCGTATAAAAGCTTATACCATTACTTCTATGTTTATACGCATGGGTTGAAGATGTGCAAGCCTTAAACATTTGAGAACCTCTTTTGCTTTTTATATAAATGCAATTGCACTCCGCTGACGGTCGCTTCTTCGTACTTGATTCAGCCTACCATACCTAGCTTCTTAATTTCGTCGACTGTTGTTGCACTGGTCACTTCAAACTCGTCGTCCTCTAAATTAAGCATCTGAATGTACTTCATTGTGCTGTCAACACGTTTATGCCGCAGTATCATTTGGACTTTAGAACATTACCGTTAAGATAATGTGCTAAACAGTATAGCAACTAATGCTATAACAATCGGTGATTTCATTATTATGTTCCCTCTCAACGATAGTACCAACTATTGAATCTTTTAACTTTACTTTTTCTTTGGATACCCACCATGCAACTTTATCATCTTTTCGCACGCATGCGTAATACCGTGTGAAATAAGTTTAAATTCCAAACGCAAATTTAAAAAAGTCTTAGAAATCATTTTTCCTCCCTGCTTCTTTGCAAAGCGTTGCTGTAAAGCGAACCTTTCCAGTTAACGGCATACAGATTCTTGCTTCTAACACCTATAATTAAGCCTTTAGAAACGCAAACAAACGCAGATAAACGCAGAAAAACGCGAAAACACGCAACCTGCAAACACCTCAAACCCCAAATCAAAAAAGCAACTTAAAAAAGCGTCCTTTATTTTCATTTGCAAATTCAAAGCCTGCATAGATAGCCTCTTTAACTTCATCTACTGTGGTAGCGGTTGCACTCTCAAAGTCACAATCTTTAAAGTGAATCATGCTGACATATTCACTGTATTCTCGATTCGTTTAGCCCATAAGCAATTTTTCAACTTTAAGGACACAACCGTTAACATTAAGCAAAATTAAAGTACTACGGCACAAGCTTATTTTGTTAGCAATAATTTCCCCTATGGTGAATTAAATGGAAAATTTCTCCAACGAAGCATATTACATGTTTTTCTCTGCCCTGTCAAATAGAACGCGTCTGGCCATAATTGATGTTCTAAGCGAAGGCCCAAAAAACATTTCAGGAATTTCAGAAGCTCTGGAACAAGACGAAACCACAGTCGCTTATAACCTTAAACGACTAGAACATAGCGCTCTATTGTGCTCAGAGGGTTCCGGAAAAGAAAAGCTGTACTCTTTGAACAGGGAAATCGTTGCACCACTTTCTGAGCTTTTAGCTTTTCATACGAACAAATATTGTCCGAAACTCAAGAATTGTATACCTCCAGAAAAACTCAAGGAGTACATGAAAAAAGAAGCGGCAAAGGAGACATTTATAGAACACGCATGATTCTTCTAACGTGCTTAGGTTACAAGAGAAAACCATGATATAGGTCAGTGGAGTTACTATCTTGAGCCAATTTAATTTATACCCCGGTCACCTTTTCGGATTTCATAAACACAATTGCCAGGCTTGTCGAATTTAACAATTGATGCAAAACTTTTAGAACAAGCGTAAACCTAATCTGTGAACTGCACAGGTTGATACGTTTCGCATGACTGATGTTTTGCCTTTGTTGGTTGGTGCTGCGCTTGTTGGAGTTTTGCATATGTCAGCTCCAGACCACTGGGTTACCCTCTGCGTTCTCAGTCGGAAATCGGGTTGGAACAGAAAAAAATTGTTTGGCATATCCCTTGTAACAGCGACGGGTCATGCTGCTCTTTCGGCGGTGTTGGGATTTGGAATCGCAGTAGCAGGAATCGCGTTCTCAAGGTTGATTTCTTCCTACATTTCATACGCTGTTGGATTCGTAATGCTTGCAGTTGGGCTTTTCATTGGCATCAGGGCTCTTGTGTCTAAAAAGAAAGAAGAGGTTACCCCAGGAGAGAAATTACTAGAGAAGAAAACAAAGAATATATCAAGCCTCAATGGAATTGATTACTTTGCTGTCCTTGGAGCGGCACTTTCTCCCGATCTAAGCATCACGCCTATCTTCCTCGCGTCCATACCAAATGGTGTGCTGTTTGCATTCTATCTTCTCATCATCTTTGTTGTAACTTCAATTCTGTCTCAAATGATTCTAGTTCAAGTTGGTAATAAGGGACTTGCCAAAACGTTTGAGCATTTTCCAGAGAAGTACAACGATTCTATTGTGGGCTTTGTCATTGCTGCAATTGGAATCTACATAATTATTGCTGGATAGAATACCGAAATTAACATAACCAAGGCTTCCACAAGCTTTGCCGTCTGGAAAATCAAGATGTGTAAGATGCCTTCGCCTCTTTAATCAAAAAGTACCAAGCGCGGCACGCAATGTACAAGAATTCTTATATATGTCTCTTTTGTAAGGGGTCAGGAAGGTTTGGGTTTTTGGGAATAAAATTCATAATTCGATATCGAGTAGGCGACATCGAAAAGATGAGTTTATCATTTTTCATGGTCATGAAATCAGATACATTATTCATAGGTGACTCAACATGATTGGAGATTTGGTAATTGAGACAAAAGGGCTTCGAAAGACTTTCATTTCTAAAGAGAAGGGTGGGAAAAAAGAGGTAGAAGCAGTTAAGGGTATAAATCTCACTGTTAGAAAAGGAGAAATCTTCGGTTTTCTCGGTCCAAACGGTGCTGGCAAATCTACCACACAGAAAATGCTTTCTACATTACTGTGTCCGACTGGTGGGGAAGCCAAGGTTCTTGGATATGACTTAGCAAAACAGCAGGAACAGATTAGACAGAACGTTGGATGCGTGAGCCAAGTAGGCGGAGCAGATCTGACTTCTACAGGTGTTGAGAACCTAGTCCTCCAAGCTCAACTATATGGCTTGGATATTTTGACTGCAAAGAAATATGCGGCCGAATTCGTGGAGCGTTTCCAAATGAGTTCATTTATAGAGAGAGCGGCCTCATCCTATTCTGGTGGTCAAAAGCGCCGTTTAGATATTGCGCTTGGGATGATTCACCGTCCACAACTACTTCTTCTCGATGAGCCGACATCAGGCCTTGATCCGCAAAGTCGAGCATATCTGTGGGGAGAAATAAAAAAACTGAAAGCTGAGGGCGTTACCATCTTTTTAACCACTCAATACATGGATGAAGCTGACAAGCTCTGCGATACAATTGCAATTATAGATAACGGAAAAATTATTGTGACTGGAACGCCAGGAGAGTTAAAAAGTTACGTTGGCGGCGATACGATAGTTTTTAGTTTTCTATCAGAGGAAACCGCTTGCAATGCTCAAACTTTGTTAACCGAGAAGATTCAGGTAGAGAGAATTCAGACTAACAACAATTCAGTCTATCTAAACATTAAAGATGGAGAGAGAATGATGCCTGACCTTCTGCGCTCACTCGACGCCAAAAACTTGGAGGCACAAACCGTTACGCTGTCCAGGCCAAGTCTAGATGATGTCTTCCTAAAGTACACAGGCCGTTCACTAAGGGAGGATGAAAGAAAATGAAAATGAAAATGCTACACGACACCAAGCTGATGTTTATCCGCAACATGCAACACACGCTCAGAAGCCCCGTTTTTGTTTTCGTAAGCATGTTCCAACCCCTCATGTACTTGCTTCTGTTTATGCCGCTCCTAAACGCTCTCGGCGGTGTTCCCGGGCTACCCGCTGGAAAAACAGTAGATATTTTCATTCCCGGACTTTTGGTTCTGCAAGCGCTCTTCGGCACAGCGTTCGTTGGATTCTCACTTATTGATGATATTAGAACCGGAGTTATAGAACGATTTTTAGTAACTCCAGTGAAACGCCCAGCAATCCTCTTAGGCAGGGTTTTAAGAGATGCAATCATCCTTCTTCTTCAATGCGTTTTAATTACATTAGTCGCTCTTCCATTTGGACTGAATGTAAATATAGACGGATTTTTGCTCTCTCTATTGCTATACGCTTTAATCGGAATTACTATGGCATCTATTTCATACGGTTTCGCCCTTATCTACAAAATTGAAGATCCCCTCGCTCCCACGTTAAACACAATAACACTGCCTCTTTCTCTGCTATCAGGTATCATCCTTCCCCTCGCGCTTGCACCTATCTGGCTTCAGGACCTAGCGAAGATTAACCCATTCTCATACACAGTTAATGCTGCTCGCGCATTGTTCGCCGGGAACTTTCAAAACATCGGAATTGTAGAGGGGTTCGTCGTCATCAGCGTACTTGCAATCCTCGTGTTCTTGTGGGGGTTGAGGTCACTCAAGAAAATGGCATCATGACTATGAGATTTAAAGCGTTCACACTAACCAATAAAAGGAAGAAAGAATAGCAAAAAAACTCAATAGAGCAGACAAAGCAGTTTCACCCACATACTTTAACACATAATAAAGGGACAAGCCAACGCAATGGAAAAAATAACGTTCGCGTCACTTCGCGAGAGGAGTTGAATTAGGGGGTTTTTGTGTCTCTTACCTCGTAGCTTATGTTGGCTGCGCTTTTCATGTTCACATTTTCTATTTCCTGAGTCATGCGGTTGGTCATTCTGCCTACAATAAGCACAAACAAGTTTAGCCCCCTCGAAGCTGCTATGGCGACGGCACGGCTGATGCCGAATTCGATGTCTGCCTTTAGCTTCAGCTTGTTCAGAATCGCTCTGCCAACTGCACCCATGACTGCTATCCTGTCCAGCTTGAACTCCTCATAAAGTGTTTGGACTTCTGCGATGTCTACTGCCCTTGAGCCGCCTTGTCTTATGCTAGGCAACTTAACGATTAGGATTTTGCCTTGTTTAAGTTTCATTTTGTCTTGCAAGTTCCTTAGCCCCCAAATCTTCTCCCACTGCAGCGTCTGTCATGGCTATCTCTTTTGCTTCTGTAACTGGACTGTTTGAGTCAAAAGTGCACGTGATGCCTTCTTTGACAATCAAGCCAACGGTTTGCCCTGCTTTAACGGGTTGAGTAGCTATAGCTGGCAGAGCGCGTTCAATCTTCATCTCGCTTCTGATGGAGGTAACGTAGCGTTCCAGGCTCTTTAGGTCCTCATGAAGTTTACCTATGCCTTTTTGGGTTAAGCGGTAGTCTGCGCGTCCTGAGCCTGCTTCAAGGAGTCCTTCTTCTGTGAGTTTTTTGAAGTATTTTGAGATGGCTTGTATGGTGATTCCCATTGTGTCGGCGATGTCTTTTTGTTTTATGTGGGGTTGGTTGTGCATGATTTCAAGGAGGATTTGGAATTTGGTGAATTCGCCCTTTTCCAGCAGAAGGGTAGTTTGGGATTTTTGATCAAAGTTAATTCAACCTGGACTTAACTTTAGTTAAGCAAAAGTAAATATGCACTATGTTGGTATGTTGGATGAATCATCCAACAGGGGAAGGACAACTAGGGTGGCAAAGGGACATGTTCAAAATCTTGAGATCAAGAAAATCTATCATAATCTTCTACGCTATAGAATTAATTATAACTGCAGCACTTTTTCTATGGTTATATAATCTTACAACCTCAACTGGCAACCTAAAATTTAACGTGAAAACAGGCAGCGCAGTAGAACTCGCCACCTTTGTGGCGATAGGCACTCTAGCATGGATCCTTGGATTAACACACGGCCTAGATGCTGACCATTTAGCCGCAATCGACAACACGACCCGAAAATTAATGCAGGAAAAAAAGCCCTCAACCTTCACTGGCACCTTCTTTAGCATAGGACATTCTGGAGCTGTCTTTATTTTTGCTTTCGGGCTGATATTGGCAGCAAAGTACCTAACTTGTTTCGTTCCTACACTTTCAATTATAGGTTCATTAGTTAGCGCAGTTTTTCTTTTTTTAATTGCCATTTTGAATGTTCAAATTGTTTTCCATCTTTTGGGCGTATTCAAAAGAATTGAGAACAAACAGTGTTCAGATGTCGAAGTAGACAATTTACTTACAACCAAAGGATTCATGAACAAATACATCGCAAAGTTACTCAAAATTGTCGACCAACAATATTATATGTTACCGATCGGGTTTTTGTTCGGGTTAAGCTTTGACACTGCTACGCAAGTGGCTCTTCTTGCAATCTCCGTAACTGTAGGAAGTTTGGTTCTAAACATTCCGTTCTACACTTTGTTTATTTTTCCGTTTCTTTTTGCAACTGGGATGGTCCTTACTGATAGTACGGATGGCTTTTTCATGAACTTCGCATATGGTTGGGCGTTTAGGGGCACTCTGAAAAAACTGTGGTATAATATTACTATGACATCAGTGTCTGTTTTGGTGGCGTTATTAGCGGCGTCTATCGAAACCATCGGTTTGGTAGGATCTCAACTAAACTTGGGAGGGCCTTTCTGGGGCGCAATAAATGTGGTAAGCGGTCAATACTGGGGTTACGTCGGAGTGGGGATTATAATTACATTTGTTTCTACGTTTACTGTTTCTTATGTTGTGTGCAAGCTCAGGATTAAAACAAAGCTCGATGCCATCCCCTGTTAAACATCGGAGAAGTAGCACGGGGTACAGGAACTTACGAAAACAAAAACTTACAGTGCTCGGAAAAGAGCATAACCCTTAATTTTAAGGCAATATAGTAATTGTTTGTTTTTCAAAAAGTTGTGGGTAAAAAAGAGTTATAGGGTCTGGGTATTATTTTGTTCTGCAGAACTCTTCCATCGTTGACATTAAAGATGGAACTGCGTAGATTACGTCCCTGTCGTTGAGCATGCCTATGAGGCAGCCGTTTTTGTCAACGATTGGTAAGTGCTTGATTAGCCATTCTTTCATCAGATGCACTGCTTCTTCAACAGTAGCCGTCTCCTCAATTGTAACCAGCGGGTTTGTGTAAACCATTCTTGCAATAATCGTACTCAAGGGTACACCATGCTCAACAGCTCTCACCAACACATCTTTGACTGTAATGATTTCTGTCGGTTTCCCGCTTTGCTCAACAAGCACTGCATCTTTGTCAAACTTATTCATCAAAGCAATAACCTCTTTAACTGACGTATCATTGCGCACAGTTTTAACATCTTTAGACATTATGTCTCTCACGAGAACATTGCTTGCCATTCAAATTTCACCTTAACGTCTA
>JBEKNP010000024.1:0-52919 GCA_049522695.1 Bathyarchaeia archaeon | reverse complement strand
GTTTGAGAAGGGCGGTTGGTGCAAAGAGAGGAAGAGGTCTTGTTCTCCTCAAATCTGCCCCCAAACCAGAAAATAAGACTTACAACCACTTTACACCAATAAAGGGACAAGCCAGCGCGCGTCCGATAAACCCTTTGAACAGCCTAAAGTACAGCCTAGATACAAAGTGAATTTTGGTTGGTATTGTATAGCTTGTAAAGAAATGAACAGTGACGATAAATCTATGGAATGTAGCTTTTGCCATGCCAAAAGAAAATACTAAGTTTCCTTAAAGTCATTTGGCTAGTTAGACTTCCTAGCCATGACAGAGGGGAAAGGCTTTACTATTTATTACTTTCACCTTTCCTCTCTAAACAGTTTCTTATCAAATAATTAGGTGTTTTCAGAGTACATTAAATCAATTTTTGAGAACCCATTGAAAAGTTTTTATCATCACTATTACCAGACCAATAAAAAAAATAAATCCGCCTATTCCAACCATTATAAAGAAAATAAAAAGCGGTGTGACTTTTCCCAATACAAATACTAAACCTGTAAGCGCTATAGCCACACCCCACATTATTAGAGCTATTCCGATTCTCGTACTTTGATTCATTTCATCGTTCATCTCTTTTCTGTTATATTGGTGACAAGTTTTAAGCCTTCCGAAATCAGCGCATACGGCTAAGTACCATAGTAAAAAATCTTTTAAGCATAGTCTATAAATATTAATGAAATTGTAAGGTGTCGGAGGACAACCAGCTGTCAAATATACCCGAAAAAATTTTGGAGTCTTTTCCGCGTTCTGCTGTTGTCTTAATGTTAATTTCAGGAGCTATTTTTTTCTTGTTGTCCCCCTTAAGTTTTATTGTTCCGAAATTTTTGTCTAACCCTTTTAGCAATTTGGCTGCAAGCGATGTTTTGGAGAGTTTTGCTGTGATAGCCATATGCGCTTTTATCCTTGGCGCTATCTTCTTCACCATTAGAGATTCCGTTCTGGCTAATAACGGGTTTAACAGCAGAGTTAGACATCCTTTCAAAAAGACTCTCGTCGAATCAAAAAAAGACATAGACCCCGATTTTCATTGGTGGATTAAAAATAAAAATAACGACGATATCTCCCTTTATTATGATTTCTTAGTTTTCAAGAATTCTGCATTCGAGGGGTTACTCTTGGGTTTCGAGATATCCTTTTTAGCCGACCTTGTTTACTTGGCTGGGATTGCACTCTTTTCGTGGCTTCCGAGCTTAACCTCTGAAAACATAGGCAAGATAATCATTACATTCATATTTTTCCTATCGGTAATTTGGTATAACAAGAAAAAATGGAGAGAGGAATCGAACCGCACCAACGAGCGGCTGTATCAAATCTTCCTTAGCGAAAAGGGAATTAAAATAGCCTCTACCTCTTAGCTTTTTAACTTTAAAAACTGAACAAGGTAAGTCTTAAATCTGCAAAGCGTAGAAATATGTTAAATGCTCAAGGTTAAACAATAAAAGTAATGTTCTTTTTGGGAATTCTCTTTCTGATAAATACAGTTGATAGCAGTATTACTATTGCAAAAAGTGGCAGAATTATCAAAGTTGGAAACTCTGGAACAGTAGCTGTTGGGCTTGGACTTGATAATACTTGATTTATAGTTACAGTTTGCGTGTTGCTCCAATTGCTTGTTTGACCGTTAAAAACTTCAAATTCTGCTCCAGCTTCGTTTGCTTGTGGGCTAAGGAAACCTATTTTTGCTTGTACTTGAAAATCTACTTGAGCGCCATTGGGAAATGGCATGTCTTGAATGGCTGGGTCCTCTAAGTAGATTTCATTGATGGAAACAACAGTATATGTGGAATTTGAAGAGGAATAATACCATGGGGCTGTTCCATTTGCCCACCCAGAAGCCCACCCGTCAGGATAGCTAGAGTCGTCATAATTAAATGGGTAATAGTTCCAATTTGTTTCAAACTGTCCCTTGAATGCAAAATTATAATATAGATTAATGTTATTGCCATTTGAATCTGTATAAGGAGTAAAGGGTTGATTCTTAATTGTAAACTCTATTGTTTGATTGTAGGGAGATGGACCTGTACTAACTGTTTCATTCTGCCCTGTATACGGGTTTATGGTATAAGTTGGTGCGATAATATTGAAGTGATACTGCACTGTGAATTCTGGAACGGATGGCGTAGGTATTGATTGAGCATATGCAGGTTTAACCATCATTAAACTTAGGCTTGAGATTGCCATAATTAGAATAAAGAATAATGCGAAACTCTTGCTGATACCCATACTTAGTCTTAGAGACGGGTTGATGATAAAAGAGTTCTTGTAAAGATTTCTTGACACAAAAAGAGTGCGCTGCTATACCGAGTACATTCAAGGGTTAGATGTATTCAGTAGAATTTAACCAAGTTTCATTGATGATAAGTCTTAAATCTGTAGAGCATAGAAGTAGTCTAACCATGCAAATTGGTATAGGGTCTTTCACTTTAACGATAACTGGAGCTTTAGTATTTGGTATAGTAGGATTAGCTTATGTAAGTTACCTTTTCTATTCGCTAAATTCTGCTATTTCCTATTTAATTTTATTAATCTTTATCCCTATTTTTTTGCTATTGTTAGCTTACTTCATCTATTCGATGGTAGAGCGTGAGAAAGAAAGACCTGCTTGGCTATAGAATGGTCTCGTTAAGCTGGAAACTTAGAGAGATAAGTCTTAAATCTGAAAAGCGTAGAACTGAATCCAAAGTATTAGCTTTTGCTCTCGTTTTGTGGTGGAAAAACATCCTCATAAAATACTTGAAGCAAATAGACTGAGGAACAAAAAGCCCCATAGATCATCATAAACATTGGAGCAAAGGGTGTCAATCCCCATGCTCCAGTTCCCAAACCCAGTTGTATGAAACTAAAAATCATTGAAAAAATAAAGCTAAAAAACGCTAGCAAAGCGAAGAAAAAGATTCGCTTTAAAGTCTTTTCGCTGAGTGTCTTAATATTTCGAGTAAATAACCCTACCATTACTCCAGTAAATCCAAAAAGCACTCCATCGAGGGTAATTACTGACTTTTGAATATCTTGAGCTTCACTCACATTTATAGTAGGGATCAAAGATGAAAGAAATCCAAGTATCAAAAGAGAAAAGATTAGAACAATCACTGTATATGGGAAAAACTCTTCAGACTTCTTTGGCAATCCAAGGTTTACCAAGGTTATCTGAGCAACCAATAGAGTTATGTTTCCTTTTAAGTTTTAGCCCTTACTCCTAACAAGGAGTAAACAAACTACATCAACTTAGAAACAGAAAGGGTAAGAAATACCTACCAACGAAATTTTACTAAATGTTTTAAGCACTTAGAAACTTAGCAGAATAGAAGAAATCCCTTAGCATTTTTAGGGTAAATACTTCTAGCCATACATTTCTATGCAAAAGAAAATATTGAAAAGTCGCAACGATAAGGCTGTTCTGGGTAAACTGGAAACTAACGTTATTCTCGGATATGTACCGAAAAGAACAATTATCTTAAAGCATGGTCTCGATAAAATGATAAAGTTTTCTTAGATAATTTCTACAGCGTGCATTATAGGGAACCTAACATCTTTTCTAATCTTGATTCTTGCAACAATGCTGGTCAGGAATACAACAGTAAGCCCATAAGCTCCCTCAAGATAGTCATGCATCTGAATAATAATTTCGTTTAACGCTAATAAATTCAACAATTTAGTAGTTAGTTGCAACGTGGCTGTACCAGATACTGTACCTGGAATAACGGCTAAACTTTCGTCTATGTTGGCAAAAAAATTTTTGCCACCATTTGGAGATGTTTGTACAGTTTCAGATGATGACGTAGAAGGTTGTGTAGGTTTAATTGCTTCTTCTGTAGAAATTAATTTTTTTGTTTCAATTATTTGCGTGGTAATCGTATTTGAAAATGAGTCTGCAAAAACATCGAGTATAATAGGTAAAAATAAAAGCATAGTGACTAAAACAGCAATTAAAAGAAAGTTCCTTATTTCCTTCTTTGTTACTATCATATGTATGTATCAAGAATTTGTAGAGATGGAGCTTATTTTAATTTTTCTTCTTCTAAATTGAAATATCTATGTTCAAAAGGTCTATCTTCTAAGGTTTCTAACTTTCAAGGTCTAAAAGTGCCAAGTTTCTAATTCTGATATGTTAAGGACTCTAAATGCTAAAGTTTTCTATTGCGGTGAGAAAGCCTAGCATGGAGTAATTATTTTATCAATGAGTATTTAGTACCAATACTTTAAGTCTTTTTACTTCTGTGTACGCAACCTGCAAATAATTTAAGCTTTGCTTCAAAAAAGCAGCCCAAAACAAAGTGTACAAAAATTAGCAGAACCTGCAATGGCTAATGTGTTGTTCTCTGCTCAATTCATTAGCAACATTCGAGCTCTCTAAAGAAAAGAGAAATAAGCGCGTTGTTTCACGACTATTTATGTTATTACATAGGTGATTTAGGTGTCCGCAAAAACCCAAGTAAACATCGCCTCAGCATATCGTCTTCTTCACCCAATGCACACCGTATTGGTTTCATGCGTTGGAAAAGCAGGTAAACCTAATATTACAACCCTCGCGTGGGCTATGCCAACCTCCATTAACCCGCCGCTTTTGGCCATCAGCCTCGCGCCAACGCGTCACTCTCACACGCTAATTGAGGATTCAGGCGAGTTCATAGTGAACATTCCAACATTGGAGACACTGCAAGCCGTCTATGCATGCGGCTCACTGACGGGTAGAAGCTTTGACAAGTTCAAAAAAACAAACCTGACACGGATGCCAGCCAAAAAAGTCAAGGCGCCAGCAATACGCGAATGCATCGCACACTTAGAATGCACTGTGGACAGCAAATTTACAACGGGCGACCACACTGTTTACGTCGGAAAAATAGTTGAAGCTTACGCTGACATGGGCATCTTCACCGAAAGCTACGACCTCAAGAAGGCGCGGATGCTCTACCATTTGGGCGGCAACAACTTTGCGGTGCTTGACCCTAAAATCTACAAGCCTTAAGCGGAAATAGCCATGTAGAATGCTAAAGTTATGTCGAAGCGATGTTTATGTTGTCTGATTCCAGTAGTACACGTGTTGGTATCGTCCAGCCGTTGGGTAGGCTGGGTCCTCGTAGACTATATCGAGTTTTGACCCGTATTGGCTCAGCGAGGCTTGCAGTGCATTCCAAACCTGCTGTGAAGAGTTATTGTGCCACATTCCCCAAATGTTATCGTTGGGGTTTCGCATGCCCCAGCCGTAGTCGTTAGGCAGAACTAACGCATCCTGCGCTTTAACGTTATTAGTTTCGCTTGAGTTTTGAACTACATCTGTCCAGAAAGACTGCAACGCCGAATAATGCTGGTCCTGCAAAAGCCCAGCCGTGCTGTCGATATCACTTGCAAAATTGAAGACCACAACGTATTCGGCGCCGCCCTCGTAGGCTTGCTTCATTTCACTGTACATTTGGCTACCGCTTTGTAAATAGGGCGCCGACTGGCTCTCCCATGTTATCATGGCTCCCCAACTTTTGTCATGCATGTCTGCAGCGCCCCTGACTAATGCGATGTTTTGCGTTGTGGATTGGTTCCAGCCGAGCTGGGCAAGCACTACATCGTAGCCGCCTTGGTAGTCAAACCAGTCCAGGGCGTAGTCTGAGGTGAAGAGTTTAACATCTGATTGGTTGCCGATTGAACCCAATGTGGATTGCTCGTAGCTTACAAAGCTGTTTGCCGCTTGAGCGTAGGTTTGGATTGGTCTTGAATCCAAAAGTTTCTGATAGGGTTCAAACTGGCTAATGTTGCCTGCATCAGTTACGACCGCGCCCGTGTCAGTTTGCACTGTGCCGTCTGGTTGGTACATTAAAATTTGGCTGGTTACTGTTCCATCCGTTGCTGAACAGTTTTTTGTAGTATAGGAAATTGTGCCGTTCAGGTAGTAGAAGGTCGAGTGGAATTCAAATGAGTCAGGGAGATTTTGGCTAATATCAACTTCGATTTCTCCTGAGGGCAAGAAATCATAGGTGGTACTTGAATTGGTTATCAGGTTATTGGTTTGGACATACAACGAGCCATCTTGACCTTTTGAAATTGTCTCATTCGGGCTTGAACTATAAAGATTAGCGATGCCATCAAGCATTTTTCCGCCAAGCTCGTCATCGTAGTATAATCCCAAGAAATGGCTGCCCCACCTAGCTTGAGCAATGGTAATCAAAGAATCACAAGTGATTGCCGGGTTGTTGTTGCTGTAATACAAAATGACGTTGAGCCCCGCGTTGACGGCATAATCGCATATCTGCTCCGTCACCGGAACATTTCCTATCAATGTGCCAGAGTCCAAAACAAACAAGTTAGTGTAATTCTTAACTCTGTTAATCAGCTGCTCTGCTTCTACAGCTGAGTCGCCGCAGTATGTTACGCCAACGTAAAAGGGCTTTTTACTTGTAACGAAAAAGGGCTTATAAATTTCTATTGCAGCAAACGCTGAAACCACAATGGCAACAATTATGGCAGCTGCCAAAGCGAAGACCAAACGTTTTCTCATATTACCTCTCCACAGATTCATGTGTTCTGTCCTTGCTCGTCTTTGCTTTCGGTTAAATTTTTTGGGACCATTCTTTTCAACAGAGACCTTCTTTAACCCTGTCTTGTTTCAGTTAACGACTTCGTTACTCCACCTCAGGAGACAGATCAAGAGATTTTTGTTTTCTGTGTCTTTTTATGGCTGTTAGTGCACCTGCAGAGACAGCTATTACTACGGCAACTGTGCTGACTGTTAGTGTGATAGGGCTAATGCTATTAGCTGATGAAGTGGGCGTTGTGGTTGTTGAGGGTGGTGTTCGGGTTGGTGTTGAGATGGAAATCTCAGATCTATCTATTACTTGTACGGTGCTCCAGCTGCTTGCGCCTGTCTCATTGAATACGCTGTATTGTGGGAGTCTCCAGCATGGGGGGTTTTGTTGGGTTAGTTTCGTGTAGAACCCATCGACTCCCCGAACTTGAAAATCAACTTGGTTGCCATTAGTAATGTTACCTATCCAGATGCTAAAACCGCCAGGATCAGGATTGACGCTTCCTAAACCAAATTTAACGGTAGTGTAATTTGAGTCAGATGGAGCAAGGTTTGGGGAAACGGTGCAATTTGTCCAATCCTGAGAGTGATCCTTTACGCGGATGTTGTAGTATAGCTTAACCAAGCTTTCGTTTACGACGGCATAAAATGAATACTCGTTTGTGTTCTTGATGATTACATCGATGAACTCTTCGTCTACATGGTACCCTGGGGTTGAACCAGTTGGGGGAACATCATAAGATTCATTGTCAAACTTCAAAGTGAATACCGGAATCGGAGGGCTAAATTGAGCCTCCACAGGTCGTCTAGTTAGGAGGAAGCCCGATGCCAATATAACGAAAACAAGCAACAGGACAACTGTAGATCGCATGCATCTATTAGATGTGGCCTTTAGATAAAAACTTGCTAGTCAATAAACCTTGACTTGAATTAGTCAAAGAATCTTGACTAATAGCTTTTTATTCCTTTGCCAACAAGAGTAGGATATGAAACCCGCCAATATATTCCAATTAATGCTTGTTTTGATGTTAACCGTATCTGCTACAGTGATAGCTAATTTGGCATATGCTCAGGTTTCTACACCGTCTGTGCCACAGTTTACTCTTCAATATGTCGACCGCTCCTACAGTATACCCCCAACTTACGGAACGGACCCTTATACTGGAAAGACTATTATCACCAACCCCGGTAGCTATGTGGATAATCGAACGATCGAGGTTACGATTCAGAATCAGCCGTTCACACCCTACACGTCAGGTAACTACACCAACCGGTTATACTATAATGTCCGCTCCAAGGGGCATTTTGAAAACTTTACCAGAGACACTGACTTAGGCAGTAACGGTTTGAGCGGTGTTGCCGCTTCCTCTTCCAGTACCACGGTGGTATCCTTTGACATAGTAGGTTGGAATGTACCAATAGGCGGTCAAATCGATTTTCAAGTCCAGGCATTCATAGGCTACACCTACTATAATGAGGGACAATGCTACACAGCCAATGTTGTTACACTTGGGGAAAGCAGCTGGAGTAACATACAAATGATCACCATCGGCAACGAAACCGTCACAACCTCAATGCCAACACCAACGACTCCAATACCAACGACTCCAACTTCATCGTCCAACCCAACCACAACCACATCACCCTTCCAGAACCCCACGGCAACCCCAATCCAAGTAGGTTCACAAGGGGGCGTACTTGGATTTGACTGGCAGCAAAACGCTCTAATAATAATGGCTGTCGTGATTGCTATTTTGCTGTTTGCCTTAGTTTTGGTGATGCAGCGTAAAGCGGCCGCCAAATAGGTTCCCTTCTTTAACATAGAGAGTGGATAAGTTCTGCTGGCTTTCTTTAGCCATTAGTACGTTATTTACATCTGCCGCCAAGTAGTTAGGTACAATTTTCCAATAGTGCTTTACAACTAATCTTGATGTCACCTGCTACCAAAGTAGAGAAGCGCCGAAAAAAGTTTAAATTGCTTTTCAAATAGAACCGCGGAAAGCAGCTGTGTGGTTATGCATTTAAGTATCTTGCGCATTATCCAAATTCATGCAGTTAGTGATTTGTTATGCCTTATGACAAAGAAGAACTCGAAAAATTCTGCCTTTCAGGACGAATATTGCGAGAAACAAGGGAAGAAATGAAAACTTACGTCCAAGAAAACATGCTAGTCATAGATGTTTGCGAAAAAACCGAAGGATTAATTCGATCAAAAGGTGGCAAACCTGCATTTCCCTGCAACGTAAGCATTAACGAAGTAGCTGCACATTACACTTCGCCTCCCAATGACACTTTAAGGATACCCGAAGGATCAACGGTTAAGGTGGATTTAGGCGTTCATGTTGACGGGTACGTCACCGACACAGCTTTTACAGCCTGTTTTAGCTCAGAGGGCAGGAGCATGGCAAACGCTGCTGAACAAGCTTTGAAAACAGCGATAGAAAACATTCATGGCGGCATGGCGCTTGGCAAAATCGGCAGCTTAATCGAGACAACGATAAAAAACCGCGGTTTTAAACCCATCAGCAACCTGACGGGTCACTCGGTTGGAAGATACCTGATTCACGCGGGAACATCCATCCCTAACGTAGCTCAAGTGTCACTTACAAAAGTGAAAACCGGAGAAGTTTACGCCATAGAACCATTCGTCACATTACCTGAAGCAGTTGGCCACGTAAATGATAGCCCGCAAACAACCATTTACCGTTTACTTAAAGCAAAATCAGTAAAAAATGAATCGGCCAAAAAACTGCTCAAGTACATTGGGTCTAATTTTAGAACTTTGCCTTTTGCTGAACGATGGCTAACCGACGTGGTTCCCAAAGAACAGCACAAAACTGCATTCAAGGAATTGCTTGCTTCAAAAGCGATTATGAGTTATCCAGTATTCGTTGAAGTAAGCAAAAAACCCGTTGCTCAAGCCGAGCACACGGTGCTTTTAAAAGATGATGGCTGTGAAGTTTTGACTTAGAAATGCTACTCAGTAAAGCTTATAATGTAAAGTCAGACATACCACGTAGGGAGAAAGCACAAACGGCAGAGGATACACGTAGAGCAAGATTTACTCAACGCTTCGGCAAACCCATCGAGGAATACATTTCCATAAAAAAAGCTATGGCAGATTTAAGACCGGCAACCAAACAGAACTACATTAACCATTTACCCAGCTACTTTTTGTTCTTAGATGAGGACCCTGACAGCGTAATTGCCAACAGGCGACTAGATATAATGCAGAACATTGACATGGAGCAAGCTGAACGTTACGACCGCAAAACCTATAGTTACATCAAACATTTACTTAACGAAAAACGTTACACTGGCCGATCCGCAAGCGGCGTCCTTGGTAACATCCAGGGCTTCTTCAAAAACAACTGCAAAAGATACGGCTTAGATGTTAAACGCATCAATTATCCAAAGACGAGGCGCGTCAAAAAATACAGCCCCACAAATGAGGAAGTCCGACATCTCTATGGCGTTGCAGATAACAGCCGAGACAGATTAATCATCGCGTTAATGTACGAGTGCGGACCCGTTCCCATCGACATGGCGGGGTTATGCTGTGACGATATTCCCATGGAACCCTGGGCTTATTTTGAGAAGGCCCGCAGCAAAACAGCTGAGGTCTGGCGAGCAGTAACTACCCCCGACATCGTTAATGACCTGAAGAATTATCTTCTGGTGAGAGGACCCGTTAACCCTGCGGACCCACTGTTCGTCGGCAGAGAAGGACCACTAAACAACCGAGCAATCAGCCAGGTGCTCAGCATTTTAATTGAAAAAGCGGGGCTATCTGGTAAACCCGGATTTAAACCCACTGCGTTACGCGACGCCTTTGAAGACACGCTTGTTGACGCGAATGTTAACCCAAAAATCAAGGAGTCCCTAATGGGCCACACAGGAAACATCGAACATGAATACGGAGGCTTCAACCGCCTGACCGTGGCCTGTGTTGAAGCAATTAAAAAAGCGTATCCGTTTTTATGTTTAAATGATGCAAATAGAGCGTCAAATGGCATGGTTGGTTTTTCCCAGAAGGAACTTGAAAAGTTGAAAGAGGTCCTTGTACGCTATGATGAAGTTATGACGTTGGCTAATTTAGCGAAGAATGGAAAGCTTATACATATTGATGATCCTGAACTTATCCAGCGGCTTCGCGAGGAAGGAAAAATCAAATAATTGTCACTTTCACTCTACTCTCCACTGTCTTTGAAATGCTACTCCGTGGCCGTTGTGGATCCAACTGCTACACCGCCTCCAACCTGGACGATTCAATATTGGAGCGGCTCCGCATGGGTAACTTGGCCTAACGTTTCGCTTGACCACGTGTTAATGGAGTTAAATGGCGCCAGCAGCACTGCAACTGGCCAAGAAGAATTCGTTTTTAACGTACCAAACACCGCTGTCAACCGAGCCATCATAGCTAACAACGTTTACGTCCAAATTCTCTATCAAGCGCCTGGAGCCCCAAACAGCTATCAAATTTTCGTTGGCTTATGCACCGGTGCACAATACACATCTGCGAATCTGCAGTGCATCGCATACAACCCTACTTTCGTAGCGCTCCAACAAGGCAGCAACGTAAACCTAAACTTTTCAGGCACAGGCGGCGACGCCCCTCAACCAGTCAACCAAATATTAGCCAGCATCGCTGCGTTAGCACAAGGTTACACCGTGGATTCCTTCGGCACCCCAAACATCCAGGTCAACTGCTCCACATCATTTGTCGCCATAAAATTCACCAATGTTTCCCCGTGGACCGCGGCTTTAGCGTTAGCTGACGCCTTAGGCTTAAACTTATGGTGCACCGGCAACCCAGTTGGAGGCGGAGGCACCGTTTACATCGGCACCCGACCTCAATCAGCCGTGACGTTAACGCAGTTTGAGACAGGAACCAAACGAGGCATAGACCGAAGCAAAACCATCGGCACCGTCATAATTCAAAGCAGCAGCCTTGACTCAAGCGGCAACCCCCTGCAAGGACAAGCCGGATCAGGCGGCGCCCTCCGCGTCTTCTTAGACACCCACTTAGGCACCGTGGCGGAGCTTAACCAGCTGGCCCAGCAAAAACTCATACAGTTAAATAACCCGAACAGCGGCACCCCCCTGGTTGTCTTAACAAACGTCGCCTACAACATTGTACCCGGCATGAACGTAACCGTCAGTCGCCCAGACCTCAATTTAGTTGGAACATTCACGGTTCAACGCGTCACCATAGGCCCCGTGTTAACAACCCTGGACATAGACGTGCTGGTGCCAGCTGAAGACGCAGCCCTCCAAGACATAACCGACCAAATTACAACACTCAACACCCTACAATAAAAAAACCAATACAAAGGTGGTGAAAAACCAAAATGAGTTTCTCTTTAACTGTTAAAGCACATAACCTGTTGAAAAGCATAAGCATCTTTCTAATTGCAATCGGAAGCGTATCTGCTTCTCTAATAAACAGTTTGCCAGACGCTGCTTACGTCGGCATCTTTGTCGCGTTATGCGGTGCAGTTGGATATGCCCTTGCAAACATCCTCGTCGACCCCACAGCAAGTACAGTAACTGTTAGTGCAGAATCAATCGCATCCGCCTTCGCCACCGCAGTTACAGCCGCCAAAGCAGTCCCACCGCAACCCTCAGCCAAAAGCGTCCTCCAACAACTAATCGACAACCCAGCCCAAACCGTCGCTGAAGCAGAAGCAGTTTTTAACCAAGCCTCAACAAACTACAAAGCAGCAGTAGCAGCAGCCACATCACCTACTACTATGACGACAGGATCAACATACACACCGCCAGCATCTGCGCCAGCACCAACGTAACCTTAAACGTAAACGTAACCTAAGGATGCTTTCTTTCTACATCCCAAAAACTATTTTTTAGGCATATCCACTAAGACTTAGCGGATGCTATTATTCAGCACCCATTTGATGAGCACACCCATTGATAACCACAATTTTCGCAAGTGTTTTCGCATCGCTTATTATCATTACATACCCAAATAACCTGGTCACTACCGCATTTTAGGCATTTCACTTCTGATGTTGCTTGACCTGTTTCAGATACTGTTGAGCTCCAAGTTGCGTCCGTTTGAGTTATCTTTTTTAATTCGCCTTCAGTCAATGGGGTTTCCCTTCATTTCTTTTCGGATTAGGCGTTCTGTTTCCTCTGAGACTTTTTGGGTTGTGCCTGTTTTTTTGACTACGTATAATATCCAGTCTCGCCAGAGTTTGTCGTCTATGTTGAGGCTTGTTTTCTTCTTTGTCATGGTTTGCATATTGTACCACATTACCTTATCTGTTTTTCCTTTATTAATAGCTTGTGGTAGTGGGGTAACACGGTAACTTTAAATAACAGCGTGGTATTATGGTAACTTAACGGAGAAATGAAAAATGACCACTCAGAATCAAACTAAAATGCCCTGCGGCGACTACTACGAAAACCGCAAAATCGGTTCTCAACCCTGCGACGGCATGTATGCAGGACAACCGTTCAAACTAAGAAGCTTCTGTCGAAAATGTCCCCGATGGAGCGGATATGAGGTTGATTTTTGAAACTAAGGAACATGTTCTTCAGCCCTACTTGAATCAAGCAACTGAAGAGGAGAAAACTGTTGGTGCCCCAGCTAAGAAAACTTTGTTGACGATTGCAAGAGTCATGGTCTTATGTGCCCCGAACTTGTACTCGACCAGCTATAGCTCCCGTTATTCTGTTGAGGAAAAAACTGTGGCGCTTCAGTTGCTGAAAAAATATGGTTACGCAAAGCTGTGCAATCTGAGCCCCCGCTACAAAAAAGCAACCGTCCAACTAATCGAGCAAGAACTCGCCCGGGAGGCTTAAGTGATGGAAAGCGAAAGATGCCCCAAACTTGAGGGTAACTACTGCACAGAACCCTTAAAAGGCATAAATGATTGTCCGTTAAAAAAACAGGTTCCACTATCAGATTACCGTTGTTTCAACTTTAAAGAGGCAATGGCGCTTCTCCAAAAAAAGGAGGCTTAGCTGTGCTTTGTGAAGAATGTTCTCAACAGATGGATTATGAGTATCCTTCGCAGTATCGTTGTCCCCGATGCGGCAAAACTGTATCTAAGCCTAAATTTGTAGTCAGCAACAGCATGAAGGTCTACTAAAAATGGCAAAGAAATCTATGCGACTTATAACAGTGCTACTGCCTGTCATATACCTCGAAGGTTTAGATGACTTAGTGAAGCAAAACATCTATCCTTCACGTTCTCAGGCAATAAGAATGGCAATCCGAACCGAACTAAGTAACACTCTTTGGAACAGAAAGGAGGTGTATCGGTGATGAGTAAAGGTGACGAATTGGATGTTCAAAAAACTTACGCCGCTACAGCTGCTTGGCTACGCGACTGCGTTAAACGCGGAGATCAGGAAGCTGCGGCTAAAGCCGGACATAAGCTTAAGGAACTGGATGCAGTGTTAGCAACAAAGTTTGGGGAGGCATGATTTTTTAATCATGCTTTTATTTTGGTCTTTTTCGGTTTTGTTTTTATTCCAATAACGCCAGTTGCAACTGCGATTAGAACTGCAAGAGTTATGGCTGCAGCGGGAAATTCTGGGGTTACAGGTGTCGACGCGGTTGTTGGTGTTGGCGTTGCCGTTGTGGTTTGCGCTGCTATGATTATGCTGTAGCTGTCTAAGTTAGCTGCGTTCACTGTGATATAGTAGTTACCTGGCTGCATGCTATGCTCGTAAGAAACGCCGCTGTCGGATGACGCTATGATGCTGTCAACAGGTATACTATTGCCCTGCTGGTAAAGATCTACGTAGAAGGCTGCGTACGTTGGTGTGGAGCTGCTATATGTCCAGTTTAGTAGAAATTCGCTTGATGGTACATCAAAGTAGTTGGTTGTTTGGTCGCCAGAGCCTGTTATGGTTGTTACTGTCTGGTAGCTTTGAGCATGCACGTTTCCTACAACTGCAAGAACAATTAGAGCTGCAGCGAGTAGAGTCATGCTTATTGCAATTTTACGGTTTTTCATAAGGGTTTCCTCTGACGCTTATTCTGTCGTTCTACTATTTCTGTTTTTGTATTGTATGCAGAAAATCAGCGTTTTTTGTCTGTGTACCCATGCAGATGCTTACTCAATGGGACTTCTTGACTTAGACATTGTATGTTTTTTCTTTCTCTTTGATTTCCTTGTAAACCGCAGTAATCAACTGTTTTGTGTCGGGGCATTTGGGGCATGCATCAAGGTCTTTATAGACATAATCGCCCCGTTGGAATTCACGCACAGTTTTGGTTCCACATTTCTTGCACTCGACGGTTGTCATTACTTTGGGTATTTCAATTTTCATTTCTGCTGCTTGCCTCCGTGACTGGTATAGTGTGAACATTGACATGCTCAGAGCAATCAAACCAATGACCGCTAGGAAACCGGCTGTTAAATCGTCTGTTCCAGCTTGTGGTGTGGAAACACCGTTCATGTAGACGCTGACCGCTAATATTATGGAAACTACGGAAAGCACCAAAACAATTAAGATTATCATCATTATGTAATTTGAGATTTTTTGGGTTCCCGGTGACGTTTGCTTTTGAGCCATTTTTTTATCCTCCTATTGTCCAACTCCGATGGAGTTGCCTACGCCTACGATTATAACTTTGTCTCCTTCTTTGGTTTGCTCTAAGATGACGGCTTTGACTCGTTCTATGACTTTGTCAACGGCATCGTTGATCTCTTTGCGGAGTGGTGATACTGCATCGCCAATGTCCTCTTTGATTATTATAGCGTTAATTGGAATATGGTATTTTGTGAGTTTTTCCTCAATCTTGTACTGGTCTACGCCTGGTCCACCGATAGCTGCGCCGATTCCATCTGCGACTTCACCTAGTGTTTCGCCTTCAAGCTTTAACCCAGCATCAATCATTATCACATTAGCAATTTTACCCTCATTTTCTTCAATGACTGCTTCGACAGCATCACCTGGTTTGCCGACATTTCCGCCCGGACCTTCAGCCTTTATGATTAAAGCAGTACGTCCTTCAATTGGGACTGTAGCCATGACGCAGTCTTTTGGCAATTTGCGGATTTCGTAGCCATGCATTAGTTTTGCAGCTACTAATGGTCCTGCACCATCGCCGATTGGTTGTCCATAAGCGAACGCTTTCAGAGCGCTGGCGTATGCTTCGGCTTCTTTCATTACCATGGGCAATATCATTTGTATCTGCATTATTACGTAGAGACTCAGAGTCTTTTTGCCTTGAATGTAATAGTGCCGCACCACTTTGTAGATAAAGTTCAACGCCATTGCGGCTTCCAAAGTGTTTTCTAAATTGTTCACTTGGACATCATCGCATCCTGGCGCCATCAGTTTAACTTCATCCTTCAACCGTGTATCTCTAACATCAAGAATATGATCAAGCTTGTAAACGAGGCCTGCTGGATCCATTCCCTGTGGACCGATAGTGAAATACTCTAAATAGCGGTCAACACGAGCTGTAGGGTCAGCGGGTGGTTTGCCAATTTCTTTTATAGCATCTATAGCGTTTTTTCGCCCTTCCTCTTTTATGAACTTTAATTTATGAAGCGAGTTTTCTACCTCCCGGATCATAACGTACATTTGAATTCTTTGACCATAGAAAATTAAAACTATAAAGAACCCGTATGAAGCTAGGCTCAGTACCTGAAGAAGCGTATCGTTACCCGAAAGAAGACTCAATCTTTACACCACTTCCAAAGCATGGCCTAAGACCACACTACAGCTGGAAACGGAACACGGTTTAACTTCTGAGTTCGGAATGGGATCAGGTGGAACCCGTGCCCTTTGACCGGCAAACCCAGCAATACACATCAACTTTCCTTCATTAACCTTTCGCTTTTTACCTTTGGGATTATTGAACAAAACCAAGAATGCTGGATACTAACTGGCTTTGCTTTAACATTAGGTTGCTTATTTGCTCATTTGTCGCAGACGTTGAGGCGGCTTATTCCTGAGAACACAAATCTTAAAGCAAGTAACACCCATCAGTGTTATTGAGGAATCAATGCTTTGCCTGAATATAGTACCACTGGAAAACAAAGATTCGGAGCCGCCACGGGAATATTTGCACCCATAACTGCGTTTACCTGCATTCTGATAGCCATCGCATCCTACCCCTCCTTCAGCTGGACAAGCAATGCCTTAAGCGATTTAGGCGTAATAGCAGGCATAACTGGATTACTCTTCAACTTCGGTCTATGCGCCGGCGGGCTTTTAGCTTTAAACTTTGCATTATTTGGCTTGTATGCTTACCTCAGAAAAACTTGGGTTGGCAAAATTGGAGCCGCAGCCTTTGCGGCAGCAACGATAGCACTTATCGCTATTGGCGTTTTTAACGAACACTATTCTGGAACGCACTATGCAGTTTCTGTAGCATTCTTCACACTAATGCCCATATCAATGTTAATTATAACCTGCGCTTTTTTGCTTGCTCATCAAAGGCGAATGGCTCTTTTCACTGTTTCAACTGGTATTGCCGCAGCACTGCCTTGGATACTATTATTTGCATTTAAGTATGTTCCAAATGTGGCTATTCCAGAATTCGTGTCGGGACTTATTGTTTCAGCGTGGACCATTATACTAGGGTATAAAATGTTAAAATCAAGCTAACATCGATTACTTTTTAATTTTTCCAGCAGCGTCCATGTACATTTGAGCGCAACAATAGGAAGAAAAAGAAATTGTTAAGCCTCTGGTTTCCGCGTATTTTACGGCATCTTCAGTGGGAAACGCAACTGCATCAACCCCAGCCTTTAACGCTAAAACGTCTGTTTCACTGCGTATTGCACCTTTAGGTCTCATGCAGCCCAAAATCAACGGAGTTTCTGGAAACATCAACCGTGCCACCGATGCAACTTTGGCTATGTCGACTGGTTTGGGCGGCGGCGTTTTTGCCATAGCTGTTCCATGGATAGGCATGAACGATATCATTACTAAGGCGGAAGGCTTAACTCTGCTTATCATTTGGAGAGCTTCTAGTTCACCGTCTAACTTGCCCTCATTTAAGCCAACGATGACGTGAGGCACAAAATTTAATCCTGATTTATCCAAAGCCTTCAATGAATCCGCATAATCTTTCGGTGTTACGTTCAGGTTGTAGGTTTGCTTTATCGTTTCTTTTGAACCAATAACATCGATTAATGCTGCATCGACTTCAGCGTCCTTGAGCGAAACGGCAGTTTCAAGATTTATAATGCCTGCATGAACGAAAACTGTTAAGCCGAGCTCCCGCTTAATTCTCCTAAGCGCAGGTATGAACTGGTTTAGAGGCACTGAGCCATCAGGTAAACATCCGCCGCTGACGAGGCAACCTTGAGCACCGATCTGTTTCAGCTTCAAACATAACTCAAACAGATCCTTAGCCGAGAGCACTGGATGCATGGTTTCAAGCACTTTGCCCCCGCAGTGTTTACAGTTCAACGCGCAAGATGTTCCAGTGACGGAAATTGTTGGGAAACTGTTTGGCGAAGAACAGTAATATTTTGTTTTGTAGTAGGTGAAGCTTGGAGCGTAAAACCTGATTTCTTTGGGCTTGGGGGTAAAGAAGCCTGATTCCAATAATGTTAAGAAGTCTTTTTCGTTTAAGTTCCAAATTGCTTCGGGAGAGGATTGTGCCATATTTTTCAGTCTAAGATTCCTTTGCCTCACTTAATAGTATAGCGTAGAGAGTCAAGATTGATCAATATGCCAGCGTTTTCCAATTTTCACTATCAAGAAGATAACGAGAGCAACGATTATGAACGTGATCAAAGCAACCAAGAAATCGCCGACACTGACTGTTGCTTCTTAAACGCGACAATGTATGTTGCCAAATTAGTAAGCCCTGGAAAAGCAAGACCAATCAACGGCAAAAACAAATCTTTCACGAGCGTCTGCACTAAACTGCCCAAATAAAAACCTATCACAAGTGCAACAGCCAGCCCCATAACCTTATACTTAGACAGAAAATCAAGGAATTCTTTCCATAAGACTTTTGGAGGTTGAGGCGGGGGATCTCTTCTACAGCTTCTCTGATTTTATTTAACTATACCATATCTCATCGTCAGTTGCCAAATCAAAAACACCTAACTATCATTATTCGGAAATTGAAATTTTTAAGATTACGGTTACCGGTAACCCAGAATTTTAGACTTGTGGTTGCCTGTTTACTCCCCACAAAGATATACGAAATATAAATATTGGAAAAACCTATAGTAAAGCTTACAAGCGCAAATTTTAGGCTAAATTATGAATAGAAAAGAGATTTTTCAATTATTCAAATCTTCATTCAAGAACTGGCAAGCTAACAACGCGCTTATACGAGGTGCGGCATTAACATTCTTCATAATTCTACCGCTGCCGTCCCTCTTGCTAATTGTAGTAGCTATTTTTGCGCTGTTCTATGGTCAAACTCAAGCGACTCAACATTTGATTCAACAAATAACTGTACTCGCAGGGCCATCTGTTGCAGGATTGTTCAAAGAACTGCTTGCAAGCTCAATGTCACCCTTCTCATCCCTTTGGATTTCTATCACGACAGTGGGTTTTTCTCTGGGTGGAGCAATCGGTACTTTTGCAGTTTTGCGTGACACAATGGACGCTATATGGGAAGTTAAATCACCAAAAATACAAAGTTTCACAAGAATGGTTAAACGAAGAATTGGGCCATTTGTCATTGTCTCTATTCTTGGATTAATCGTGATAGCTTGGACAGGAATAGCAACCTTTCTCTTTGGAGCAATAAGATTTTTCTCAATAAATGGAACTTTAACTTTAATTTCTATAACAATAGCCCGAATTTTACTATTATTTGCTTTATCAACGCTGCTTTTTGCGATAACTTACAAATTAATTCCTGACGCAAAAGTTCACTGGAGAGACGGTATCTTAGGCGCGGTTGTAGCAGGTGTTGCATTCACTGTGACTAACTATGTCATCGG
This sequence comes from Bathyarchaeia archaeon, assembly GCA_049522695.1. Classification (GTDB taxonomy): domain Archaea; phylum Thermoproteota; class Bathyarchaeia; order Bathyarchaeales; family Bathycorpusculaceae; genus Bathycorpusculum. Next base: position 33,463 of record JBEKNP010000024.1, on the reverse strand, counting down.
CACATACGTTGAAACCTTCACGATCACTACAATCATTGGCGCTGCAGGTTCACTAATGATTATTTTGCTATGGATTTTTATCCTAAACCTAATTATGTTATTCGGCGCCGAGGTTTCGAAGATTTATGCTACAACTTCTCCGACTCATTCAAGAGAACATTTATCCCCAACAGCAGAAAAAATAGTAAAGTCCCTAGAGATAGCTGGAGAAAAAATAGAGCAAGCAACAAAAGGAAATGTTCTTGAACCCACAGAAAAAGCCGTTGAAAAGCCCCAAGCCGAAGAGGTAGCTGAGAAAACAGAAAATCAAACATCAAAAAAAGAAGAGAAAACCGAACAAAAAACCATTGAAACCAAACAGTTAAAGATGGAACAAAATGCAGAAGCAGTGGAACCTGAAAAGCCTAACGAAGGCTTTGTAGAAGTCACCATTAAAATTAAGACTCCTAAGAAGAAAGAAAAAGAGCCAGGATTAAGCTAGTGGACCGAGCCGGATTTGAACCGGCGATCTTTCGATTATCAGTCGAACGCTCTAGCCGTGCTGAGCTACCGGTCCACGTTTAGGGTGACACAAGTTTAATATTATGTTGGTTTATAAGAATTGTCGTAAATCTTTAATGCAACTGCATTATTGAGTTGTCAAAGGTGGGCTCGTAGCCTAGCACGGCATTCATATCGGGCGGTGACATCACCATCAAGTTTTCTCCCAGCAAAACGCAACCTCTTCCCTTTTTCTTTTTTTGTAAGCCGAAGTCATCGAAAGTCAGGGACAAGTGAACGAGATGAGATAGCTTTTGCTGAATTGTTTAAATTAACCGTAGCTTCTCCCGTTTTTTGTGATTTCTGCGGAGACTGTGGGTGCGAATTTTTTTACGTGAATTGTTCTCATTGGTCTGACTTTCTAGGCGCTGAATCTCGCCAAGTTTTTGAAGCAAAGGGGTGTTTCTTTTAGTGGCTGCTCATAACGGTAACTCAGATTCTATCGGCCAAGCGCCTGACATCTGTTTAGACAGTCTATATCAGCATTCACCGACGAAACGCAGAATCTTAACTGCGCTCAGGGAAGCAAGACAAATTCTCACTCCGAAGGAAATAGGTGAAAAAATCAATGAAAGTAAGACCAAAAAACCACTCAGTCGAAGCACAGTTAGGAACGTTCTGAGGTTGATGGTTTTGGAGGGCTCGGTCAAGCAGCCTTATCCTGGAGTATACTGCGACTCTATCACCTACGGTGTGAAGATTGATCCGATTTGCGTTCACAATTTGAGACTCCGCTTCAAAGTCAACGAAGACATTGAAAGTTGGAACACTACCGAGAATGTGGAAGACGTCAAGATTTACGTTTGTTTTGGGGAACAACGTAAACTGGTTAGTGGATACATCGCATATGACCACGGCATGACTAAGGCGCTGTGTTTCATGGCTATTGACAGGTGGATCGCTATTGTGGAGAAACGGCTCGGTCGCTCGGTAAATGATCTAGTGGTTTCAAGTGCTGAGTTTAATAATGATTACTCTGGGAGGCTTGACGGAGAAATCCACTGTGTCACTAAGCAGGTTTTGAAAGATACGATTGAAAGGATTTACCAGAAAGACGATGCCACGATAAGGAAAGAGTACAAAGTAAACAGGGAAATGTCGGTAACTAAGTTTGAGACTATGTTCAATAATGGTACTCTCGACCAGGTTCTGGGGCAGCAGACAACAACAGAGATAGTGAAGGCTCAAGGTGAGCAGGGAAAAGCCTTACTCTCCATCAACGGCAAGATTCTCAACGTCCAACAGGGTATTCGAGCTATCGAGCAAAAAATTATCAATGACGCAAAGAACGATGATACTGCGAGTAGGCTGGTTTCTGAAATGGCTAATGAGTACCGAAGGGTTCTGGAGGTTGTGTTAGAACGCTTCAATTCTGTTGCCAACTTGGCGGCGGCTAAATCTGTTGAGATGCAGGAGCTTAAAGGTTTGGCCGTGAAGGTTCTTGAATCCAACATGAAATTAACAGAAGCTTTGTCAGGAAAAGTTCAGGAACAGATCAAGACAGAATCCCCTTCTGAAACGCCTTACAGCCAGCCCTTGCCCTCTCTCTATGAGTAGCTCAAGTTTAGACCTTATTTTCTGAGCCCATGTTTCTCAGTTGCTATGGCGCCGAAGGTGGAAGGCTATTCTTGAATCACTGGAAAGGTTCAGAGCTAAACAAGGTCTTGTTATGTTCTGTTAGTTTCCTTAGCAAGGTGATCTTCTGGAGACGGGACCAGGGTTCAAGGCAAGTTTTTAATATTCATAGAATCCATTCTGATTTGGCGATTGGTTGACATTTCGCATTATTATTGGCGGTCCACCTAATTCCGGGAAGAGCACATTAGCCGAAAGTCTGGCTAGAGGTTTGCGCCAGCTGGGGGTTGACGCTTATGCTGTGGACTTGGACTTAGCCAGTCCAACACTCGAATTCATCAGAGGGGTTAAAGGTTGGGAGCAGCGAGTTGGCGCAAAAAAAGAGTGGTCATGCGAGCTTGCGGATAAGGCAGCTGCGTTGTTTGAAGAGTCCTCCAAATCTCATGCTGTTGTGATCGGTGACGCTCCAGGCAAGATAACTGCTGAATCAGAAAAAATTGCAAAGAAAGCGCACTTCGCCCTAATCTTGTGCCGGGATGACCAGAAAGAAGAGATAGAGCAGTGGAAAGAGTTCTTCCAAAGGCTTGGCATACCTGTTATCGGCATCTTTATTTCAAAACTGGCTGGTGTCGGCAGAGTTGAAAAGAAAGATGTCATAAGGGCAACAGTAATCGGATTAAATAGAACGCTCAAGACTGATGAGGTTATACTAAGCCTTGCTGCACTCATAAAAGAAGAGCTTAGACTTTAAGGACTGAGATCCTTAAATGCATTCTTAATCTGGTCTAAACTATTCTTTTTGCTATTAAATCTGACAATGATAGAAAAACCTATTTTTCGTCCGGTACCAATCAACGCTTCTATTGCTTCGAATTCATCTTTTAACTTATATCTTTGAGGGTCTTTGAAGATTCGTACTGCTTCCATATCTCCTTCAGGCTCTATATACGCATCAAAATTTGTGGCTAAGAGTCTCTTTAGAGTATTCAATAGATTCGTATAATCTTTAACGGATAGAATTTGATCAAATCGTCGAGAAACAGAAACATAAGTTGGCTCCAATTCTTGGGATGATTTCGTGCAATTTAGACTTAAAGCTCCTTGATTGGCACTGAAAACCTTTGTCCCTGCCACCGTTTTATCATATTCGACGTTAAAATCATTATCAATAAGGACTTTTATGGTATCGCAGGTGAAATTGAAGAGTTTTTTTGTCAAGACCATTTTGAGGTTTCCATCTGAATCTATCTCTAAGCGAGAGTTCACTTTTTCACCTGGAGTGAAGTATTCTTTTGGCAAATAGATTACAGATGAATTGCCTCCCTTTGAAACAATTCGCTCTCGCTCTTTCTCAACAGTCAAAGTCATGCTCACTACCTCATTTCACTACTGAAAAGTAGTAAGTAATAGGTTTGTTAAAAGCTTTCCTTTTTCCACATTCTTTCTCCATGATAAATGATAAACCCTCAAAAAAAGCAAGACCATGAGAGAATGGCAGTAGCTGTTAAAAATGAAATTGCTAAGAATGAAGCATTGTTGGAGACTTTAACTCGAGTCTGTCGAATTCTTGTTGGAGGTAGTTTTTTTTAAAGGCGCGTCTTTGTGTCATGCGACCACGACATTATAGTCTTTTGCTTTTTCGGCGAACTCGTTCCAGGTTGGCAGCATTGAGTCGGCTTGACGTTTGTGAGTTTTTAAGAATTGTTGCATGGCATCGATTTGACTTCTGATGCCGAGTCGTTGGGCTTCACTTAGCAGATATGCCGTGTCCAAGTTGTTCCCGATTTTCTTAAGCAGCAGAAGAGCATAAGTTGTGTACCTCGTGCTGTCTGGCTCTATTAACAAAGTGTGCAATATAGCGTCTTCTGGCCGAATTTCCTTCTTGTCTTGTGAATAGAGGTAGATTTCGGATTCCGAGAAAAGCGGCAGGTCGTATTCCTGAAATATGGAAGTTGCAGTTTTGAGGAAGCCTTTCGGAGGTCGCTGCACTGTCTTGGGTGCTCGCATCAAAAACTCTCCGTCTTTTTGCCAAAGGATGACTGCATCTTTTGAGGCGGTGGCTGCTATTTTTCTCAGAAAGAAATTTTGGTATTCCACAAGGAATTCGGATAGAGTTTGAAAGCGGGAATTAATCGAGCCGCTTTGAGTGATTATTCCGCGGGTTTTCAGGTTTTTGAGGTGGCGCCAAAGAGTGTTTTTGGGAATAGTAACTGCGTGATTTTCAGGTCCGTTCAGAGTTTGAAGCAGGATGTCTATCGCTTTGCCGCTTAGAACATTTTCCCAGTCAATGTGGCTATGGACTGATAAGAGATCGTTAAGCAATATTGCATGTTTTGAATCACTGAAGTAAGTTTGCTTTTTGAATGCATGCTGGGTTGTTTTAATAAGACCTTTTTGTTCAAGCTTCTTTAGGTTGTAGGAGAGAAGTTGTGGTGTCATTGAAAGAGCTTTCTCTATGGAAAATAGTTCGTGATTTCCTTTTGCTATCCCTTTTAGTATGGATAGCTCTGCTTTACTGAAGGTGTATTCGGAGCTTGCAGTTTTCATAGAATTCCATAATATTGAAATGCTATATAAGCCTTTAAATTATATGGTGTGCGAAAAGATTAAGCGGCTGATTAAACAGCATCAAAAGCACTCCGGCATTCCGCCTGATAGAGTTATTTGTGACTTTTCGTATGCAGTTTACACTAGATATAAAGTGAACAATGCGTATTAAAAGTAAAAGCTGCCGAGCCGACTCCCCCATCCTGAACCGAATTCGCGACCTTCATAATTGCTTTTTGCAAGCCCTGAACTCTCACCCAAAGAAGAGGTGAGTATTCTACGTAAGCAGCTTGAAATGTTTTAACGTGCCATAGGCTATTCTAATTGACTCAAGAGCGCGTGCCTACTTCAAAATCTGCAAAAAATACCATGTTCCAACATTCGAGGAGCCTTATTATTTCTTGTCAGAGGCGAGGCAGAGAGAAGTAAAGCTTGAAGGAGACATGATAAAGCGTACCACTGGCTACAGCGAAAATGAAATCCGCATTTCAATTTTAGAAGGCATCCCATGAACGATATCCTCGAAAGACGCTTAGAATTCTTAAAGCTCGAAGCAAAAGGCTTCACCCTCTGCGAGATAGTGAAGGTGCTAAGCGAAAAATACCATACTTCAGAGAGAAATATCTACTATGATGCAAAAACCCGCGACAGCTGGCAACCCGTCCTAACCCAACTGTTCGAACTAGACAAAGCTAGGCTTATCCTTGTTAACCGGTATGAATATCTCTACCGTATGGCAAGCTTTCAGTTCCAAACAGCAGGCGAACCCCAGAAAACCAGCGTACCTATCAAAAATGCTGGATATAACTATCGGCTCGTAACATTGCTGGGGCTAGAGACACTTAAGGAAAAGCAAGATAAAGAGAAAAGAGCTGTCGAGGTCGAAAAAGAAATAGCTGCAAACGAGGCATTATTGGAGGCTTCCGGGAAGTTCTAAAAAGCATTGATTCGGTGTGGTTTTGTCAATTTTGCCTTATCTTGGTAGGTTTGAATAGGCATGAACGCTATTGTAGATTGACTGCGCGTACATACTAAAAAAGGATTAAATACTGTTATAGCACACGTCTAAACAAGAAATACTCGAGTGTTTTTCATGAGCGACAATTTGAAGTCGGTATTCTCAAAGATCGCTCAATGCTCAGGAATAGCATTGAAAGAGTACATTGATAAATTCTGCCCTGGGGGGATTTCCACACTGAGATTCTTCAGTTATGGCAGCAATATGAACGAAGAAAAATTCAAGGAAGACACAAGGCAGGCTGGTTTTGAATTTGGACTCGTAAACGTAAAGAAGGCAACGTTGCAAGGTTACAAACGTATTCTAGGAAATAGATCCAAAAGGCATGGTCTTGCCTTTACCATATGTCTCTCTGAGAATGATATGACTGAAGGAATATGCCATGATATTCCGATAGCAGGCTTAGAAGCATTCCTCAAAAAGGAAGGCGTGCTCTTGGACGAGCCAAGTTACGAACTATTGATTGTTCGTGTTCTTGAAGAGGAGACGCCTGTTTTGACATTGAAGGGTCTTAAGCCATCAAATGTTGATAAGCTGAACCGTGAACAAATGCTCCAAGCATATTGCTATTTGTGCAAGACTCTCGAAGGCGCAAAGAGATGGAACGTTAATTGCTCTGATATTATGAGCATGAAGGAAAATTTACATGAAAAACTGATCAAAGATTAATTTGGGTAGCGCTCAAGAAAAGAATACCTGCAGCGTAGTCGGAAGTTAATGCTTATATTCGACATTGTGATTTATATCATAATGTCATAAAAAATGTGACCTTGTGATATGAATGATTAAGTCCACTATCCTGCTTAAGAAGTTGCGACTTGAGAAAAAGGAATTCATCACATCAGAAGAGCTTAAACGCTACTGCAAATCAATGCAGCTGAACTACGAGAAAACAATAAGATACTTTGTTTACCGAGGATATTTCATCAGAATTTTCAGAGGAATATTCTACGTAAAGACCCTTGATGAAGCTAAGCTTGGTCAGGTCAGATACAATCACTTTGAGCTTGTGGCTAAGGGACTCGAACTCAAAGGTGTTAAGAACTGGTACTTTGGACTATATACGGCGCTTAAACTCAACAACATGACGCATGAATCTTTTGCAGTCGACTACGTGGTAAACGACAAACTGTTCAGGTCTAAACCGATCAACATCGCAGGGTACAAATACAGGTTCCTCAAATTTGCGCCCAAGTTGCTGCTCTTTGGCGTAGTTAAAGACGGCCTTCGGTATTCAGATGCTGGAAAAACTATTCTTGATTTTATTTATCTGTGGCGCTATACTGGCGTTCCTAGAGAGAAAATAATCCTTGATGTTTCCGAATGGGCGGGGAATGCATCAAAAGAAAAGATCAGAGAGTACGCAATCAATTATCCGAAGACTATTCAGGAAATAGCTAATGAGGTGATTGGGTGAGGAAAGACTTCGTTAACGAGGTTGCCAGAACTCAGAGCATTAAGAGGGCTGATCTAATAGAGAAGGACCTTATTCTGCACCAGTTACTGTTTGATCTTTCAAAGGACAAGTTTTTCCACGATAATTTTGCGTTTAAGGGTGGCACATGCCTGGCTAAGTGCTATCTTGATTACTTTAGATTCTCAGAGGATATCGACTTCACTTGGAAGGATCAGAGCGTTTTTAAGCGTAAGTCTCAGAAAGAGATTCGACGTTATCTATCTACAGTTATCGATAACTTGGGGAAAACGTTTGAAGAAATCTCTAAGACGCGCGGGTTGGAGTTTAAGTGCAATAAAGACGACCGAAAATATGTAGAGCTCACCGGAGGAGATAAGATCTGCACGTTTAAGATTTGGTACAGGTCAGAAGTGTTGGATCATGAAAGTTTCTTGAAGGTTCAGATTAATTTCGTTGAAAAACTATGCTATCCCTTCAAGAGTGCTGAACTGAAAAGCATAGTTTCAGAGGCTGAGGAAGAGCTTGCTTTGCTTTTCCCGGAGTATATGGAGTACTTTCAAGAAATAGATTTCGATGTCTACGACGTAAGTGAGATTTTGGCGGAGAAAATTCGTGCAATCCTAACCCGCAAAGGCACAAAGGCTAGAGACTATGTTGACGCGTACTTAATTGAGAGCCAGTTTGGTATCTCGTTGCATGACATTTCTGATTGCATCATGGAGAAGACCAAATTTACACTTGATCTTTATGCGAGGTATCGAAAGAATTTAGAAGAGAAAAAATCCACTATTCTGACCGCTCCCTTCACATGGGGTGAAGAAAAAGGGCTTTTGTTAAAAGAAATCGATGAGAAGGAGTTTTACAAGTTCGTTGAGAAGCTAAAGATCTTTCTCAGAAACGTAATTGAACGCATGAGCAAGGATGTTACTAAGTAATTACAAAAGGCTCTATCTTTTACTCCTTAGTAAAAGCATAATTGAACTACTAAGCAGGTTCTTATGAGCCCATCTGCGCGCGTTCATCTATTCTTCAAATGAACTTCGATATTTCTTTTGCTCAGCAGGCTGCATTTTGCCTTCCTTCCATTCAGTCTCTGATCCATCAATAGGTTTCAGGTCTTTGAGGTTGGTTTTTTCGACTTCATCCTCAGATTTAGGCTTTATAATGTTTGGAACATTATATGTGTGAGTTTTAGGTGAATACTCCAATAATGAATCGTCAAAGGGTCTAAAGGATTTGTCTTGTTGGTTTTTAAATCTACACTTGACATCAGAAAGAGCACGCGGGTTTTCTGCCTTTACAATCGACCAAACATGTCTCACATAAGAAACATCTTGATTGAAAAGCTGAGCTACCTTTCCGATTAATTCTTCTTCGTTTTGAAATTCAAGTTTTGTTGAAGAAACGTATCTTAAGACCTTTTGTTTATCGTGAATTGACTTTTGACCTTTTCCCGATACTAATCTTTCGTCGCACATTGGACAGTTTGGAAAGATGTTTTCTTGAATTTGACTAAAGTCTTTACCGCACTTGTAGCAAAAACAAATGTTGCATTTCTTGCAGAACCAACTATCACTTTGAAGTGGCACTCCACAAGAATCGCATAAACGATTTGCGAAACTGAAAACATCTTTGTTGTAGTCTGCGAGACTTCTTACAAAATCTTGTGTTCTTTTTCTATCCCGTGAAGCCTCATTGTCTGAAAGAAACCCGGGGTTTGTTCGTCTCGTTTCCGGCATTGATCCTCATAATTCTATTGATTATTTTTATTTTTAAACTCTGTGACTTTGCAGTAAAGAGCGGGCCTTACTGGGACGCCGAAGTAGACTTTTACAAATACTCTTATTTCTAAAGTGTATATGTTAAAATTATGTTTGAACGCAGTTTCAGTTGGGTGATAGAAAATCGACTAGCAGGAGTTCGTGGGCCCACAGGAAATGCAGATCTTCTCTTCTTGAAGAAGAATGGGCTATCAGTGTTGGTGCGCCTCGCTGAAAAAGGCGAAGCAGAAGTAACCGCTGAACAGCTTGAAAATGTTGGCCTAGAAGACCATCATGTTCCAGTGAAAGATGGAACTGCTCCTTCAATGACTGAACTCATAGAGATTACGGATTTTGTAAATAAAAGATTAAGCGAAGGTAAGGCGGTTGCGGTGTCTTGCCACGCGGGAATTGGGAGGACCGGTACAGTCTTAATGTGTATACTGCTTTCAATGGGTAATTCTTATGTTGAAGCGGAAAAAATCATGAATAGAGCTGGCCGGAGTGTGTGCGAAACAGGAGCTCAGTATCAAGCGATCGTCAATTTCGCCAGGTTTAAGCAAGAGAAGAACAAGTCAAAAACTGTCAAATCAAACGCAATCCCCAACCAACCAAAAGAATCAAACTTGGACCAAAGCGTTTACGAACCTGACAATCCTGAAGCAACTCAAGAAGACGATATGGAAGAGGATTTAGCGCTGCTAGACGATGAAGATGACTTGTGGTAGTTTTTAGCGCCCACTCTATTCAGTTCCGCCCATCTTTAGCCAGTCTTTTTTCAATAGTTCTTCTTTGATCTTGTTTTCCTTGACAAGTCGTTCAGCTTCTTCCTTTGATTTCTCTCGTCTTTGTTCAGCTTCTTTTGTGAATTTCTTATATTCCTCTGGTTTTAGCTCCTTGAAGATTATCATTGTTTCTCGGCTGTATTTTTCTTTCAGCATCGGCGGCAAATAGCGCGTCGGCAAATCCCGTAGGCCCCGTTAATATGTATCTTTCCAGTCTAATGAGATCATCGACGTATTCTCTCCGAGTTTTGTCTTTCCAGCTTACGCCCCGGATGAGATTCTTGACTAACTCGGATTTTGCTCCAGCGTAAGTCATAAACACGTGCTCAGATTGTCTTAAGGTTTTTCTTCAATATAAAAACATATCAAAAAAAACTTGTTTTGAAGTTATTTCAAGAGCACTATCGTTTACTTATGGGCATAGCCCGTGCGTTTCCAGTCTCTAAATCGCAAAAATAGCCCTGCCTTTTTTAGTCGTATCACTTCCTCCGAGTCATTTATGTTTGGAGGTTTACCTTTGATTTCTTTAATTTTCAGTTTAATCTGCTTGACTGAGTTGAAGAAATTCTGAAAAGAGTCAAAGTCGTAAATTAGGTTGGCAACCTCATAATCTCTATGTTTTACGACGTTTTTTGAGTGCATTATCGTGTTTCTCACATCATTAATGGTCTCAGGTATTTTCAAGATTTTTCTTGAATTTGCTAGTGCAATCAAATCCTTCAGATCAAACATTTGGAATGGCTCCAACTCTTTCATTTTTTTCTCAATCTTAGAATCCCTAAATCTATTGAATCTATCCTTGTAGAAAGGGTCGTCTTTTGCATGTGCCTCAAAGAACTTCAGCATGTCTTCATCCTGCAAACCAGAAGAAGTAAGTAACCCTCTGAGCTTTCTTTCAAATCTCAGTAACAAAGGATAAAGGTTTAGAAAGACTGGATCACGATTGTAGTCGCAGAAATGGACAACGCCGACGATTTCGCTCTTTTCGTATACGAACAAAACATGATGTTTTCTAAACTTCCCCAGTACTGTGGCATCGAAAATTTCGCTCTTAGCTTCTACTCTTTGACTTTCTTCAATTTGTCGTTCCCTGAATTCTTCACCGACCAGATTGTAGCACACATTGCAATCCTTCTTAGAAGGAAGAAACGTAATGTTCCTTCTTTGGCAAAAAACTTTGCAATCCTGCTCGAAGGCACTATCGTAAAACAATATTTCATCAGTCATTATCCTGTCAAAACATATTTTCGGCAATTCTTTCTCTGCTCCTTGATGTTCAAGGGAAGTTTCGCTTCCTTCAGTCACTTCATTTAATCTATCAGAGCGCGCTAAGTTTATTGTTTCTTAAAGCTTTTAAGCAAATTGCAGCTAAAGTCATTTTTATGCCCCTTAGTGATCAAGGTCCAAAGAAGCCACGAGAGACTTGGGAGTGCTTAAACTGTGGGCACGAAAACGACGAGGACACTGATGTATGTGAGGTATGCGGCGCCATGAGAGACACAACATATTCTAGCTCCGGAGCCACGCTGGAAACTGATTATGGCGGAGACGACCTCTGGGACGACGACCAAGGACTAATGTGACTAGCGCAGCGCCCTTGGGTCGAATTGTTTCGGAGGTCAGTGCCATAAACTCAAATAGCACGGAGTTATCCCGTTAACCGTTTTTTCATCAGGTTAATGCTGAGAATAAAGAAGAAAATAGTAGCTATGAGTATCCAAGCTAAACTTATCAGTAGCAAACTTTCTGAGCTTAATCCGAGGATTGGTTCAATATGCCCAGAAATAACTTCCCGGCATACAGTTACAGTGGGGGTTAGAGGCATAACAGCCAAGGCTACTTCTTGAGCAGCGCGGGGTAGGGAAGTTATTGGAAAGAAGGTGCCACTTAAGAAGAACATAGGTGTGAGAAAAAGGAAATCTGCAAAATTGAAAAAGTCAACATTTGGTGCTACAGCGGTAAAGCACATGGCGATGGATGCAAATATTAATCCGCTTAAAAATGCAAATGGCACAACCAGTAAAAACAGTGGGCTTGAAATCAAGCCTAAAGCGGAAATTATAGCCAATACAGTAGTTGCGTTAATTGTTGAGCGAGTTACTCCCCAAAGAAGCTCTCCAGTAACCACTTCTTCCACACTTAAAGGCGTGGCCACAATGGCGTCAAAGGTTTTTTCATAGCACATTCTAGTAAAAGAGGAGTAGGTGCACTCAAAAAATGAGCCCTCCATAACGGCAATAGCAACTAAAGCAGGTGCAATAAAATTAATGTAGCTCTGATCTTGCATGTTTGGAATGAACTCGCCTAGTCCAAAACCAAAAGCCAACAAGTACAGTATAGGTTCAAGAAGTGCGGGTAAAAAATTGACAATTATAGTTCTTCTAAACACGTCAAGGTTTCGATGCCAAACCTTCCAAACTCTGTACGTTAACTTTGGTAGAGTGAAAAACGCCTTAAGATTGCGAATAGAGTTAGTCATTTTTCTAGAAAACGCGATATTTTGATGTGTGAAAATTTATTGTCTGTTTGATGATGGCTTTGCGAATGAACTTCTTTTCTTAACTAGCTCTATATATGCGCGTGGAATGTCAAAAGTGATTGAATTTGCATAATTGTCTTGCCGGATGTAGCGTTCGCAGGTAATTTTTTTGTCGCCGACGTCATCGCAGTCACCATAGCAATTAAACGTTATTAATGTTTTTCCATTGCGGAAATTCAAGCTGCATGTTTCACATTTATCTAACAGTAGAATCGTGAAGTCCATGTATTCGGGAGTAAAACCTAACATAATTCTAATGTTTTCTAGAAAATTTATTACGTCCTTTGTTGAAAGGAACAAAGGTGACTTTTCATTTAACATATTTATTGCGTCCTGCATTTTTTTTGAAAATTACTGCTGGTTTGGTTTCTCCAACGCAGGACGTAATTTTCAATTGATCTTTGTCGAGAAAGTGATATAAATAATTTGTTAGGAAAGTGGTTTGTTCTGTCACAAAGCTTATCAACGCTATTTACCTACTAAATTCTATGATATCCGCAAGCGACTTTCCGAACAAGTATGGGTTGTTCGAAAAATCAGATTTGGATAACTTTCCTAATACTTTTCATGAGTTTTGGAGCTACAAACTCAAGGTAGAAGAAAAGAGCGGACATTTGCTGGATAGCACACATTTTAATGAAACGACCAGAAAACTTGGTCCGATCTTGAAAATATGGAGATGGTAAAGACCATATGAGTTCGATGAGTGCTTAACTCAATTAAAGAAATCTCTTAAAAGTGTATCCGCTGACTACGATAAGATCCGTAAGTTCAGTTTATTGGATTTTGACAAAGTTCCGACCAAGGAGTTAGAGCATATCTGGAATACTCTGGGCATGACCAAACCAAATCCAAGTAACCTTCCCGGGAGTTTAGTGATGACAGTAACTAAGCCTCTGATGTTCATATGGGGCCAGACACCAGCATTTGATGAGTTAGTTCGCCAGAGAATGCCAATGAATGCTGCCTCAGGTTTTAGAAATAACCGCTGGGAATTCAGCTTGTTCTTAACAGTTCTGAAGGAACTGCAAGCCACTCTGTTAAACAATTCTGCTCTGCGTGCTTCAATGAGCAAAATTTCAATCGAAAAATATGGTACTGACAAGGTTATCCCATATGGGCAATTCATTGATCTGTGCTTTTGGAATGAAAAAAGCAGTTCGCTCAACATGCCGGAAGTTCAACCGAAAGCGGGAAAATCAAATGAAGTGCGAATAGGTGAGCCGGATTATCCTAAGGATGGCTCAACAAGACCTGTAACCGTAAGATTTGAGACCTTTACCGAAAAAGACGTCGTAGACTCCTTTCTCTGGTTTTGCATGACCGGCGAGCGGGGCGAGAAACTGAGTTACATAATTTGCGAATTATCCATGGAGAACAAATCTTCCGCGATACATGTTTTTGATGCATTTAACAGCTTTTTGAAACCCCGAGCCTTTGAAACCAGAGCAATACACCCTAAAACAAGCCCGAATGGCGCAAGCAGGCTCGTTTGCAGTTGGAGCATAAACAAGAAAGAATTCGGGCAAATTGTAAATGAGGTTCAGAAGTCATTAGGCGACGAATGGAGCGAAGTTTTCGCTAAGAATTATGCTTGTGTTAGCGATTAAGAAAAGCTTTGTGGCTTCTACTTTTTCAAAGCATATTCTTTTCCTTGTTCAATCGTTTGCATGTTGTTGGATAGGGTTTTGAATAATTGTTGATTCTCCGTATGGACTGGAAACGCTCGCTTAGGCTGTATATCTTTCACCATTTCGACCAGCTGGTCTTTGCTCATATGTCCTGAAGCATGAACCTGACGGAAATTCATTTTGAAGTGGTCGAGCCAGTTGTGCATGACTTGGTCTTCAATATCTTCCTCGCTAAACGGTTCACTCATGCTGTGGATGAATTCGCTGCCTGCTTTTGGTTTTATGTCGATTAGTTCAGCAAACTGGTAGAAGTCCAAGTCCATTATGAGTTTGCTTTGGTTCTTGTGAACATACTTGCTATCTACCATTTTGTTCATGAATTTGCGTTCCCAAGGATAGTAGTCCTTCTCATCGTAAGTGCCCGACTTCTTTTTCTTGTAATACACTCGGATGCAATCATCTTTGAGCGGATCCGGAACTTTCAGATGCTCGTCTCCGAGTAGTTTGGTCAAGAGGTAAGCGGTTTTAGGTGTAATCACCATTTTTCTATTGTTCTTTTTTGCAACTTTAAAGAAGCTGTTGAACCTGTCAATGTCTCGACTTGCACGCATTGTGAATACAACTTTGTCAGTTGAAGCAACTATTTTGTCGCTAATTTTTTTCACTTGTGGTTCAGAATAGTTTTGTCTCGTTTCCTTAACTGCCATTCTGGTTCCTTCACAAATCAAGGCAATTGGCTCAACTTCTTTAGCTTTTTCGAGGAAGTTTTCTGTTAGGTCTTTTCTGGGACCATGCCTTCTCAGGTCTCCAGTGTAAACAACTGCGCCTTCAGAGGTGTGGATGATGAATCCGTAAGCTGCTGGAATGGAATGGTCAACTGCAATGGGTTCAACGGTTAAGTTGTCGATTTTGATTTTGTGTCCAGTCCTAAACTTGCTGCAAGGGTGTTCACCATAGTCAGCAAAGTAACCTGTCTCTTCCATAGATTCCATAAAAAGTTTGGTTCCAACACCTAGGCAAACAGGAATGGTTGGATCTAGGAAAGGAATGTGCTCTATGTGGTCAAAGTGCGCGTGTGAGAGGAACACGCTGTCGATTTCAGGTTCAGCGTATGCGAGGTTCGTTGATGAAAGCATTTCTTTTGAATAAAGGCCGCTTATCTTTGGCAGAAGACCGAACTCAAAGTAGTCTCCAAGACCGTTAAGCTCTCTTGCATCAAGCCAACTTGTAAAGTATTCTTTACCAAAATTAAAGGACTGCCCAAAATCAAGAAATATTTTGGTTCCCTTGTCCTCTAAGAGAATCTTGTTGCCGCCTATTTCGTTTACCCGCCGTAGAATGTTAGTTTGGTCATGGGTTTTACCCGATGTTAAAAGTCATATTTGACTGGTCTAAGCTTATGAAACTTGTGAATAAATTTCTATGATAAGAGAGTGGCTTCTTTTTATTGGAAAATTAAATTTAGTAAAAGATTGACTTGCCTGGGAACTTTTTGAGCCTGCCGAAATGATACTTGCTTACTGAGGTGATTTTACAATATTAATGATTTCTTTGAAATCTAAAAGCTGGTAATCTGCGCCTCCGACATCGGGGGTTTGCTGTCCATATTTGGCGAGTGCTGTTTTTAGCCCAAGTTTTTTGGCTGGAACTATGTCTTTTTCTATTGAATCGCCAACCATAAGAATTTCAGAGTTGGCTATATCCGGGCACTCTTTTCTAAGCATTTCCAAGGCCAGCAGAAGTGGCAAGCCTGTATGTTTACTGTTGTTTGTATCCTCATGCCCAACGACAAACTTGAAGTAAGGTTCTATCCTCATACCTAACAATCTCTGAAATGCCTTGGTTTTTGGTGCATCGGTAAGAATTGAGAGAATAATGCTTTTTCTTTTTAGCTTTCCAAGAACTGATTTAACATTGGGGTAGGGTTTTAGGAATTTGTTTTTAGTTTTTAGGTAGGTGTTGATGCCTGCAGCGAGTATTTTGTGATCAAACTGGTCTACACTCTTCAAAAATTCTGAGAATGCTATGTTTGATTCTATGCCTACATCGAAGTAGGTTTTCATTAAGAGTTCATATGCTTGATCTTCCTTCATCCGCAATCCTGATGCCACCATCGCTTTAACCGCTGCTCTACATGATTCCTCCTTCATCCGAATGAAGTCAATCAATGTATTATCAAGGTCAAACAGGATTGCCCGTATTTTATGCATACTTAAGCATGCTTCTTGAGTGTGTATTGGTGGATTATGCTGATTGCATATTTGGTGAATCGGCTGTAAGCGATTGGTCCGTGAACAAACTCTGACCTGCCTATGCGACCACTAACGTATCCTTCCCAGTTTTCAAAGATTAGCTTAAAGTCTGTTTTCGGTATCTTTTGGGTTTTTGCAGGAGGCTCCGGATATGCCAGAATATAATTCCCTCCTTCATATTTTGCTTCAAAATCTTCGCCGGTCTTCTGATGAAATACTGTCCAATTCCTAATACTTTCTTTGTTATTCGAAACCCATGTTGTCAGTTCGTGCCAAAACTTCTCGAATTCTTCTGTGCTCATTCTTTTCCATCCCGAGTTTTATGCGCGTATTGAGGGTAGGATTAACCTATTAGTTTTCTTGTTTCGCCGCCCATTACGACACCTGTTTGTGGGCTGACTTCTACGAAGACTGGATAGTTTGATGTTACATTACCTACAACTACGCATTGTCTGCTTTCTAGGTGTTTTAAGGCGTTTATTGATCTTAGGTCGATCAGTCCGGATTTAGAGAGTTGTCTGAGTTCGTCTTCATTTTTAAACATAAAGGCGACTAGGTTGTCAAGAAGTGTGTAGACTTCGTCTGGGAGCGTACGCGGGTCGTTTGTTATGAATGTGGGAAATATTCCTAAGTGGCGCATTCGGGTTAGTATGTTTATCATTTTTTGCTGCTGAACATAGAGCTGTGCTTCTTCTAGAAATAACGAGATAGGCTTCATTTCCCCTGACTGCCCCAGATTTGTCAGCTTGCGGAATATGAAATCTACAACGATTCCTCGTTCCCATGAGCTCAGTCGTGACAGATTAATTATCAGTGCTCCTCCGGTTTTGCTCATGTTCGTTATGGTGGCTGTAAAATTGCTGGGTCCAAATATTCCAAGCGCTCTTGCTGCCTCAACTCTTCCTACTAAGGCGTCTCTTACTGCTTCGTTTGGAATCCCCTTGGCGAAGGTTTCCAGATCATTTAGATCAAATTGTGTGTTGCCTCTATTTTTCCAGAATTGGAAAAGTTGTTGATAAGTGGAAGTCCCTTCAACAATGTTGAAGAAGGTTGCGAAGTCATCGTAACCTATTTCGTTTAATGGTATGAGAAATGGATGTTCCGTGGCTGTTGCTCTGGTGGCTCCTGGTCGAAGTGTTTTGAACACCGGGAAGTATTTGTTAGGGTTTTTCTCGTCAGCCTTCCAGAGGTTGAGATATTCACCGTTTATATCAAAGACTATCGTGAGGACGTTTCGCTCTATAAGTTTTAGGAGCAGTCTTTTTGCTGAGTATGATTTTCCAGAACCCTTCATTCCTGTAATCAGGTTTATGCCTAGCCGCTCAGCAAGTATCTCAAATGGTTTTGGTTCTGTCGAGAGTGTTATGGCAAAGTCACATGGAGTTGGGAAACAAAGTCCTAGCGCATTGAAGAGTTCTTCTTGGTTCAGAATTTTGATTTTGGCTTTGGCTCGGCTGATGTTGAATTCGCTGAGGCCTGTTTTGAAGATTTTTGTTTTGTTGCCTTTTTCGTCTGTTGTTTCGACTAGTCGGCCTCTGATTTTGGCTATGGCGAGTTTCTGGTCTGTGAGTGAGTCGATTACGCTTTTGACTTCGGGTTGTATGTGTTCTTGGGTTTCTGTTTTTGATATGAGGGATTTTCTTAGGATGTGTTCCAGTACGCCTCGGAGGTCGGCGAATGTTATGTCTATGACTTGGGCTATTACGCCTTCTATGTCGAGGTTGTCGCCTATTCTTAGGCTTTCTTCTGGTGCGAACACACTCAAGGCTCAGGTAAAAGCCTAACGATGGTCTTCTACGCTGGCAAAATGGTTTTGCATCCAGAGTTGGAGAACCCAACTGTAGTCATGCTTACGGATAGGAACGACCTTGACGACCAGCTGTTCGGAACCTTCGGCAGATGCCAGGAACTCCTTCGGCAAAAGCCCCAACAGGCGAGGAACAGAGAAGAACTCAAAGAACTTCTTAGCGTGTCTTCAGGTGGAATCATTTTCACGACGATACAGAAGTTTTTCCCCGAAGAAGGAACAGAGTTTCCGCTTCTTTCAGAACGCAAAAACATTGTGATTGTAGCGGACGAAGCCCACAGAAGCCAGTACGGGTTCGGACTCAAAGTACCCAAGAACCTAGATAAAGACGGGCTCAAATACGGCTACGCCAAGTACGTCCGTGATGCGCTGCCAAACGCCACCTTCATTGCCTTTACTGGAACTCCAATCGAGAAAGCAGACCGCAGCACCCCAGCCGTCTTTGGAAAACCCATCCACGTCTACGACATTCGCCAGTCAGTCGAAGACGGAACAACGGTACAGATACTCTACGAAAGCCGCCTAGCCAAGCTGGAACTGAAACCTGAAGAAAGACCCAAAATCGACCCTGCCTTCGAGGAAGTCACCGAGGGCGAAGAAGTCGAGGGCAAAGAGTACCTCAAAAGCAAATGGAGTCGACTAGAAAAAGTCGTTGGAGCTCCGAACAGAATAAGCCGTGTAGCAAAAGACATTGTCGAGCATTGGGAAGCCCGCAGCTCGCTAATCGGAGGCAAAGCCATGATTGTCTGCATGAGCAGAAGAATCTGCATCGACCTCCACAACGAGCTAAGGAAACTGAGACCTGAATGGTACAGTCCAGACGACGACAAAGGAACTATGAAAGTCGTGATAACGGGTTCAGCGGCTGACGGACCTGACTGGCAGGAACACATCCGAAACAAGCAGCGCCGACACGACCTTGGCGAACGCATGAAAGACCCATCCGACCCCATGAAAATCGCCATCGTCAGGGACATGTGGCTGACTGGGTTCGACGCACCTAACCTCAACACCATGTACCTTGACAAGCCCATGAAGGGTCACACCCTGATGCAGGCAATCGCCCGTGTGAACCGAGTCTTCAAAGGCAAAGAAGGCGGATTAATCGTCGACTATATCGGCATTGGTCAGGACCTCAAGGAAGCCCTATCCGAGTATACTTTGAGCGACCAGAAAGAAACGGGCATACCCCAAGAAGTCGCCGTCCAAAAGATGATGGAGAAATACGAGGTTGTCCAAGCGTTCTTCCATGGCTTCGACTATAAGCCCTTCTTTGGCGGGAAAGAGAAGAAAATGCCCATCATGCTAAACGCAATGGAGCACATCCTGAAACAGGAAAAAGGCAAAGAACGCTACTTGGAGCAGTCTGGGCTGTTACTGAAAGCATTTGCGCTCTCACTCCCGAACGAGAAAGCCCTGCAAATACGGGACAACGTAGGCTTCTTCCAAGCTGTGCGTGCGGCTATCGTCAAGAACACGGAGAGCAAGTCCCAGGCTCAAGTCGAGGACGTGGACTACGCCATAAAGCAAATCCTGTCCAAAGCAGTTATTTCTGACAGAGTCATTGACATATTCGCTGCTGCGGGACTGGAGAAACCCAACATCTCTGTTCTGTCAGATGAGTTCCTTGCTTATGTTAAGAATATGCCCCAGAAGAACCTAGCCTTCGAAGCCCTGAGAAAACTGCTGCTTGAGGAAATCCGAATAAGGCACAGAAAGAACATTATCCAAGCCCGCTCGTTCGAAGAACTGCTTGACAAAGCCATCAAAGCCTACACCAACAAGAGCATAGAGGCAGCCGAAATAATCCAGCAGCTAATCGACCTTGCGAGGAAGATGAGGGAGGAACAGCAAAGAGGCAATTTGCTTAACCTTTCTGAGGAAGAAATCGCCTTCTACGATGCTCTGGCAGACAACGAGAGCGCCGTGCAGGTTCTCGGAGACAAAACGCTTCATGCAATGGCTAAGGAATTAGTGGATACGGTTCGGAAGAACGTGACCGTTGACTGGACGCTCAGAGACAATGTGCAGGCAAAGCTCCGAGTACTCGTTAAACGGATGCTAAGGAAATACGGGTACCCGCCAGACAAGCAGCAGAAAGCCACAGACACGGTCTTAGAGCAGGCGAAACTGCTCTGTAAAGACTGGGCTGCTGAATAGAATAGTCTTTTGTGCTAACCCAGTCCTGCGGTAATGGACAGACGACGTAGTTAGCAAAAAGCTACTTTTCGCCGTTGGCATCGTCCTGAGACTCGGCACGGACACGTTGACCTCCCCGCTGGTACGTACTGGAGTATTTTGGCTCGTACATCGGGCGTTGGCGTTCCTGTTCGCCATGCGCTGCGTAGACTACGTTCGGCTTCTTGCTGTAGTCCACGTACCTGAGCCCGCTGGGGTCAAGCAACAGCTGTTCAAGACTTTTTTCCGCAGACAGCTCGTTCTCTGGGAACAGAGCTGGTATGCGGTACGGGTCTGCCCCCCGTTCTTCAGTCCGCCACTCGTCCCGCAGCCTCCACAGGTTCAATCCGAAGGCGCATTGACCAAGCTCGCAGTCGCCCGTCCGTGGGTTGTAGCTGACTTTGCCCGACCACTCGATTGCCCGTTTGAACCGCAACCGTGACCGCCCGTAGTGACCTGGCATAGCCCTGTAAGCCCATTTTCCAGGCAAGTGATTCTCCAACGTCATTATGGCGTAGTCAAGGTTGTGTTCATTGTGTAAAACAATCATGGCTTCGCCGACTTTATCTTTTAAATCTTGAAAACTGCATGGAAAGGAGTCAATGGACGTTAAGGGCATCCTGTTATGATGAACGCCAAGATAGCAATAGAAAGTTAAACGTGGCAACTGTTCTCCCTACATGAGAAATGGGCAGTTCAGGTTCTGGGTCGTTCGGAAGGGTTATTGTCGGGTTCCTCCAACGCCTTTTTTACTGCTCTCTGAACCGAAGAAATTGGTTTTTCCGTTTTTTTGTTTATCTTTTGCGAGAGAACAGCCCAAATCGGAACGGCAGCGGGTTTCTGCCCATCCCTGCCGTTTCTTTTTTTTTCAGAACAGCACATTACGACTGGGCAATCAAAGTCATTGCGCCTTCTGTGGCGCTATCTTTCTACGGACATCCAAAGGGACACCTGCCGCCAGCTTAGCTTGATGAACAAGTTCCGTTCTTCGCCTGTTATATTTCTTGTAGTACGCTAGTGCTTCCTGCTTGTCTTTGTAGGGCATGATGGTTCACAATAGAAAAATAGAATAGCGGAGATGCGACAACCCAAAAGTGAACCTGCTCAGGTTCCTGACAGTTGTCAGGACTTTTGACCGCCTCGGAGCAGCCCACAATCGGGCAGGGCGATTATGCCCCGAGCATAATTCCGTGACAGTTGTCAGCCTTCTCGCAACTAAACATTCCCAGGGTTCTTGAGGTCTTGGGGCATGCACTTGTTGGAACCGCTTCGCTAGCGATGCCCAGCCACCTCGGAACGGAATTATGCCCCCCGCATAATTGCAGCCAGAGGTTGAGGCGTTCCAAGACAATTCGGCTCTTAGATTCCGCTGACAGTTGTCAGCGGAGCTACGGTGACCGACCACCGTGAACTGTGAACGGTGCTAGACGGGTCGGGCAGCAGCTTTCAGGATGACCGTAAGCATGGAACAGTCGTCACGGTCACGCACCCCGCAGACCGTGGCATCCCCCCTAACACCCCCCTTACTACTACTACTTTTTATAAAAAATAAATAAATAAATAAATATACGGAGAGTGGGTGCGTCCCGTAGTGAACGGGTAGCCGTCGTGCGCCGTGTCCGTCGTGTACGTCCACCCCCGTTACTGCTACCACGGTTCTTTTTTGGTGAGGGCGGAAAAAGGGCGACGTTGGGCTCCCAGAAATTCGGTTCTCCAATCACCTGTTTATCTTCTGGTGAAAATGAAAATGGAAAGTAAGCATGGAAATGAGAGAGGAACAACTTCTCAAGTACCCCTTAAGTTTAAGGATAGAACTCAGTTTTTTGATGAGACAGGAGTCAAAATATTCAGCCCTGACCCTGCCAAAATAGCCGAGGTTATCCGCTGTCTGTCTGAGACCTTCACCTGCAACGTCACTAGCCAGATTATGTTCAACCCCGACGAGAAACGGTTCTTTCAATATGTCAGCATCACTTAAGGTCGTGGCTGGACAATGACTTCAAAGAAGGAAGCGACGACAGTCACGTTCGGCTGCCCAGCACTCCTCAACAACGAGTTCGGAGCAACCTGCCAAAAACTCGGACTGAAAAGAACCAACGTGCATCAGGAACTCATGGCACGGTGGATAAAAGAGCAGGAAGCAGCGCTGGGAAAAGACGTGACCCTGATAGTAGCGCCAGCAGTTGCCACGCCGACGAGGGCTGAGCAACGGCAACTTGGACGGCTCCGCAAACAACTAGAGGACGTGATGTCCGTGATGAGGAGAAAACTCCACGGAATGATTGTGAGCATAGACAAAGACTACGGTAGAATAGTAAAGGCGTTCGCCGACGAATCCCTGATGTTCAAAGAACGCCACGAAGCATTGGGGAAGCTGCTGGACAAAGCACTCGAAGCTCAGAGGAGAGCTAAGGTCCCCGACTCGCAGCTGGAAAAACTATTCGACCAAACGGACAAGTACCTGACACCCGAGATGGACAAGCTGATTGAACTGGCTATGGACACCAGTAAGAAATTCCTGATAGAAGGGGACAACAAAGTAAACCCACGTCTAAAGCCCATGCTTGAGGCAACAGAGAGACTGCTCGCCGACGAAGGTGTCACGCAATGACAACAGAACACAGAATAACGGCTGCCGAGGAGCGGTCTGACCGCATCACCAGAATATTGGCGGCGTGCGTCATCCGCAACAAGACCCCCAGTAGCATCGGCTTCGCAGACTTCATCGCACAGGTCTGCTACAAATACTTCGGCTTCGATGTCACCAGACGGACGACCAGAGAATATACCGACGCCTTAATCGGCTGCTGGCACGACGACCTTTGGCGGTCAAGAGTAAGCGAGAACCCTTACCTCTCAGACGAGCAGAAACAAGGTTGGGCAGAGCGGGTGAACATGAAATGAGTGAACCTTACCCGTGCAAGTTCGCTGATGGTCAATGTGGCAGGTTCGACCCCGAAAAATACTGTTGCCAGCACGGTGGTGGCGTTGGTTGCATCAGCTGGCGGAGACTCACGGACGAGTGTATCTGCGTCGACGAAGTTCTGAGGAACCGTGTCTGGGGGCTTCAGCCGTAACAAGTTTCCCCCCGCAACTCTCTTTTTTCTTCTTTTTGCTTGGTCCACCGAGTCTTCATATGGAGAACCCAAAACCGTGAGGACGGTCTGAACTTCACTCAGGGTAACGTACGAAATTTCGCACTTACATATGTAGAAGCGACGTTGGACTTCAGTCCGTCCCTTAACATGGCTAAAACAGCTTCGAGTCTACATATGTAGAAGCATAAACAATGCAAAATAGGCAGACGCTTGCTTATGTAGATATGATAGCGTAGACATGTTTGTAGCAAGTTATATATGGCTCAAACCTGCCCGTCATAATAACGGGAAGGAGGGCTAAGGCTTGACTTTTGAGGACACGGCGGTAGATGAAAAGACCAAGGCTGAAACCGCCGACATCGTCACCAGTCCGCCCCCGCCGTGTCCCGACTGTGGCAGCGTCGCTCAAATCTATAGAAACGGACACGCAGAAAGCGTCTTCGGCGTGGAGATACAGCGTTATGGTTGCAGGGCATGTGGTCGACGCTATTCTAACCCCGATGATTTGGAGAAGGCTAAGAAAGTTGAGGAGAGCTACTTACCGTGTATTTTACCACACGTTTTAAAAGCTGCATCGGGCACCTCTCTTATCGTCCAAGTAGGCGACCAAAAAGAAGGCTCGAAAAACTTGGTTAACGAAACGCAACAAAAGCAAATCGGCGTTTCGGATGAGAAAAAAACTACTGAACAAATCATTAAAGCTGACATAGACCTAGTGATTGCGGACTACAAGCAGTACATTCAGAAAGAGCATCTTGCAGGCGACCTGACCCTGAGCAAATACGTGTCACGCCTCCGCTGGCTTGCCCATAAAATCGGTGTTGACCTCTTTGACCCTGAATCGTTCAAAACCAAACTGGCGTTCGACCCTGAACTAAGCGTCATGTCCAACTGCAACAAAAATAGCATCGTCAAAGCATACACCAGCTTCGCAAAAAAATACCTGCACATGGAAGACGTGAAACTACCACACTTTGAGTACCAAACCCCCGAATACGACGTACCGCAAACTGAGCATATGGAACTCCTGTACGCAGCTCTCAGCTTCCAAATGCAGGTCTTCTGCTTCGTGCTGATGGCAACGGCAGCCAGACCCATCGAGGCTCTGAGAATCGAGTGGAGCGACATCGACTTTGCACGGAAGACAATCGCCATAAACAAGCCAGCCAAGCACGGACGAACGAGGACGGTCCAGCTGAAGGGGCGCTTCGCCAAAGTCATTGATATGCTGGCAGAGCTGAAAAACCGACAAATCAACATCGCAACCTGCCGAAACAGAAAACAACGGAACCTGAAGCGTGTCTTCACTTACAGCAACACGGACACGGCTGGACAGAACTTCAGCAGAGCCAGAGAGGCAGCAGCTATACGTTTAGGCATACCAGAACTGAACAAGATTACGTTCTACAGTAACCGCCATTGGCGGGCAGTCCTCGAACGGTACCTGAAAGGCAACTCGGATGCTGTCGCAAACCTGCTCGGCGAAAACTCTGACAAGTACGTTAAGGTGTATGCTCCAATATCTGAGCGAATCTACGGTTGCGACAAGGAATGGGAACCAATCGAGATATGCGAAGCCGACCCAGACTACTGCGATAAGATGTCACGCTACGGTGCAGAAGGCTACCAAGAGTACAACTACAACCGAACAACAGGCAGGCATTACCTACGCAAGGAGAAGAACGTCTATTGATTCAGCAAATGAACGGGTTCCAGCTGTTTCAGCTCAATAACCCATATTAGACAGATACACAAATGAACGTAATCCATCCAAGAAGCATGGAAAAGGGCTCGTAGCCTAGCACGGATTAAGGTGTCGGCCTTCGGAGCCGGAGATCGTGGGTTCAAATCCCACCGGGCCCGCCAACCTCGTAATTTGAATTGCGTTATGTTTGCTTTTTGGTTAGGGATTACTTAATATTTTAAACCATCTTGCAGAGTTTGTTCTTGAGCGAAAGGTGTCTGCTGACGATAAGATTTGATTGTACCAAATGGAACACAAATAGCATAATTTGTGACAAAAAAGTCGCGCTATTTAAAAGATGTCTGCATCTATAGAAAGAATCATCCCTAAAAAAGCGAAAAATATAATGATTAACCCTGTAAATTCAAATTTTCAAAATAAAGATAACAAAGCTAAACGTCCAGACTGTGATTTAGAACTAAATGTTCCCTGCGACATAGAAAAAAGTAGAAGTAATGAGTTGTCCTCATTGTGGACTTGAACTCGAAGTTAAAAAAATAACGGGCGGAGGTTGATGCGTAGATCTTCAAAAGTTAACTATTTGAAGGCGAAGATTGGGGCGAATAAAAGTATCGCCAAAATTTCATTCAGTTTTTTAAGCGCTTTTTCTTTTTTTTATTTTGACTATCGTATTTGTTAATTAGCTTTGGCAAAAATATTCGCTTTAGCTTACTTTTGTTTAATTACATACAACAATGATATCGGGCGAGGCAGGGCACCTTTAAGTTGGAACTTGAGCCGTTTTTTTCCTGAATTCTTCCAGTGTTTGAGGCTTCTTGCGTCCATCAAACGCGTGATGCAGCGCCAAACCAGGACCATGTAAAAGCATCCGCGGACCTGAATAACGCATGACCTTCTTCACTTTCTCCTTCATCTTAGGCTGATAGCAGTGCACCAAACATTTGCCGCAAGTAGATTTCTCTTCTTGAAAAGGACACTTGTCCAATCGCAAGAAAGCGTACGACAAAAACTCGGTGCATTCAGGGCACAGCTCATTCCCTTTGATCTCATGATGACCTTTGCAGTATATGTGAACCATTGCGTCAATAGTTTTTTTCTCTCTCGTTATACGCGGATGCTGCTTACTCAATTTTAACCCTCCTTTTTCCCAAAGAATGTATCAGACAATAAAATAAGGTTCGATGCGCACACGTAATGTGGTTACGGAAAACCCTGATATCAGCGGAATCAATCCAGGAAAAAACTGGATTATTGCTTTTGTTTTAGCTGATTTGCTATTCTTCTTCCAAAGTCTTTGCATTTAGACAATTCTCCTTCTACCAAAGGACCAGGTATCCCTTTCACTCTCACAGATAGACTCGGTGAAATTAGCTTTAGGTTGGGCAGTTTTTTTTCCGCCATTTTTTCAAGTTTTTTCACCGCTCTGTCAGGATCTCTCACTCTTCCGGAGTAAGTGCCGAAAACAGCCACATTCTTTGCTTTTAGATCAAGTTCACCCAACTTATTAACAAACTTCTTCATAGTTTGAGAAGGTCTTCCCATGTGATTTGGCGCGCCTAACACTATTGCGTCATAATCAGCCACTTTTTCAATTTCGGTGTCTTTGACGTAGCCAATGGAGGTTTCAATATCCTCAACTTCTCTTATCCCGTCCAAGATTGTTTCTCCAGCAAGTTTTGTGTTTCCGTACTTTGTGTCATAAACTAGTAAGACTTTTACCAAAAGACTCATCTCGGTACTTTAGGTTTTTCGGGATTCGATGATGCCTCGGCATTTGTCTGCGTACTGGCAGTATTCTAGGCATGCGGCTGTCTTGTCGGGGCGTTTCCATTCGGCTCCGCATTCGGGACATACTGTTTTGTCTTCATCACTCCAAATTTCTAGGTCTCCGCCGCAAACATGACATTTAGTGTAGGCTGGTTTAGGCTGTAACAAGTCCCGCAGTCCAGGGCATGTTTGAGGGTTCTTTTCCAGGGGTTTATCTTTAGAGCTCAACTATTTCGCCTCCAATTTTTACCTCATACTCTTTAACTGGAATCTGTTTTCCTGACAATTCAAGCGCCTTGTTTACTGCCCATTTTAAACCAGTGCAGCAGGGCACTTCCATATGTGCTACGGTCACGGTTGCGATGTTGTTTTGTTTGAAGATTTCAGCTACTTTTTGGGCGTATGCTCTGGCATCGTCGAATTTTGGGCAGCCTATAACGACTCGTTTTCCGGGCATTAGTGTGTCGTGGAAGTTTTTGAGTGCAATTGGGGCGCAATCAGCCGAAAGTAGCAAGTTGGCATTTTCGAAGAACGGAGCCTTCGTTGGGACAAGGTTTAGCTTTACAGGCCACTGGGGCTTTTGCGGTGGAAAGTTGGCTTGGATGCTTGTGGGCGGTACTTGGTTTATTTTGTTTTTGAGGTGATCGTGCACTTCGTTTTCGTTGAAGGGTTCGGCTTCGCGTTCTGTTATGGTTATTGCTCCTTGTGGGCATTGTCCCAAACAGGCGCCTAAACCGTCGCAGTAGACCTCTTTGATTATTTTTGCCTTGCCATCTACAATTTGAAGGGTGCCTTCTGCACATTTAAGGATGCAGTTTCCGCATCCGTTGCAGAGGTTTTCATTTATGTTTACGATTTTTCTTTTTATCATGTTAGTTTTCTCCTTTTAGGCATTTTCCGCCTCTGGGGCAGAATTTTTGGGCGTGATTTTCGATGGCTCCAAAGATGGGAAGCAGGGTTTCTTCGTTGATATTGTAGATGTGTTTTTTCCCCTCCTTTTTGATGGTAATGAGGTTGCATTGGAGCAATGGTTTAAGGTTGTGGGAAATCATGCTTTGTTCTTGTCCGAGTGCAGTTGCAAGTTCGTTTACGCTCATGGGTTTCTCGATTAGCTGTTCGAGGGCGGCGAGTCTTGTGGGGTTTGCTAGGTTGGTGAAGAATCGATAGCAGATTTTTGTTAGGCCTTTTTTCATTTCGTTTGCATCTCGCCTTTTACAATCGCATGAACTATATTTCATATGAAATATTATTCATATAAACATATTGGTCCAAATCCCACTTCCGCACCATAAATTAAGGCTTATTTTAAACTTAATTTAACAAAATAAACTCAATTTATAGTTTTGTTAGAGCGGGTTAAAAATTGAACAAGGTTTTGTCGGCAAAAAATGTTTGCATCTGTCCTGTATACTGCTTCAAACTCTCGTTCAAACATTTTCCAGACACTATCATTTTGCTATTGAAATGCGATCATTATGCGATTGAAAGGGTAGCGTTTTAATCGTGTTTTGATAGTGTACCCGAGAGTTCGACGGATTTTCAATGCCATGTTTAGTAAATGTTATAACAAACTCGAAAACAGTGTTCCTAATGAGGCTATTTTGGAAAATTCTGAAGAATAAAGACTTTGTTGTGGAAAATGAGGCTAATCGCGCCATTTAATGAAGCGAAAAAGTGTCGGAAAAAGTGAGTTGAGCCTGACTTACTCCTAATATGTCTGAACTGCCAAACCTAACAATCGACTGCCTTCCTGCTATTTCGTCGTACTGGGAAAAGATTTAGGCTGCCTGTCCCCATACCCTAAACAGGTCCCAAACCCTTCGTTTAGTTAGAGCTTAGCGCGGTTCTTCTCTTCATTTGCCAAGCCGCGCGTGCTAGAGCGTATTGTAGATTCCGTGCACTGGTCACAGTATCTGTATACATCTATGCGCTTCCCTATAGGTTTGAATCCTAAGCCTTCCACTATTTTATACCATAGTCTTTCCATATCTTCCGCTTCGTAGTCTCCAACCATTCCACAGTTCTTACATATGATATTAATGTGGGAAGAAGTTTTGGGATCATACCTTGAAATTCTAATATTCAAATTTAACTCATGGAGTAGCCCAATATTGGTTAGTAGATGTAGTGTTTGATAGACCGTCGCTAAACTTACGGTTGGATACTTCCTCTTCATTTCTGTATACAGCATATCAGTGGTCGGGTGATCTTTGCTTGAGAGGACATACTCACATATTGCGAGACGCGGAGGAGTGACTTTGAAACCTTTCTCATGAAATTTAGCGATGATTCGTTCGATATCCATAACTATTTGACTTCTTGCAGGATTGAATAACGTTTTATCTAATTAATTAGAATACTTAAATAATAATGGCTACAAACATATACATGCAGTCTGAGTTAAGGTGATTTTTAAGATGACTGAAAAAAAGAGACCAATGATTACTTCAGGCGCGCGGGGCACGTCGAACCAAGACTGGTGGCCGAACCAGTTGAACCTGAAAATTCTGCACCAGCATTCCCCATTGTCCAATCCGATGGGCAAGGAGTTCAACTACGCTGAGGAATTCAAGAAACTCGACCTAGAAGCCGTGAAGAAGGACCTCTATGTGCTGATGACCGACTCGAAGGATTGGTGGCCGGCCGATTACGGTCACTACGGAGGACTCTTCATCCGGATGGCGTGGCATAGCGCAGGCACCTACCGCAAGGGCGACGGTCGCGGGGGTGTATCCGGGGGCGCGCAGCGTTTCCCGCCTCTCGACAGTTGGCCGGACAACGTTAACCTCGACAAGGCGCGCCGTTTGCTTTGGCCTATCAAGCAGAAATACGGCAAGAAAATCTCCTGGGCCGACCTGATTATCCTCGCCGGCAACTTCGCTCTGGAGTCGATGGGATTTAAGACCTTCGGTTTCGGCGGTGGACGCGAGGACATCTGGGAGCCGCAAGGGGACGTCTACTGGGGTTCCGAAACCACCTGGCTAGGTGACAAACGCTATTCAGGGGAGAGAGACCTCGAAAATCCGCTTGCCGCTGTGCAGATGGGGCTAATCTACGTCAATCCGGAAGGCCCGAACGGCAACCCGGATCCGCTTGCTGCTGCCAAGGATATCCGCGAGGTCTTCGCTCGCATGTCGATGAACGACGAGGAGACGGTGGCCCTCATCGCGGGCGGCCACGCCTTCGGTAAAACCCACGGCGCTAGCGCTGCGTCACTATTGGGTCCCGAGCCTGAAGCCGCCCCCATCGAGGAACAGGGCCTCGGCTGGAAGAGCAAATTTGGCACAGGCAAAGGAGATGACACGATTACCAGCGGCCTGGAAGTCATCTGGACCAAGACGCCAACTAAGTGGAGCAACAACTTCTTACGGAACCTGTTCGGCTACGAATGGGAACTGACCAAGAGTCCGGCCGGTGCGTACCAGTGGAAGCCGAAAGATGGCGCAGGCGCCGATACCGTGCCGGATGCGCACGACCCGTCAAAGCGTCACGCGCCATCCATGCTGACCACTGACCTCGCCCTGCGGTTCGACCCGGTTTACGAGAAGATTGCAAGACGCTTCTACGAGAATCCAGATCAGCTAGCAGATGCCTTCGCTCGAGCGTGGTTCAAGCTTACCCACCGCGATATGGGCCCCCGCTCGCGCTATCTCGGTCCGGAAATCCCAGCGGAGGAACTGATCTGGCAAGACCCAATACCGGCAGTCGATTATGAGCTAATTGATGAGCAGGACATCGCAGACCTCAAGGGCAAAATCTTTGCCTCTGGTTTGTCAATCTCGGAACTGGTTTCAACCGCCTGGGCGTCGGCGTCCACGTTCCGTGGCTCCGACAAGCGCGGAGGTGCGAACGGGGCTCGTATCCGTCTTTCGCCGCAAAAGGATTGGGAAGTCAACCAGCCGGCTCAACTGAAGAAGGTGCTGCAGGTCCTTGAGGGAATCCAAAAGGAGTTCAACAGTGCGCAGTCAGGCGGGAAGATGGTTTCGCTCGCCGACTTGATTGTTTTGGGTGGATGCGCAGGTGTCGAGCAGGCTGCGAAGAATGCCGGTCACGATATAACTGTTCTGTTCAATCCGGGACGCACAGATGCATCGCAGGAGCAAACCGATGTGGAGTCATTCGCCGTACTCGAACCGGTTGCAGACGGGTTCCGTAACTATCTCAAAACCAAATACGCCGTATCGGCAGAGGAACTGCTGGTTGATCGTGCGCAACTGTTGACGCTGACTGCTCCTGAGATGACGGTTCTCGTTAGCGGCATGCGCGTCTTGAATGCCAACTTCGGACAGTCCCTGCACGGTGTCTTCACCAAGCGGCCAGAGACGCTCAGCAATGACTTCTTCGTGAATCTGCTCGACATGAGCACGACATGGAAGGCAACCTCAAAGGACGAAGACGTGTTCGAGGGTCGTGATCGCGCTACGGGCAAACCCAAGTGGACCGGTACCCGTGTCGACCTCATCTTTGGTTCGAACTCCCAACTCCGGGCCTTGGCGGAAGTCTATGGATGTGAGGACTCCCAGGAGAAGTTTCTGCACGACTTCGTAGCGGCGTGGAACAAGGTAATGAACCTTGACCGCTTCGATCTCGCCTGGTCGTAGCAAGAGCTAGTGACAACAATACAATAAAAGTTGCTCGCTCGGACCAAGGAGTTTGCCAACTGATGGAAGCAGGCTACGAATACGTTTGCTAAATGGATCATCTTAAGCTTTTCAGGAAACGCAAATAACTTTCAGTCTCCAAAACTGGGGATTCGCCCAGAAGCTGGTGATGGGCTTTTGACTTGAGTACAATTCCCGTCCCCGTTAGAGTTTGGAGCCGTTGCTTGTGCACTTAGTTATTCTTATCGCATAGTTTAGTTCGGTTTTTCCACTTTCCGGGTTGATGGGGGATAGCAGCACTAATTTACCAGAAAAAAATTGTTGGACGAGTTGGACCGCACTTACTCCCAAACGTGTATGCGTCCGGTAGAGTCTTGACCCAAATTGATGCGGTTCTTCCTTTTGCACGCGCTAGGTGGCAACAATCGGATACTAGCGCGCGCCAACATGTTTTGGGATTTCCTCTCTTTGACACCTGAATCGCTGCATCAAGTAACTATTCTTTTTTCTGACAGGCGAACCCCAAAGTCTTTCCGCAACATGAACGGCTACGGCAGCCACACATTCAAATGGTACAACGAAGCAGGCGATTATTTCTGGGTTAAATACCACTTCAAAACAGACCAAGGCATCCAAAACTTAACTCGAGAAGAGGCTGAACACATGAAAGGCATTGACCCGGACCATGCTACCCGCGATCTTCACAACGCAATCCAACGAGGCAAGTACCCGTCCTGGACGCTTCAGGTGCAGATAATGCCTTCAGAAGATGCAAAAAACTATCGCTTCGACATTTTCGACGTCACGAAAGTATGGCCCCACAGTGACTATCCACCCATGGATCTTGGTCGAGTGGTACTGAACCGCAACCCTGAGAACTATTTCGCTGAAGTAGAACAAGCCGCGTTTTCCCCAACAAACCTTGTGCCAGGCATCGCTGCTTCTCCAGACAAAATGCTGCAAGGACGCTTATTTGCATATTACGACGCTCACCGCTACCGCCTCGGATCCAACTATCATCTGCTTCCAGTTAACAGGCCAAAAGGCGTAGAAATGAAGAACTACGAACGGGACGGCTTTATGCGGTTTGACTCAAACGGTATTGGCACGGCCAACTATTACCCCAACAGTTTTAATGGACCCGAACCAGACATTCAAGCCGCTGAACCAACGTTTGAAGTTTCAGGAAAAGCAGGGCGACAACGATATACCTACCCAAACGATGACTTCATTCAACCCGGAGAACTATACCGAAAAGCTATGACAGAGCAGGATCGAAACCACCTCATCGGCAACATTGTTTCTCACCTCCGAAACGCTAACAAAGAAATCCAAACTCGACAAACAAAACTCTTCGCCAAAGTTGATGCAGAATATGGTCGCCGCGTCGCTGAAGGGTTAGGATTAGAAATGGAAAAACCCAAAATCCTCTACGCCGCAGAAACCACAACTACATAACCTCTTTTTCTTTTTTTTTAAAAAACTTCGACACTTGCTCAAAAAGGGAACTAAGTTGACTAATCCATGATCTCGCAACGTTTGGTTGCAGTGAACTGGAAAGAGATTAGTAAGAGCAAGTAGTGCATTTAATCGTGACCTATGAATCTATGTCTCCTAAGGTTATCGTTAAAGGGAAGGTTGCAGTCTTCATTATCGCCACTGTTGTGCTATTGTTGAACTTGTCTCTCTTAATAGACAGGATCTTCAATTATCTGGAATTTCTCGGGGTTTTATTCGTAATTTTTGCCGGCGCTAACGTAGCCTTCCGTTCGATTGATAGAAGACGCAGAAATGCAATGAACACGGCCTGATTTCCCAGCGAGTAATTACAACCTTAGGATTTAATATCTAAGTGATGTGCTTAGCTTTATGCACTTTTATGGCGCATTCCAATTACAATAAAATGCGATTAGAAACCGCGATCTGACAATTTTTAAAAGATGTCTATAGCTTATTTTACGCACAACGTTTTAATAATTTCACGTAGCAAAAACTTGTGTGAATCGGGTTAATTTGCATGAATTTCGCTGAAGCATTAGAATTCTCAAAGAAATTCCCCGCGTGTCACTCCAAAGTATTCAAAGAGTTCATTGAGTGGGACATTTGAGATACTGAAACAGAAGCGCGCTGGTTTGTCCCGAAAATGGTTAAAAATGGTTATAAGTCTGATTTCGCTAATTAGAGCCTGAAATGGACTTATTTGACCAACGCATACTATCGGCACTTAAAAACGGCGAACCCAA